>JAQBGW010000144.1:0-16083 GCA_032128415.1 Betaproteobacteria bacterium | reverse complement strand
CCGCGAGTACAGTGTTGGCCTGCTCGGTTGGTTAGGATGACGCAGGAAAAAGCAGGCTGTGTAAGACTTACCAGCCTTCACACAGACCCCGCTTCGGCGGGGTTTTTGTTTGCTTTGGCTGTGTCTGCTTTGGGCTGATTCCGACGCAATGCAATCGGTATAGTATTTCCCCATGTGCGGCCGCTATGGGCTTTACCGCTCCAAGATGGATTACGAGAACGCGCTGGCCCAGTCCGGCGGGTTGGTGGCGGATCACGACCGCGGTGCGCCGGACGCGGCTTTCAACTACAACGTGTCGCCCACCCATGCGGTGTGGGTTGCTCGACGTGACGACAAGAATGTGTGGCTGGATCTGGTGAACTGGGGATTGCTCGCGCGCTGGTCCAAGGCGCCGGATCAGGGGCCGCGGCCGATCAACGCGCGTTCTGAAACTGTCGCCACCAATAAATTGTTCGCGCCACTGCTGCGCAAGCGCCGTTGCCTGGTGCCCTGCGACGGTTTTTATGAATGGCAGCAGACGCCGGATGGCAAGCAGCCGTGGCTGATCCGCCTGCAAAGCGCCGAGCCGTTTTTCTTTGCCGGCCTTTATGAAATCTGGCACGCGGGTGAGGCCGATGCGCTGGCGACTTTCACCATCCTCACCGGCGAGGCCAATGCGCTGATCGCACCCATCCATCACCGCATGCCGGTGATCGTCAAGCCGGCCGACTACGCACGCTGGCTGGACCCCGCCATCACCGATCCGGCGGCGCTGGCCGACATCTTCCAGCCGTATCCGGCTTCAGACATGACGGTTTACCGGATCAGCAAGGCCGTCAATTCGCCGCGGAACAACCGACCGGAGCTGCTCGAACGCGTGGATTGATCACGAAGTAACGGTTAACAGGCCCCGGCTTTCTTGATTAATGTTACACTTTTCAAGATGGCAAAGAAAACCACATGGGGCGGCAGGCGCCAAGGCGCGGGACGGCGTCCCGGCGGCGCGCATGGCGAACCCACCCGCCCGGTGCGGGTGCCGGTCAGCCTTGTGCCGCAGATCGCCGGGATGCTGCCGTTCGCCAAGGCGCTGGGCGCGGGCCAGCTCCAGTTGCCGCCCGCGGACCCACCGCCGCGGCGCACCGCGCTCTACAGCAGCAGGATCGCGGCGGGGTTTCCGTCGGCGGCCGACGATTACATCGAGGCGCGGCTGGATCTGAATGAACATCTGGTCGGCCACAAAGAGGCAACCTTTTTCCTGCGGGTCAAGGGCGATTCGATGACCGGTGCCAACATCCATGACCGCAGCCTGCTGATCGTCGACCGCTCGGTCGAAGCGAAGCACAACGACATCGTGGTCGCGGTGGTCAACGGCGAGCTGACGGTGAAGCGGCTCTACAAGCGCCGCGGCGTGGTCAAGCTCCTCGCCGCGAACGAGGCCTACCCCGAGATTGTCGCCAAAGCGGGCCACGAACTGACGGTGTGGGGCGTGGTCCGGCATGTCGTCCACAGCTTCTGAACACTGCTACGCGCTGATCGACGGCAACAACTTCTACGTTTCCTGCGAACGGGTGTTTGATCCCCGGCTGGAGGGGCGGCCGGTGGTGGTGCTGTCGAACAACGACGGCTGCGTGGTCGCGCGCTCCAACGAAGCCCGCGCGCTGAACATCGGCATGGGTGTGCCGCTGTTCAAGGTGCGCGACATCATCCGTAAAAACAAGGTCGTCACGCTGTCCAGCAACTACACGCTCTACGGCGACATGTCGCAGCGCATGATGGCCATCATCGGCCAGTTCAGTCCGCGCCAGGAAATCTACTCCATCGACGAGAGCTTCATCGATCTCGCCGGATTCGGTCACCAGGACCTGCGCCGTTATGGTCAGGAGATTCGCCAGCGGGTACTCGCCTGGACAGGGTTGCCGACCTGCGTCGGCATCGCGTCCACCAAGACGCTGGCCAAACTCGCCAACCACTGCGCCAAGAAACGGCCGCAGTATGCGGGTGTCTGCGACTGGAGCGCGTCCACCGCCGCGCAACTGGCGCCGGTGCTGGCGACATTGCCGGCGGGCGAGGTGTGGGGCATAGGGCACCGTTGGGGCATGCAGTTGCTGGCGATGGGTATCCGCACGGCGCACGATCTGGCGCAGGCCGATACCGCACTGCTGCGCAGCCGCTTCGGCGTGGTGATGGAGCGCACGGTGCGCGAGCTGCGCGGCGTGTCCTGCCAGCCGCTGGAAGCCGTCACTCCGGATAAACAGCTGATCGTGTCTTCGCGTTCTTTCGGCAAACCGGTCACGGTGCTGCATGAACTGGAAGAAGCCGTGACCCAGTATGTATGCCGCGCCGCGGAGAAACTGCGCCGCCAGCACAGCGTGTGCGCAACCCTGCAGGTGTTCCTGCAGACCAATGCGTACAACGCCCATGTGCCGCAGGATCACCCGGTGGTGACGGTGAAGCTGGGCGCGCCCACCGATGATTCGCTGCGTTTCACCACCGCTGCGCTGTCCGGACTGCGCCGCGTCTACAAGCCGGGCTACCGTTATGTGAAGGCGGGTGTGATGCTGCACGACCTGCGGCCGCAGGCGATGGAGCAGTTGCAGTTGTTCGACACCGCCAGTGACGACGCCGTGGCAACGGCAACAATCATGGTGCGCTCCAAACTGATGCACGTCATGGACCGCGTGAACCAGGGCGCCGGCCGGGGCACACTGCGCCTGGCCTCGGCAGGCACGCACAATGCGTGGGCGATGAAGCGGGAGCAGATGTCGCCGGCCTATACCACGCGCTGGGATGAATTGTCGGTGGCGCGGGCGTAAGTAATTTGCCGGCAACGGCCCTGCCGGTGAATGGCGCCGGATTTTGGTGTGACTGAGGACTATGATATGAATGAAAGCAAGCACAGACGCTTGCATGTGCTGAAGGCTGGTATGTAGTAACAACGGTAATTGCTGCTGAGGAGTGTTGTGCCCGTAAAATTTGATTTATCCGCGACCTGGAGAGCGGTACTGTCGCTGTTGCTGTCCAGCGGCATCCTGTTGGTGGGCATTGGCCTGTTTTTCACCGCGCTGGGTCTGCGCGCCAGCGCCGAGAATTTTTCGACCATCGCCACCGGCCTGGTGATGTCCTCGTATTTCGCCGGTTTTGTGATCGGCACCTTCGTGTGCCCGGCGATGATCCGCCGCGCCGGCCATATCCGCGCTTTTGCCGCGATGGCTTCGGTGGCGTCGACCACCGCCATCGTCCATGCCATGGCGGTGGATCCGTGGGTGTGGGCGGTGCTGCGCCTGATTACCGGCGTCTGCCTGGTCGGCCTCTACATGGTGATGGAGAGCTGGCTCAATGTGATTTCGCCCAACGCGGCGCGCGGGCGGATTTTTTCGGCCTACGTGGCGGTGACGCTGGTGGCGATGGGCGTCGGACAGTTCCTGGTGCTGGCGGGTGATGTGCTCGGTTTCGTGCCCCTCGGACTGGTCTCCATATTGCTGTCGCTGGCACTGGTGCCGGTGGCGTTCACCCGCACGCCGGAGCCGCGGCCGGTGCGGGTACCCAATATGAGCATCGCCCGCCTGTATGAAATTTCCCCGATGGGTGTGGCGGCGGCGGTGGCATCGGGTCTGCTCAACAGCGCATTTTTCGGCATGGGTGCGGTGTTCGGCCAGCGCGTCGGTTTGTCCGGCGTGGGTGTGGCGACCTTCATGGCCGTCACCATCTTCGGTGGCGCGCTGTTGCAGTGGCCGGTCGGTCATGCGTCGGACAAGAATGACCGGCGCAATGTGCTGACCATCGTCTGCGCCGGGGCGGCAGGGTTGGCGGTGCTGGCCTATACCCTGGTCACGGTATCGACGATCGCGATGATCGTGTGCATGTTTTTTTACGGCGGACTGGTGTTTGCGATTTACGGGCTTAGCGTGGCGCTGGTCAATGATCGCATTACGCAGGACGAGACGCTCGAAGCCTCGAGCAGTCTGCTGCTGGTGCACGGCATCGGTGCCGTGCTCGGACCGGTGGGTGCCGGTGCGCTGATGGACCTGCAGGGTTCGGGCGGATTGCTGACGTTTTTTGCACTGGTGCTGACGGCGATGTCGGGCTACGGGGTGTGGCGGTTGCGCGTCGGCGTGGCTCTGCCGGTCGAACAGCAGCAGACCTACGTCACCATCGGCGCCAGTTCTCCGGTTGTGCTGGAAATGGATCCGCGCACGCCCGACACCAAGTAACCGACCTTCGATGCGTAGCCTGCGGCCGCCTGAAAAATATCAATAATATCAACGGCGGTAGAAGGGCGAAGGGGTCGGGTTGGCACTACTTTTGTTGAGGGCGTTTAGGAAAAAATGGCCAAACCGCCCCCTTCCGTATTTTGTTTCCGTATTGCCAGGATGCGACGTATGCGTACCTCAATCCGGGATTACGACGTTTTCAGCTGGGTGTTCAGGACGCGACACGCAGCGGCGGGGCGGAGCCGTCCTTGAGCTGGCCCGGATAGAGGGTCAGGTGCGGGAACGGGATTTCAATGCCGCGCTCGTCGTAGGCCTTCTTCAGGCGTTTGAGGAACTCGCGCCGCACAGTCCACTGCTCAAGCGGCTTCACCTTGAGCCGGCAACGGATGGTGACCGCCGAATCGTCCCAGCGCTCGACCCCGATGATTTCGGTATCGTCGATGATCTTCGACCGGAACGTGTCGTCTGTGCGCATTCCCTGCCCGACTTCGCGCATCACGCTGAGCGCTTCGTCTATGTTTTCGCGATAGGCAACCCCGACCTCAATCAGGCATTGGGCGAAATCGCGCGTGAGATTGGAGACGGCCTTTATTTCGCCGTTCGGCACGAAATGCACATGCCCCTCGAAATCGCGCAGGCGCACATATCGCAACGTGATTGATTCGACCAATCCGCCAACGCCTGCGATGTTGACCACCTCGCCCTGCCGAATCTGGTCCTCAAGCAAGATGAAAAACCCGTAAAAGTAGTCCTTGATCAGGCTCTGTGCTGCGAAGCCGACCGCGATGCCGGCGACGCCGGCGGCGGCGAGGATAGGCGCCACCGAAATTCCGAGCTCACCGAAGATAAGCGAACCGGCGACGATCAAAATGACGACCGTCGTGATGTGGCGAAAGGTGCGGCCGAGGGTCTCGGCGCGCTGGGCTTGCCCCGGGTCGTCCGAACGGCGTTGTACGTAATCGTGAAAACTGCGAATGAACCGGTGCGCGACTGAGAGCACAACTAGGGCAAGCACAAGTATCAGGAGAATCTTGCCTGCGGTGGCAATCAGCGCTCTCCATTGAGCGTCATTAATTGTATTGAACAGCGAACTCAGTTCGTCCATGGTCTGACCTCCATACGAATAGATGAAAAGAAGCGCAGCGCGCGGAGCCGCCGACGCAGTGACCGACTGATGATATCAGCGGGTGATGATCAATTGTTCAGTCGATTTTACAGCGATAAATCGGTGGCGAATTCTTCCTTCGCCCTGTTTGGGGAGCTAACCGGAACTCGAGTTTGCTATTATTTGATTGTCTCCTCCAGCGACCGCCGGAACTCCTCCAGCTTCCCGTGATAATCCGCCGCTTCGCCTTACTACAGAAGCCACGCAGGCGGAGGTGTTACCATCATTCCAGGGAGCAATTTTCCGTTCCGCTGCAGTGTGGGACCCATCCGGAGCGCTGTGACTATGAATGAACTGCACACTTGGCTTAACCAGGCGATCAAAATACTCGAGACGCCGATCCTGACCATCGGCAAGAGTCCGATCACGCTGTGGTCGGTGACGTACGTGCTGGTGCTGATCGTCCTGCTGTTCTGGGCGGCGAAGCGGGTGCAGGGGTTGCTGTCGGATAAATTGCTCACGCGTACCGGCCTCGATGCGCCGGCACAGCATGCGGTGGGCGCCATTGTGCGCTACCTGCTGCTGCTGATCGGCCTGCTGGTCATCATCCAGACCGCAGGCATCGATCTGACCACTCTGAATGTGCTGGCCGGTGCGGTCGGCATTGGTGTCGGCTTCGGTTTGCAGAACGTGATCAGCAATTTCTTTTCCGGGCTGATCATCATGTTCGAGCGCCCGATCAAGGTTGGCGACCGCATCGAGGTCAACGAGGTCGATGGCGATGTGCTGGAAATTGGCGCGCGCGCTACGGTGGTGTTGACCAACGACAACATTGCAATCATCGTGCCCAATTCCAAATTCATCACCGAGAACGTCGTTAACTGGAAATACAACGACGGCAAGGTGCGCTTCCGCATTCCGGTGGGGGTAGCCTACGGCAGCGACGTGCGGCTGGTGGAGAAGGTATTGCTCGAAGTCGCCGATGCCGCGAAGGACGTGATGAAAAACCCGCCACCGGTGGTGCGGCTGATGGCGTTTGGCGACAGTGCGCTGGAGTTTGAATTACGGGTGTGGAGCGAAACCCAGGTGCATCGCAAGGGTGTGCTGAAAAGCGCAATCAACTTGGCCATCTGCGACAAGTTTCGCGAACACAATATTGAAATTCCGTTCCCGCAGCGCGATCTGCATATCCGCAGCGGCGCGATCGAGGTCAAGTCGCCCGGTTGAGATCGCGGGGGTCTGCGTGCGCTACAGCGGCCACACCAGCAGGATCATGGGGATGCTGACAGCCACCACCAGAATGTCGATTGGCAGCCCGAGGCGCCAGTAGTCGCCGAAACGGAATCCGCCGGGACCGAGAATCAGCGTGTTGTTCTGATGGCCGATCGGGGTCAGGAAGGAACAGGAAGCGCCGACGGCCACGGCCATCAAAAACGGATCGGCACTGACGCCCAACTGGCTGGCGGCGCCGATGGCGATGGGGCACATGACAGCCGCAGTGGCGGCATTGTTCATCATGTCGGTGAGTATCATGGTGGCGACGAGGATTACCGCGAGCCCGAAGATCACATCGCCTCCTGCGACATTCTCGAGCAGGAATCGCGCGACCACGTTGGCGGCGCCGGTGGACTCCATCGCGCCGGCGACCTGGATCAGCGCGCCGAGCAGCACGATCACCGGCCAGTCGATCGATTCGTAGACTGAGCGCGGCGGCACGGTGCGCAACGCCATTGACGCGAGCACGCCGGCCCCGAACGAGATCGCCGCCGGCAGCAGACCGAAGGCCGCACCGCCGACTGCAGCGGCCATGATGGCGCCCGCAGTGATCGCTTTGCTCTTGTCGGGGATGCGCAGTTCGCGCTCGGCGAGCGGGACGCAGCCCGCACCGGTGGCAAATTCTGATATGTCTTCGGGCGCGCCCTGCATCAACAACAGATCGCCGGCCGCCAGATGCATCGAGCGCAGCCGCGTCGTCGCGCGATGTCCCTGGCGCGATACTGCGAGCAAGTTGATACTGTAATGCGTGCGCAGCTGGATGTCGTTCGCGGAGCGGTTCACCAGCATGGAGCCGGGCAGTATCGCCAGTTCCATCAATACGATGTCGTCAGACTGCGGGGCGGGTTCTTCTTTGGATTTATCGGGTGCTTTGTCGGCGCCATCTTTCGGCGCGGTTTCATTTTCATCGTCACCGTTTTTCTTGCGCGGAAGTTCCTTGTGGGCTTCCACCAGTTTCAGGCCGAGGCTCGACAGCACGCCGGACAGGGCTTCGGCTTCGGCTTCGATGACCAATATGTCGCCGGCCTGGATCACGCGGCCCGGTCGCAGTGCCGTGACGCGGACTTCGTTGCGCACCAGTCCGACTACCTGTGCGCCGGTTTCATCCAGCGCCTCTTCGATTTGCCGCAGGGTCTTGCCCGCAGCAGCGCTGTCCTCAGGCACGTGTACCTCGGTGAGGTAGGCGCCGGTGTCGAAACCTTCCGTTTCGGATTGTTTGCGCGCCGGCACCAGCCGCCAGCCGACCAGTGCGACAAAGAGGACGCCGGTCGCGGCCACTGCAACGCCCACGGGTGTGAAATCGAACATGCCGAAAGTGCCGGAACCGGTCTGCGCGCGGAAGCTGGACACGATCAGGTTGGGCGGCGTGCCGATCAGCGTGGTCATGCCACCGAGGATTGAGCCGAAAGCCAGCGGCATCAGCACTTTGCCCGGCGGCAGTTGCTGTTTGGCGGCGATCTGGATGGCCACCGGCATCAGCAGCGCGAGCGCGCCGACGTTATTCATGAACGCCGAGAGTACGGCGGCGAGCCCGGTCAACGCAGCAATAGTCAACGTGGGTCCGGATTTGGCCGGCAGGAGATGGCGCGTGATGGCGTCGACCGCGCCGGTATTCTGCAGGCCCTGGCTCAGTACCAGTACGCAGGCAACGGTGATTACCGCCGGATGACCGAATCCGGCAAAGGCGTCAGCGGCAGGAACAAGACCTGCGATCACGCACGCCAGCAGTGCGGCTAAAGCGACCATGTCGTGGCGCCAGCGGTCCCACAGAAACATCGCGCCGGTGGCGAGCAGGATGACGAGTATGAGGATTTGGTCTGGTGTCACGGTTAGGATGGTCGATTAAGGGCGCCGCCTGCTGGCAAAGCGGCGGCCCGGACATTGTACTGTTGCACGGCGGAACGGAATATAAATAAAAACAACCAGTTGTATTTCAGGGCGGTGAAGCGTCTATACATTGTCGATCAGCGCCGGGGTGATGCGCAGTAGACTCGGGCAATACAGATCACGGGAGGTGCATGTTGGCTGCTGCAGTGGATGAATTCGAGTTTTTTCTGGAAAAGGATTGGTCCGACGGCTTTCCGGTCGTCACGCCGACCGAGGCGCGCGTGCAGTGGATGCTCAAGGCGACGCCGCGCAAGCCTGGTGAGGTGATCGGAACAGTTCCGCCCGCGGGCCAAACCGCGACGGTGCGCGATGTGGCCATCCATGCGCTGATGGCGGGCTGCAAGCCGGAGTATCTGCCGGTGGTGCTGGGCGCACTGGAGCTGATACTGCGCGAGCCGCTCAATATGGGCGGGGTGCAGTGCACGATGCATGGTGTGGCGCCGCTGCTGATCGTCAACGGCCCCTATGCCGAAAAAATTGGCATTCACGGCGGCAACGGCTGCTTCGGTCCCGGTTTCCGTGCCAATGTGACCATCGGCCGCGCGATCCGGCTGATCCTGCTCAATCTCGGCGGCGGCATCGCCGGATTGGCATCGGCGACGGTGTTTGGCTCGCCGATCCGTTACACCGCCTGCCTGACCGAGCACATGGCGCAAAGCCCGTGGGAGAGTCTCGCGGTATCGCGCGGTTACCAGCCTCAACAGAACGTGATCACTTGTGCGATGGTGGAGAGTCCGCGCTTGCATTTTGACGATGTCAGCACCGAACCGCAGCGACTGCTGCGAGGCATCGGTGACGCGATGACTGCGCCGGGTTCCTGGAACATGTGGTTCAACTCCGATGTGGTGGTGGCGATGAGTCCACAGCATGCGAAACTGTGCTCGAGTGCGGGGATGTCGCGCAAGGATGTGCAGCACCGGTTATGCGAGGTGGCGGCGCGCACGCAGAAGAATCTCAAGCGCGGCGGCAACTGGCGCGCGGAGCGTGCCCGCGCACTGGGACTGGACCCCGAAGATGATGCCGCGCTGATTCGCGCGGTGAAAGATCCGCAGCGCCTGCACCTGATTGTCGCTGGCGGTCTGGGGCCGGTCACCGCGGTGTGCCACGGCTGGAATGAATCGAGTCATTCGGTGCATGGCGAATACATGGTATGAGTCGCCGTGAGCTGCACCAGGGTTGATGCCTCCGCCGAAGAGGAGTATTTTCGTTCCCATGCCTGATACCGCCGCACCCGCTGCACTCCCGTTCATCGATCCCACCGCCGGCGGAAGTCACGCGAGGGTGGCGCTGGCGCCGCGGCCGATGGATCTCGCCGGGAAGGTGGTCGGCCTGCTCGACAACACCAAGGAACAGGCCGACGTCATACTGGAAACGGTGGCGGCAGTGCTGCGGCGCGATTACGGCGTCGCCGATGTACTCATCGTGCGCAAGGAACATTATTCGAAACCCGCATCCGCGGCATTGATCAGCGAGATGGCAAAGAAAGTGCAGGTGGCTGCCGCGGCACTGGGCGGGTGAGGATCCTGCACGTTGTGCAGTGTGCACGACACCATGGAATTCGAAAAACACGGGATACCGGCGACATTGTTTTTGACCTCGGTGTTCAGGAATGCCGCGGTGTACCAGTTCCGCAGCAAAGGCATGGACGGACACCCGTTCGTCGAACTGCCGCATCCGGTCAGCAATCTGACGCCGGAGCAGATGCGTGAGGTGACCGCGCGGTTTGTCGAGCAGATGGTGCGCCAGTTGACGCAGTAGCTGTTTCCGCAGAGCCGGTCAGCAGAACCGGCAGGTAGTTGTTGTGCATTATCAAATCAATGAGGAGGTCGACATGAAGCAAGTTTCAATCTGGGGCAGTGTACTGGCGGCGGCGTGTGTGCTGGGCGGTACAGCCGGTGTTGTGCAGGGCGCATATCCTGAACGGCCGATTCGTTTCATCGTCCCCTATTCGGTCGGAGGAACCTCGAATCTGATCGGGCGTCTCGTTGGCGCGAAGCTGACAGAGGAGCTCGGCCAACAGCTGGTCGTCGATAACCGCGGGGGCGGTGGCAGCACCATCGGCACAGCCCTGGTGGCTTCAGCGAGTCCGGATGGCTACACCATCATCGTCAACAATATCGGCCTCGCGGTGAATGAGACGCTGCGTCCGGAGCGTTCTTATAAAGCGCTCCGTGATCTGGCGCCGATCTCGCTGGTCGGTTTTACCCCGAGCGTTCTGGTTGTCAACAATGCGTTTCCGGCAAAGAACGTTACCGAATTTATCGCGCTGGCAAAGTCGCAGCCCGGAAGAATAACTTTCGGTACCGCGGGCGCCGGCAGTTCCACGCACTTGTCCATGGCGTACTTGCTGAAGATCGCGAAAATTGACCTCTTGCACGTTCCCTACAAGGGCGGTGGCCCGGCCGTGCGGGATGCGATCGCCGGTCACGTGAAGTGCGTGATGGTACCGATCCCGACGGTGTTTGGCCATCTCAAAGGCGGGCGGTTGCGAGGCCTCGGGCAGAGCGGCAAAACACGCTCATCGGTTTTGCCCGACATGCCGACGATTGCCGAGTCGGGCGTGCCGGCATACGAATTCAGTACCTGGTATGGCCTGCTGACGGCGGCGAAAACGCCGAAAGCGATCATCGCAAAACTGAATCAGGCCACGGTCAAATCATTGAACGCGGCGGACCTGCGTGAAAAACTGGGCAACCAGGGCATGGATGCAGAACCGTCGACGCCCGAAGCATTTGAAAAGTTGATCCGCGCCGAGATCAAGAAATGGGGTGACGTGATCAAGTCGGCTGGAATCACCAAGGGTTAAAGATTCCCGCCCCCGCGCGCCGATGCGTTCACGGCAGCGAGCGGCGGGTGTTTGATTCTGGCAGCGGCGCATCGGTGAGGCGCCGTTTTTTTGTAATCGCTGCGGCAGAGCCGGGGTGAGGCGCCGCTCGGATATGTTTCAGGCGTCTGCGATGGGTCAGTCAAAATCAGCAGGCTGGGTCAATTTGGCGTCAACGCCAACAACTATGCAAAGATCGTGAAATTCTCCGGCATTACGGCCAATTCGAAGATTCTCAATCAAGCGGGAGCATAAAATCGAACGCAGAGACCTCGGTATCGCCATCATCGGTTCGGGACGGATCGGCGCGCTGCGCGCGCGGCTTGCGGCGGGACATCCGTCGGTGCGCTTTATCGCCGTGTCCGATCAGGATCCGGCCAAGGCGGCGAATCTCGCACAGAAGGTCGGCGCGCAATTCCATTCGAGCGACAACGACGAGATTATCGCCCGGCCCGAAGTGAACGCGGTTATCGTCTCGACCAGCGAGGGCGAGCACGTCGCGCCTGTGCTGAAGGCGATAGAACTGGGCAAGCCGGTGCTGGTGGAGAAGCCCCTCGCACTCACGCTTGCCGACGCCGATCGTGTCATTCAAGCGATAGAAAAACGCAGCGCCGACGTGCGCGTGGGCTACAGTCGCCGCTACAAGGACCGCTACCTGAACGCCAAAGAGCAAATCGTCCAGGGCAGGTTGGGGCGGTTGGTGGGCGGTGCAGCGCGCGTATTCAATTCGCGTTCGCAGGCGCTCGCCATGCTGGGTCGCAACCGCCACGCGACGCCGGTGGTGGATGCGCTGACCTATTACGTCGATCTCATGAGCTGGCTGCTCGAGGGCAAGCGCCTCACTGAAGTCTACGCGCGCGGCCAGATGGGCGTGCTGCAGGAGGCCGGTCACGAAGTCGAGGATGTAAGCTACGCCATCCTGACCTATGCCGACGGCACGGTGGTGAACCTGGGCGTGAGCTATGCGCTGCCGGCCAAGTACCCGGCACTCGGGCATGCGGCGCGCGTCGAGGTGCTGGGCACCGAAGGTGTGATGATCCTAGACGACGATCACACTGACCAGTTGATGTACACCGAAAAGGGCATTCCGCACGTCTATCTGCCCGATCACACGGTAAACATGGTATTCCTGCAGAGCGGCACGCCCGGCGACTGGGCGCTCGGTGAATTCTGGGGGCCGCTCGCTAACGAGACGCGCGCCTGGCTCGATTACCTCGCGATGGGCAGGCCATGCGCGCTCGCCTTGCCACAGGAGGCGCGGGCCACTCTGGAAGCGACGCTGGCCATCGAGTATTCAATAGCCAGCGGTAAAGCAGTTACTTTACCGCTGGCTCGATGAAACAGAAAAGTGGGTTGGCGAAAATAGTCTGTACATCAGAGTAAAAGCGAACGTGAAAGACAGGCTGTTCGAGCAGGCCCTGAAATTGTAAAAAAAGTGCTCGGCGCGGAATGCGTCGAGCGCCTGCCAGGAGTAGTCCGGCCTTACGGCCAGTCCGGGTAAAATCCATCCTCTCCGGGAGACATCTATGCCTTTTGCCGATTCCGCTGACGTCAAGCTCTATTACGAAGAAGCCGGGCGCGGAACGCCCATCGTGTTCGTTCACGAGTTTGCAGATGACCTGTACAGCTGGGAGCCGCAGATGCGTTTTTTCTCGCGACGCTATCGTTGCATCGCCTTTAACGCGCGCGGCTACCCGCCTTCGGAGGTGCCGCGCGCGCGCGCCAAATACTCCCAGGCCATTGCCACCGACGACATCGCCAACGTGATGCGCCACCTTAAGATCAGGAAAGCGCACATCATCGGGTGCTCGATGGGTGGCTACGCGACTGTACACTTCGGGCTGCGGCATGCGCGGTTGGCATTGTCACTCACAGCCATTGGCGTGGGTTACGGTTCCGACCGGGACAAGCGCGCTCAATTTTTGAAAGATACGGAAGTCATGGCACGCCGCTTCGATGAACTCGGCACGAAAAAGGCCATCAAGCCATATCAGATCGGGCCCTCGCGGGTTCAATACCAGAACAAGGATCCCCGCGGGTTCGCGCACTTCTGCGTCGAATTTGCCAAGCACTCGGCACTCAGTTCGGCCAATACGCTGCGCGGCGTGCAGGCGAAACGGCCCACCATCCAAAGTCTGGAACGTGGCCTGCGTCGTCTCAAGGTGCCGCTGCACATGGTGACGGGCGACGAGGACAACAATTGCCTCGAGCCTGGAATTTTCATCAAGCGGGTGTGCCCCTCAGCGTGCCTCACCGTGGTGCCGAACACCGGTCACGCGGTGAACGTGGAAGAACCCGACCTGTTCAACCGCCTCACCGCAGAATTTCTGGCACAGGTGGATTCGGGCCGTTGGCGCCCCCGGGATCCGCGCTCGCTCGTCAAATCTACCATGGCGCCGGACAAATAAGCATGCCCGTCACCCTGATCGAGAACTTTCGCGCTGTTTTCTACGCGCCTTTTTACGCCGCCTTTGCGCTCGGCGCCTACGAGACTGAAGGAGTTGACGTTCGTCTTGAGATGTCGGCTGCGGCCGACAAGACCTTGACAGGACTGCTGACCGGAACGGGGCATGTTTCGTGGGGCGGTCCGATGCGGTTGATGCATGCGCTGGATGAGAATCCTGGAAGTGGTCTGGTCGGTTTCTGTGAAGTGGTCGGTCGCGATCCCTTTTACCTGCTAGGCCGCGAGCCTAACGCAGACTTTTGCATGAACGACCTTGTGGGGAAAACGCTGGCGGTGGTCAGTGAAGTACCGACGCCTTGGTACTGTCTGCAACATGATCTGCGATGCGCCGGGATTGATCCGGCGGGCGTCCGGCGCGCCCCCGCAAGCAGCATGGCGGAAAACGTAGAACTGCTGCGCGCAGGTGAAATTGACGTCGTCCAGGTCTTTGAGCCGTTAGCGCAGAGGGTCGTCGCTGAGGGCATCGGGCATATATGGTACGCCGCTGCCAGCCGCGGCCCGGCGTCATACACCACGCTTAACACCACGCGGCGCTTCCTTGAGCGCGACCCCGATACGGTGCTACGTATGACACGTGCCATTTATCGAACGCAGCAGTGGATCGCCGGGCACGACGGGCGTGAATTGGCTGAAGCCATTGCGAGCTATCTGCCGGATGTCCCGGTGAAAACCCTGGCCACCTGCTGCAACGAATACCGGCGGAACCGAATCTGGAACGCCAACCCGATACAGCAACGCGCCGGTCTCGAGTGGTTGCGCGACGCGATGCTCGCCTGCAACGCGATCCGTACGAAATTCACCTACGAAGACTTGACCGACATGCGCTTTGCAGAACAAGTCATGCGCGAGTCATCCCCCTCGCCCTGATAGCCCAAATGCGAGCCTGTACAGGCTCGGCCGCCAGCGCCGCAGGCACATCCGTATTGAAAACGCGACCGTCGCGACGCGCAATCCCAGACGTACTCGCCAAGTTCCTGTTTCTAAATATTAATCCTGTGATGACGGCGATGGCCGCACATGTGGCGGGGGCCGGGCGCGCTGCAGGCGCCCGGCGGGTACTGCAAATTTAGTCGTTGACCGCAGTTTTTGCTGGCGGTTGCGCTTTGGCCTTGCGGCCGGGTGCGGCGGGCGGGATGTAACCCGAAATGCGGCACAGCACAGCTTCGATTTCCTTGCCGTCTTTGTAGCGGATCGAGCGGCATACCATGACAGCACCCTTGGCATGCAGATCGGTCACGCGCGAACGCACGGCCGAAATAGACAGACCGGTGGCGGCAGCGATTTCCGAATCGAGACGTTCGCCGCTGTTTTGAAGATAGTCGAGAATTTCTTGCATTTCAGTTGCCTTTCATTGCAATCGGTCGGATGGCCACTGGTGGCAGGCCGTTACAGCAGGGCCGCGCATGATACAGGAGTACGGCACCCCCTACCTCTGGGAGCCAGCTGGGCGGCGGGCGTTGAGTTCGTGCCCAGCCTTACTGCTACGCGGGATATACAATCATAACACATTGAATTTAAAGAGTAAATAGTAATTTCAGAAGCCATCAGAGCTTGGGCCGTGCTGTGCCGGGCTGGCTGTTTACTGCGCAGCGAGGGTTTTCGCGGCAAAACGCCGCGGGGTGTAGAGCCGCTACGCTTTCACCGGTTCATTTTTCGGTTCTTCTGGCAGCAGCAACACGATGGCAGCTTTAATCGCGGCGATGCCGGCGAGTATCCACAACGAGGTCGAAAACCCCACGGTTTTCACCAGCGGACCGAGCGCCCAGACGGCCAGAGAACTGAAGCCGAAGGCCACCGTCAGCCGCATGCCGGCTACGCGTGAGCGCAATCGGTCATCAACATAGCGCACGATCATCGCGTCGGTGAAAGGGATCGAGCCAAAGACGAAAATCATCACCACCAGCAGTGCGATAAACAGCCCCCAGCTTTGTGAGTGCGCAGCCCAGATCAGCAGCGGAATCTGCGCGACTGACATCCACACTTGCAGCGGCTTGAAGGGCACGCGGTCGATCAACCGGCCCACGACTATCTGCGCGAATGAGGCAATGGTGTAGATCACCGCGAGCATGATGCCGATGACTGCCGGGTCGTCGAGTACCCCGGTGAAGCCTTCGGCGAGCAGATGGGCGTTGCCGTTGGTGGTGAAGTTGAACAGCAAGGCGCCGGTGATCGCGGTCATCGTCATCACCGCGAGCACGCGCCCGATCGACTCCGCGGGCATCGCCCCGCCTGCCGGCCTGCGGCGCGCGGGCGCCTCGGTCTCGCGCGCCGCGGTGCGCGCGAAAGCCAGCCCGCAGGCGATCGACACCAGGCCCGGAACGAAGAACGCCGCGCGCCA
>JAQBGW010000143.1:0-8825 GCA_032128415.1 Betaproteobacteria bacterium | reverse complement strand
CCGTCGTTGCGCCACTGTATGCCCAGCGCCCAGCGGGGCAGCGGTTCGCCCGGATACCACTTGCCTTGGCCGTAGAACACCAGACCGCCCGGCGCAAAACGTTGCTTGAGCCGCCAAGCCAATTGTTCGGCGAGTTCCCATTTCTGCTCGGACAGCGCCACGGTGTTCCATTCCGGGCCATCCATGTTGTCGATTGATACAAAAGTCGGCTCGCCACCCTGGGTTAGCCGCACATCATTGGCAACCAGCTCCGTATCGATTTTTTTGCCGAGTGCGTCTATGGCCAGCCATTGCGCCTCGTCGTAGGGTTTTGTAACACGCGGATCCTCACGGATACGTGTGATGGTCATGTTAAATTCAAAGGTTGTTTCGCACGGCGAAACTGTGCCGATGACCGGTGCGGCGCTGAAGGGCGATGGCGTGCAGGCAACAGGGATATGACCTTCGCCGGTGAGCAGACCTGACGTGGCGTCGAGGCCGATCCACCCGGCGCCCGGTATGTAGGCTTCAGCCCAGGCATGCAAGTCAGTGAAGTCGCGATCAGGTCCGGGATCGCCCTCCAGCGGCGGCTGATCGGGCTTCAGCTGGATCAGGTAGCCGGACACAAAGCGCGCCGCCAGGCCGCAATGGCGCAGGATCTGTACCATCAGCCAGCCGCTGTCGCGGCAGGAACCGTTCTTGTGCTGCAGCGTGTGCTCGCAGGTCTGCACGCCGGCTTCCATGCGCACCTCATAGCCGACATCGTTCTTCAGCTTGTTGTTAACAGCGATCAGGAAATCGACCATGGTGCTGGTGGCGGGCAGGGAAGCGCGAAAATCAGCCAGCCATTTTTTCAACAACGTGCCTTGTTCGTCCACGGCCAGATACGGCGTCAGGTCCCGCATCAGTTCGGGCGGGTAGGCGAACGGAAAATTTTCTGCGTACGGTTCGATGAAGAAATCGAAGGGATTGATCACCGTCATGTCGGCGACCAGATCGACCGTGATCTCGAGTGCCCGCGCCTTCTCGTCTTTGAAGACGATGCGCGCGACGTGATTGCCGAAGATATCCTGGTGCCAGTTGATGAAGTGATCTTCCGGCTTGATGTTCAGCGAGTACGAAAGGATCGGAACACGGCAGCTGGGCGCCGGGCGCAGGCGGATTTCATGCGGGGCGATGATGACATCGCGGTCGTAGCAATATCGCGACTGGTGGTGCAGTGCGACCCGGAGGCTCATGGCCGGAGCTTCCTGACTCGCTGCTGTGGTTTGTTATTTGGAACCGACATTCCAGTCGGGATCGGGTAGAGCGGAAAAAACTTTGCGCAAGCCTTCTCCCCACTGCTCGTGGACCAGCGTGAAGTACGGATCGCTTTCGACAATCCGGTGCTGGAATCCAAGGCGCAGCGTGTCGGCTTGATAGATGAGCAAGTCAATCGGCAAACCGACCGAGATGTTACTGCGGATCGTCGAGTCGAACGAAACCATGATGCATTTTGTGGCTTCGAGCAGACTGGTGTCAGGGGTGACGACGCGGTCGATGACTGGTTTTCCGTACTTGCTTTCGCCAATCTGGAAGTATGTGGTCTCAGTGGTGGCTTCGATGAAGTTGCCTTCAGTATAGACCTGAAACAGCCGCATGCGCCCGCCGGCAATCTGGCCGCCGACAATGAACGACGCACCGGAGTCAACATTGGCCTGCTGCAAGTAAGCGCCGTCGCGCAGCTGCACTTCGCGCAGCGCCTGACCGACCATCTCCGCCACTTCGTACATGGATTTTGCATCGTAGAGCGTGCGCTTCCCGCCAGGATCGCGCTGGTCCTCATCGAGCAGATTGATTGCGCTTTGCGTGATCGACAGATTGCCCGAGCTCAGGATGACAATCACTCGGTCGCCGTCGCGGTTGAATACGCGCATCTTGCGAAAACTGGAGACATGGTCGACACCGGCATTGGTTCGCGAATCGGAGGCGAAGACCATGCCGGATTTCAGGGTTACAGCTACACAGTAGGTCATTTTGTTCTAAGGCCGTGAAATCAATGGTGCGGAGCATAGGGGAAGCTATCGTGGCTGACAAGCATGAACGAACAGAATGGTATTGATGATCTGCCGTATCTACCCGCATCAGGCGCTCTGCTTCTGCGTTGCGCTCTGTGTCTGGTGTGCTCCCTGAGCGATTTTCGAATCGGGATTAAATACCGGTGCCAGAAATTGTTGATTGAGCTCGACATTCAGGGTGTGCAGTTTTTCCAGGAATTCCATCAGGTATTCGTGCAAACCTTCTTCCATGATCTGGTCCACGCGACCGTAGTGCAATTGTGCGTGCAGTTCGCCGGCAAGTCGCTCCGGCTCCATCGATTCGCGTTTGCAAAGTTTACCGAGGATTTCATAGATATCGTTCATGCAGGCGTGCAGCGAACGCGGCATGTCCTCGTGCAGTAGTAGCAGTTCGGCGACACGTTTGGGTGTGATGACGTCGCGGTAAATACGCCGATAGGCACTCAGGGCGCTGACCGAGCGCAGCAACGCGCTCCACTGATAGTAATCCACCGCGCCGCCCACTTCCTCAGCACTGGGCAGCAGCGTGTGGTATTTGACGTCGAGCAGACGCACGGTATTGTCGGCGCGCTCCATGAACGTGCCGAGCCGGATGAACTGGAAAGCCTCGTCGCGCAGCATGGTGCCGACGGTCACCCCGCGAAATTGGTGCGATTGCGTCTTGACCCATTCAAAAAAATCGTTGATGCCGCCGTGGGAAAGCGCCGTGTTGCTGCGGCTGCGCAATTCCAGCCACATGGCATTCAGATCTTCGTACATTTCGGTGGTCAACAAGCCGCGCATGCTGCGGCCGTTTTCACGGGCGGCGCGTATCAGCGAGTAAATACTCGAAGGGTTGGCACTGTCCATAACCATGAAATTCAAAACCTTGTCTGACGTGATCGGTCCCGGGTTGCTCTCGTAATATTCACTGGCCAGCCCGTTGATGATCAACGGCAGCGACCACGGATCCGTCCATGCTTGCTCCGTATTGTCTACGCGATAGGGCAGCAGCGACATGCGATAGGTAATGTCGAGCAGCCGCGTGGTATTTTCGGCACGCTCGATCTGTCGTGACATCCAGTACAGGTTGTTGGCTTGGCGGCTCAGCATGACAGGTCCTCCAGCACCCAGGTGTCCTTGGTGCCGCCACCCTGGGATGAATTGACGACCAGCGACCCTTCGCGCAGTGCTACCCGGGTCAGGCCGCCGGGGATCAAAGTAACTTCGCGTCCGGCCAGCACATAGGGACGCAGGTCGACATGCCGCGGCACGATATCGGAATCGATGAAGGTCGGGCAGGTCGACAACGCCAGCGTCGGCTGGGCAATGTAGTTTTTCGGATTCAATTCAATGATCTTGCGAAATGCGGCGATTTGTTCCTTGGTCGAAGTGGGGCCGACCAGCATGCCGTAGCCACCGGAGCCGTGCACTTCCTTGACCACCAGTTCCGCCAGGTGGGCCAGCGTATACGCAAGATCTTCCGGGTCGCTCAGCCTGTAGGTGGGCACGTTGGCAATGATCGGTTTCTCATTCAGGTAGTACTCGATCATCTGTGGCACGTACAGATAAGTGGATTTATCGTCGGCGACACCGGTACCGATGGCATTGGCGAGATTGACATTGCCGGCGCGGTAAGCAGAAAACAGCCCGGGCACACCCAGCGTTGAATCCGGACGGAATGCCAGCGGGTCGAGGTAATCATCATCGATCCGGCGGTAGATGACATCGACGCGCTGCGGGCCTTCAGTGGTATGCAGGTAGACGACGTCGTCGGCGACGAACATATCCTGGCCCTCGACCAGTTCGACACCCATCTGCTGCGCGAGAAACGCATGTTCGAAATAGGCGCTGTTGAATGCGCCTGGTGTCATCAGCACGACGGTGGGTTGGCTGGATTTGGAGGGTGCCATTGCGCGCAGGTTCTCCAGCAGATCGTCGGTAAAATGATCGACCGGCGCGACCGGCATGCGGCCGAACAGATCCGGGAACAGCCGCATCATCATCTTGCGGTTTTCCAGCACGTAGGACACGCCGGATGGTGTGCGCAGGTTGTCTTCGAGCACGTAAAACTGACCTTCGTCAGTTTTGACGATATCGACGCCGGCGATATGTACGTAAACGTCACCGGGTAGTTGCACGCCTTTCATCTCGGGACGGTAGGCGGGATTACCGGTAAATTGCGCTTCAGGCATGATGCCGGCCTTGACGATTTCCTGATCGTTGTAAATATCCTTCAGGAAAGCATTCAGGGCGCGTACGCGTTGGCAGGCGCCGTCGCTGATAATTTTCCAGGCAGCGGGTCGGATGATGCGCGGAACGATGTCAAAGGGGATCGAGCGCTCAGTGCCGGATTCGTCGCCGTACACTGCAAAGGTGATGCCCAGTCGGGTGTATAGCGCGTTGGCTTCGCGCTGTTTCTGCTGCAGGAAGTCCGACGGCTGACTTTTCAGCCATTCTGAATGTGCGCGGTAGTGCTCGCGGATTAACCCATCGGCGGTAAGCATTTCATTGTAAGGCGTTTTGGTGCTCAAGTGGCTCCTTGTCAGATACCGAAAAAGTACGGCAGATGTTTCTAAAATAGCGGAAAAGGAACAAATATGCCAATTGGCGGTGTCACCTCCGTGTTACTTAAGTTTTAACTCGCAGACTGTCGGGTATGGTCTGTCAAACCGGGAAAACAGTGCTGGGTGCGCATTATTTTGGGGCGACTGGTGTCTGGAGAGATAATCAGCACGGATGGAATGCTGCATATAAGCCCGGAACCCACTTGGAATTCAGTATCCGGGAGATTCGCAAAGCGATAGATCATGAATATCAAGAACCGATTGCATCTGGTCAGGTGCGCGGATTCCGCTGAGGATCCGTGGCTGGAAGGCATGGCCACGCGTTTGGGGGAGGCGGGCTCTACAGTCGTGCGCGATGCTTACGATTTTGCATGTCTTACTCTGGGTTCCCCGGATGAATCGTCTGTATTTGCCCATGCGCAGGCTACGGCGCAAATCCTGCTGGAACTGGATCTCGATTACGAGGCGGTAGCGGCGGCGCTGATCGTGCCGGTGTTGCGCAGCCGACCGGAACTGGCGCGAGATGTCCGCGAAAAATTTGGCGCGGCAATTACCGAATTGGCGGAGGGCGTGTTGCGCATGAGTGAGATTGGCGCACTGTCGAGCCGTGCGGTGTCCCCGGCGCATCCGGAGGCACAGCGCCAGCAACTGGAGGCATTGCGCAAGATGCTGCTGGCCATGGTGCAGGACGTGCGCGTGGTGTTGGTCAAACTGGCGGATCATTTGCTGGCGTTGCGGGTGCTGGTGAAATCCGGCGATGAGCAGCAACGAATAGCCGAGGCGGAATTGACGCGGGATATTCTGGCGCCGCTGGCCAACAGGCTGGGCGTCTGGCAGATCAAGTGGGAACTCGATGATCTGGCGTTGCGGGTGTTGGATAACGAGTCTTACAAGCGCATTGCCCGTCTGCTCGATGAGAAGCGCCTGGACCGCGAGCGTTACATTGAAAACGTCGTGGCCGTGCTCAAGGGTGAGGTGGCGCGCGCCGCCATCGCTTGTGAGGTCAGCGGCAGGCCCAAGCACATCGCCAGCATTCATCGCAAAATGATGAAGAAAGGCGTTGATTTTAAAGGACTTTATGACGTTCGCGCAATGCGGGTCCTGGTCGATGACGTGAAGGACTGCTATGCGGTACTGGGCGTCGTGCACAGCCTGTGGTCACCACTGCCCAAGGAGTTCGATGACTACATCGCCAAACCCAAGGCCAACAATTACCGGTCATTGCATACCGCGGTGATCGGGCCGGAAGGAAAATCGGTTGAAGTGCAGATTCGCACCCACGAAATGCACGCGCATTCCGAGCGCGGTGTGGCCGCGCACTGGCAGTACAAGGAAGGCCGGAAACAGGACAAGGGTTATCAGGAAAAAATTGCCTGGCTGCGGCAAGTGCTGGAGTGGAAAGACGAGGTGCGCGATACCGGTGAATTTGCCGAGCAGTTCCGTACGGAGCTGTTCGAGGATTCGGTTTATGTGTTCACCCCGCAGGGGCGCGTGGTTGATCTGCCAAAGGGATCAACCGCGATTGATTTTGCATATCATGTGCATACCGAGCTGGGCCACCGTTGCCGCGGCGCCAAGGTTGATGGCGCGATGGTGCCGCTCGGCACCGCGCTCGCCAACGGTCAGCAAGTCGAGATCGTCGCGGCTAAGCAGGGCGGCCCCAGCCGCGATTGGCTGAATCCGCAACTCGGGTTTCTGAAAAGCAGCGGTGCGCGCAGCAAGGTGCGGCAATGGTTCAACAAGCAGAATCTTGATGCGGATATTGCGCGGGGACGTACCGTTCTGGAAAAAGAATTGCAGCGTGGCGGACAGAGCAAGCTCAATCTGGATCATCTGGCCGCGCGTATGGGCTATGACAAGCTCAACGATCTGTTATCGGACATCAGTCGCGGCGAGATCAGAACGAAGGCCATGCGTGATGCGATTTCAGGTGATGCGCCGATAGCCGATGAGGTCGCAGCGCCAGTCGCTACCCGCAAGTCGGCGAGCGGCAAAGGCGGCGTGTTGATCGTCGGTGTGGACAAACTGCTGACTACGCCGGCGAAATGCTGCAGACCGGTGCCGCCCGAGCCCATAGTCGGATTTGTCACCCGCGGACGCGGTGTCAGTGTTCACCGCGCTGGATGCGCGAACCTTG
Source organism: Betaproteobacteria bacterium (assembly GCA_032128415.1). Classification (GTDB taxonomy): domain Bacteria; phylum Pseudomonadota; class Gammaproteobacteria; order Burkholderiales; family SG8-41. The sequence continues at coordinate 2,106 of JAQBGW010000143.1, read as the reverse complement.
CCCGTCTTGCTCCAGAGCGGAGGATTGCCGCGGAGTGGGGTGAGCCGGGCAGTGCAACTTTTCAGATCGAAATTGTAGTGGATGCTGTAGATCGTACTGGATTACTGCGGGACATTTCCGAAGTGCTGTCGCGAGAGCGGGTCAATGTCACAGGCACGCGTTCGTCCTCGACCGACATGAGCGCGCGTATGCGTTTCACGGTTGATATCACCAATCTGGTTCAATTGCAGAAAGTGCTGGGACTGATCGGCGAGGTGCGGGGAGTCCTTAAAGCCGTGCGACGCTGAAATTCAACGAGCTGAAGTCGCGCAGCGGAACGCGATGTTGTGATGTCCGGCGCGCGGATTGCGCGACAGCATGCGGCCACGCTCGGTCGTAGTAATCTCGTCAGCCGGTGAATCGTGTCCGCCGCCACGCGTGCCGCGCACGGGTCCGGGCGCCGGATCTTCCCGACCGTCATCCGCGCGATAGGGATAAGGACGATAGGCGCTGGCTACCCATTCCCAGGCATTGCCGGCCATGTCGAGTGCGCCAAAGGGGCTTGCGCCTGCGGGATGAGCGGTCACGACCATCGTGGCGTTGAAGGCTGAAGAATGGCGTGCGCGTGTAGCGTCCGGGGCTGCACTGCCCCAGGGATAGCGACGGCGATCGGTGCCGCGCGCGGCTTTTTCCCATTCAGCTTCGGTCGGCAGGCGCGCGTTGCGCCAAGCACAGTAGTCGCGAGCGCCCAGCCATGACACTTCAACCGCGGGATGATGTTCGAATCCTGCGTCTGCGCGCCATACACCATCGACATGATGTATGCGTGCGTCCGAATCATCATGGTCATAACGCCGCATCCCGTTCGGTGCGCTAGTCGCTGTCACATTCAGGAACTCGGCGAACTGCCGATTGCTGACGGGCAAGCGGTCAATGCGGAAGGCAGCAAGCGCGATTACATGCGCCGGTTTCTCATCAGCAGGGCCATCGTCGCGCCCCATGGTGAACGGGCCGGCCGGTATGATCACCATATCGGACGTATCGGCGCCCCATGCGACAGCGGGCAGGGCAAGCAGAATCAGCAGGGCAAGGGTGTTTGGTATTCGTGGCATACATCGACAATAATACTCGTGTGGCGTGGTGGATTCTGTTTGATGAGGCATCCCGATTGGGCTAGAATGCGCGTCTTTTAGGCGCGTAGCTCAGCTGGTTAGAGCACCACCTTGACATGGTGGGGGTCGTTGGTTCGAGTCCAATCGCGCCTACCAACTACATCCGACGAAATCGTGACTGGTAAACAATGGCCAGCGAACTCCAGAAAGCGAGCATTATGATACCGCTAACTTGTACTGCAATCGCATCCCGGCAATAGCTGCGTGTTTTTTCTGGACGGAAAAAGTGCGGCTGCTCCCGCACTTTTTTTATTTCTGCTTCTGAATTGATGTGAACCGTGAACGCCATGATTAATATCAAATTACCTGACGGATCCGTGAAATCCTTCGATCAGCCGGTGACAGTTGGCGCCGTTGCCGCAGCCATAGGCCCGGGCCTGGCCAAGGCGGCACTGGGCGGCAAGGTGAACGGCAAACTGGTGGATCTGTCAGCAACGATAACCGCCGATGCGGAACTCGCCATCATCACCGACAAGAGTGCCGAAGGTGTCGAAATCCTGCGTCATTCAACTGCGCATTTGCTGGCGCATGCGGTGAAGGAACTCTTCCCGGATGCGCAGGTGACCATAGGCCCGGTGATCGAAGATGGTTTTTTCTACGACTTCTCCTGCAAGCGGCCGTTTACACCGGAAGACCTGGTGGCTATCGAGAAGTGCATGGCGGAAATCGTCAAGCGCGATTTCAAGGTAGAGCGCCAGGTGATGCCGCGCGACGAGGCGGCCAAGTTTTTTTCCAATATGGGCGAAAAGTACAAAGCGGAAATTATTGCTTCCATTCCGTCGAATGAACCGATTTCGTTGTACCGGCAGGACAGTTTCATCGATCTCTGCCGTGGTCCGCACGTGCCGTCCACCGGCAAGCTGAAGGTGTTCAAGCTGATGAAGGTCGCCGGCGCCTACTGGCGCGGCGATTCGAAAAACGAAATGCTGCAACGGATCTACGGCACGGCCTGGGC
>JAQBGW010000142.1:0-33181 GCA_032128415.1 Betaproteobacteria bacterium | reverse complement strand
CCACAGTCGTGACTGCGCTGGTTTCATTCATCCAGAGCGATTCAGCGCTCATTCCCTACGACTGGTTCCGTGGCCGCTTGCCCTGGCTCAAGGGTTTCTGGAACTCGGGATTCATCAAGGCGCTCGAAGGCGGCTCGGTGGGCGTGCTCAACGTCGCGATGACCTGCGCCTCCGCCGGCATCATCGTCGGCGTGGTGACGCTGACCGGTCTGGGCCTGAAATTCAGTTCCATCGTGCTCGACTATGCCGACTCCGGCGGGCAGGCATTGGTCAATCTGTGGGTACTATTCGGTGCGACCGACACGGCGGCGTTGCTGCACGACATGAAGCTGCTGCTGACCGCGTTTTATACCTGCCTGATCGTGTGGATTGTGGGCCTCGCGGTGCCGGTGACGGCGTCGTACATCATCTGCGCGGTGATCGCAGCGCCGGCGTTGATCAAGCTGGGCGTGCCGGATTTCGCAGCGCACATGTTCATCTTTTATTACGCGGTGTTGTCGGAAGTTTCGCCGCCCACGGCGTTGTCACCTTTCGCTGCTGCGGCGATCACCGGCGGCGGTCCGTACCGCACCACACTGCAATGCTGGAAGTACACGGCGCCGGCATTCCTGGTGCCGTTCATGTTCGTGCTGGATCCCGCGGGTGTCAGCTTGTTGTTGACCGGTTCATTCAAAACGCTGGCGCAGGCTGACTGGGGTTCGGTCGCGCTGGTCACCGGCACTGCGGTGATCGGCATCGGCGCACTGGCCGGAGGACTACAGGGTTGGCTGCTGCGCAAGACCACCGGACTCGAACGTTGGATGTTGATCATCGCCGGGCTGATGTTGGTGTATCCGCGGGCGATGTTCGACTTCATTGGTTTTGCTCTGGCCGTCAGTGTCATCGTGATGCAGAAGCTGCGGCCGGAGAGGGCGGCCACGGCATGACGGGCCGGGGGCCAGCGGCGAGGCAAGCGGAAACACGCTACGCCACGCCGTTTGCCGTGCTCGGCATAGTGACGGACGGTGACGTCGTTACGAGTGTGCGTTATATGCCGCACAAAACGCCGCCGGTGCCGCCGCAGGATCGGGTGGCTGAGCGCGCCTGTCGTGAAATCGAGCGTTATCTGGCTGATCCCGCGCATCGCATTGCGGTGCCTTATCGTCTCGATGGCACTACTTTTCAGCGTCGCGTCTGGCGCGAAATCGAAAAACTTTTTCCAATAAAAACAACAAGTTATGGGGACATCGCGCGCCGGATCGGCACTGCGGCACGACCGGTGGGTGGTGCTTGCGGCGCCAATCCGGTGCCACTGATCGTGCCTTGTCATCGGGTGCTGGCGGCCGATGGCCTCGGTGGATTCATGGGCGGTCAAAAGTCTTTTCCATTGAGCGTCAAACGTTGGCTGTTACAGCATGAAGGCATCCTCGAATAGCGAAATTGACGCGTTCTGCGATGCGCTGTGGCTGGAGGACGGCCTCTCGCGGAATACGCTCGACAGTTATCGCCGCGACCTGCAACAGTTTGCCGCGTGGCTGAAGGTGCATGGCGGCCATGAATTACTCGCAGCCGATCAGGCGCTGATCCAGGAATATCTCGCGCACAAATTCCGCACCAGGTCACGCGCGTCCAGCGCCGCACGGCTGCTCTCCAGCCTCAAACGTTTTTATCGCCATGCGATACGCCAGAACACCATCAAGGCGGATCCGACGTTGCGCATCGATACGCCCAAGCTGCCGCGCCCGTTGCCCAAGACGCTGACCGAAGCCGATGTGGAATCGCTGTTGTCGGCGCCGGCGCGCGATCACCCGCTGGGCCTGCGTGATCGCGCGATGCTTGAAGTGTTGTATGCCAGCGGTCTGCGCGTGTCGGAGCTGGTGACGCTGACGGTGCCGCAGGTCAGCCGCGACATGGGCGTGGTGCGGGTGATGGGCAAGGGCTCCAAGGAGCGACTGGTGCCGCTCGGCGAAGAGGCCCTGGTGTGGATCGAGCGTTATCTGCGCGATGCGCGGCCGAAGCTGCTGAAGGGCAAGGCGAGCGATGCGTTGTTTGTCACTGCGCGTGCTGCGGCGATGACGCGCCAGTCATTCTGGCATCTGCTCAAGCGTTACGCTGTTCAGGCCGGTCTGCACAAGCCGATATCGCCGCACACACTGCGCCATGCTTTCGCCACGCATCTGCTGAATCACGGCGCCGATTTGCGCGTGGTGCAGTTGCTGCTGGGCCATTCGGATATATCAACGACACAGATTTACACCCACGTCGCGCAAGAGCGCATGAAGCAGTTGCATGCGAAGCATCATCCGCGAGGCTGATGCCCAGTGTAAAGTGCAGAGCGGAAACCCCGCTGCGCCCTGCGCTATTGTTTTTTTCCGCGCTCGATGGTGACACCGAGTTTTTTGACGCCGGCGAGCGGCGTCAGTTTGGCGACGGTGACTCGCAGCCACGGCGCCTTGAAATCCTTGATGACCAATTGCGCGATCGATTCGGCGGCGTGTTCAAGCAGCGAAAAGTGCTGCTGTGCAAACAGTTTTTTTATTTCGCTGACGACTGTAGCGTAGTCGATGGTGTCTTCGATACGGTCGCTTTGCGCCGCGTGCGTTCCGCGCAGGCCGATTTCCAGATCGAGTTGTATGGTCTGCGCCACCTGTTGTTCCCACGCATAGATGCCGATGCGGGTTTCAATGCGCAGTTCGTTGATGAATATGGTGTCCATGGGGCGGCAGCAATACTTGGGCTAGAATGGCCGGCGCCATTCTAGGGGATATTGCGTTGACTATACTAATCATCGTCATAACCGCGTACCTGATCGGGTCGGTTTTGTTTGCAGTCGTGATGAGCCGCGCTTACCGCCTGCCCGATCCCCGCGAATACGGCTCGGGGAATCCGGGCGCTACCAACGTGCTGCGTACCGGCCACAAGTCGGCCGTAGTGTTGACCTTGCTCGGCGACTTCGTCAAAGGCTGGCTGGCGGTATTCGTTGCCGGTCAGGCAGCCGCCTATGACGCAGAACTAATCATGGCTCTGGCAGCCGTGGCCGTCATTCTCGGCCACATGTATCCGGTGTTTCACCGCTTCCGCGGCGGCAAGGGCGTGGCTACAGCGCTGGGCGTGCTGCTCGCGTTGAACTGGATACTGGCGCTGGCGACGCTGACTACGTGGATCACCATTGTGGTGTTTTTCCGCTATTCGTCACTGGCGGCGATGGTTTCTGCGCCGTTCGCGGCCTTCTTCACTCTGATCCTGTACCACTACGCACATCCGTTTGTCGCTGCGGTTGCGATCATCGCCGCGTTGCTGATCTGGCGGCATCGCTCCAACATCCGCAACCTGCTCGACGGCAAGGAAAGCAAGCTCAGCACCACCACAAAACCCTAGTCCGCCGACAGACTGGCGAGTTCCCAGCGCGGACGCACGACGAAGCCTTGCGTTGCTGACGCAGCCCCCGGATTTTTCTGCAGTCGCAGCGCACCGGCGAATGCAATCATCGCGCCGTTGTCAGTGCAGAATTCCAGTGGTGGATAAAACACGGTGCAGCCAACGCGTTGCGCAGCCGTCGTCAGTTGGGTACGCAGCAGACGGTTGGCGCCGACGCCGCCGGCAACCACCAGTGTGTTGATCCCGGTCTGATCTATGGCTGCCAATGCTTTGGCGATCAGCACATCAATAATGGCCGCTTGCAGTTCTGCGGCGAGGTCGGCGCGGCCCTGGGCATCCAGCGCTGTCTGGCGCACCACGGTCAGCACCGCGGTTTTCAGGCCGCTAAAACTGAAATCGAGATTGCCGCTGCGTAGCATCGGCCGTGGCAGCGGATATTTGCCGGCGTGGCCGGATCCGGCGAGTGCGGCGAGTGCCGGCCCGCCCGGGTAGCCGAGGCCCAGCAGTTTTGCCGATTTGTCGAAAGCTTCGCCGGCCGCATCATCCAGAGTTTCGCCGAGCAGTGTGTAATCGCCGACGCCGCCCACCCGCATCAATTGGGTGTGGCCGCCGGAGACCAGCAGCGCGATAAACGGAAATGCCGGCGCCGGGGAGGTCAACAGCGGAGACAGCAAGTGGCCCTCAAGGTGATGTACGGCGATGGCCGGAATATGCAGCGCGTGGGCCAGGCTCGCACCGATGCCGGCACCGACCAGCAGGGCGCCGGCCAGGCCAGGACCTGCGGTATAAGCCACGGCATCCAGTTTGGCCAGGGTCGTGCTGGCCCGGCTCAATACTTCCCGGGTCAGTGGCAGCACCCGCCGGATGTGGTCGCGGGAGGCCAGTTCCGGCACTACCCCGCCGTAATCGGCGTGCAGCGCGACCTGGGAGTGCAGGGCGTGGGCGAGCAGGCCGCGCCCGGTGTCATAAAGAGCGATACCGGTTTCGTCGCAGGAGGTTTCGATGCCGAGTACGAGCACGGGTGGGTGGCCGGGGCGGCACAGGCGGGGAGCCTGGTGCCTGTAAATTCTGGCTGAATTTGGTTATAATACCGCGCTTTGCCCCATCACCGACCCAGCTTCGAGGTTTCATGACTACAGTACGCGTGAAAGAAAACGAGCCGTTTGAAGTGGCCCTGCGCCGTTTCAAGCGCACCGTGGAAAAAACGGGATTGCTGACCGAACTGCGCGCCCGCGAGTTCTACGAAAAGCCGACTTCGGAGCGCAAGCGCAAGCTCGCCGCCGCAGTCAAGCGCACGCACAAGCGTCTGCGCTCGCAGTTGCTGCCGCCTAAGCTCTATTAGAAGCGCTCTATTAGAAGCGCTCTTCCAGAAGCGTTTTACTAAAAACGCTCCACCAAGCGCGCTGCAATAATGTGGTGAAAGGGTGCAGGGGCAACGCCTCGCACCCTTTTGTTATTGGTAAGTCCAGGCGTGAGGAACACCATGGCTATGCGCGAACAAATCAATGAGGACCTCAAAGCCGCGATGCGCGGCGGTGAGACTGCGCGCCGCGATACCATCCGGCTGCTGCTCGCCGCGCTGAAGCAGCGCGAAGTCGATGAGCGCAAGGTGCTGACTGACGCCGATGTGCTCGGCATCATCGAGAAAATGATCAAGCAGCGGCGCGATTCCATTGCCCAGTTCGAACAGGGCGGACGCCAGGATCTTGCTGACAAGGAAAAGCAGGAACTCGCGTTGCTGCAGGCTTACATGCCGCAGGCGCTGGGTGAGAACGAAATTGCGGCGGCGGTGGCGACGGCGATTGCCGAAACCGGTGCGGCAGGACCGGCTGATATGGGCAAGGTCATGGCCGTGTTGAAACCGAAACTGGCCGGCCGCGCCGACATGTCCAAAGTGTCGGCCACCGTGAAAGCGCAACTCACGAAAACGTAGCGCGTTGTTTTTGTTGGTGTTTCAGAATGTCGCGCCAAACACGCGCGGCAAGTGGTGGCGCACGGCGCGCTACCCTATAAACTGCAGTTCGTTTGGGGCTGCATCCCGCAGCCCGTTTTGACGTGGGGCACTCGGCAGCGCGCATGATTCCGCAGTCGTTCATTCAGGATCTGTTGGGCCGGGTCGATATCGTCGAAGTCGTCGATCGTCACGTCAAGCTCAAGCGCAGCGGCGCGAACTACTCGGCGTGCTGCCCCTTTCATACTGAAAAATCACCTTCGTTCACGGTCAGCCCGACCAAACAGTTTTATCACTGCTTCGGTTGTGGTGCGCACGGTACCGCCATCGGCTTCATGATGGAGTACGGCGGCATGGGTTTTGTCGATGCGGTGAAGGATCTCGCGCAGAGCACCGGCATGACAGTGCCCGAAGAGGTACGGTCGCCGGAGTCACAGCGTCGCGCCGAAGAAGGCCCGGACCTTCTGGGCGCGCTGCTGCAGGCCGCGCAGTACTATCGTAATCAATTAAAAGACGCGCCACGCGCCATCGAGTATCTGAAACGCCGCGGCCTGTCGGGCGAAATTGCCAAGCGCTTCGGCGTCGGTTATGCGCCGGATGGCTGGCAAAATCTCGAGCAGGTGTTTCCCGATTACCAGGACAAGGCACTCACCCCCGCCGGTCTCGTTAAACAGAACGACGAAGGCAAACGCTACGATGTGTTCCGCGACCGCATCATGTTTCCGATCGTCGATGTGCGCGGCAACATTATCGGTTTTGGCGGACGGGTGCTGGGTGACGGTGAACCCAAGTATCTGAACTCGCCGGAAACGCCCGTCTTCGAGAAGGGCCGTGAACTCTATGGTTTGTTCCAGGCGCGCCGTGCCATACGCGACGCCGGTTGCGTGATTGTGGTCGAAGGTTACATGGATGTGGTGGCGCTGGCGCAAGCGGGCATCGAGTATGCGGTGGCCACGCTGGGCACAGCGACGACGCCGATTCATGTGCAAAAGCTGCTGCGCCAGTCCGATGAAGTCGTATTCTGTTTTGACGGTGACGCCGCCGGGCGCCGCGCTGCGTGGCGCGCTCTGGAAAACAGTCTTGCGCATCTGATGGACGGCAAGCAGGTGCGTTTTCTGTTTCTGCCGGATGGCGAGGATCCTGACAGCTATGTGCGCGGCCACGGAAAACCCGAGTTTGAAGCACTGCTGGCAAAGGCGGATACGCTGTCACAGTTTCTGATCGACGAGCTGCGCGCCCAAGTTGATATTCAGACATCCGAAGGTCGCGCCAAACTGATGCAACTGGCAAAACCGCTGGTGAAGCAAATCGCTGCACCGATGCTGTCGCTATTGATTCGCAAGGATCTCGCGCAACTGGCTGGTGTGTCGCAGCAGGAACTCGATGTGCAATTTGAGATCAAACGGCAGCCTTCTGCCGCGCCGGCCCGGCGCCCGGCACCGGTGACCCTGTCGATCCTGCGTACAGTGCTGGAACTGGTGGTGTGCGAGCCGCGTCTGGGTGCGCACGTAGATCGCAGCGAACTGGAACAGGGCGCTGATGTGGTGGGTATTGAGCAGTCGGAGTTGCAGACGCTGGCCGCGGTGTTGGATCTGATCGGACCGGATGGTGCAACGATCAATCTGGGCGAGGCGTTTCGCGGTACACCGCATGAGGCGGCAGTGCGCGCAGCAGAAGCCGGCGCCTTGCGCTGGCAGGATCGGTCGCTCCAACCGGCCGAGCTGGAAGCTGAATTTACCGGTGCCTGGCAACAGGCCATGGATCGTATCCGCCGGGCAAGGATTGCGGCATTGCTGGAGAAATCCCGCCGGCAGGAGTTGAACGCTGAGGATCAGGCCCAATATCGCTTTTTGCAACAAGCAGTTAGCATTAGCTCCAGCAAGTGATGTCTGGAGCTGTTTAGGGTATAATTTCCGGCTTTTTCACCGATACGTAGCCCGGCGGAACCCATTATGGCCAAGCAAGCCAAGGCAGCAAAATCCAAAGTAAAAACCGTTAAGGCGAAAACCGTCAAAGTAAAGGTTGCGGCGCGCGTAAAGAAAAGTGCGACGAAGGCTGCAGCGCGGCCGAAAGCGCGCGTGGCTGCAAAATCCAAGGCGAAAGTCGTTAAAGCCAAGGCACCTGCCCGCGGACATGCGAAGCTGAAAAGTTCGGCTAAAGCTAAAACTGCAGCCAAACCGGTAGTTAAATCCAAAGCAGCGCTGAAAAAAGAGCAGAGGCTCGCCAATTTCAAGGCCGTCGCCAAGCAGGTGCTGGCCAAGGTCAAGGCGGCCGCGCAGAAGCGCGACAAGGCCGCGCCGCAATCGGCGCCGATTCCGGCCAAACCCGGTGGCAAGCAGCGCCCCACCCGCGGCCTGACCGCGCGCGAGCGCGCATTGGTCAAGGAGTTCGAGCGTCGCGAATTGTCGCCCGAAGCCGCAGAAGCGCGGCGCCTCCGCCTGAAAAACCTGGTCGTGCTCGGCAAGGAGCGCGGTTTTCTGACTTACGCCGAGATCAACGACCACCTGCCGGATGACATGCTCGACGCCGAGGCGATCGAGAACATCATCGGCATGATCAACGACATGGGCATCCAGGTTTACGACGAAGCACCGGATGCCGAAACGCTGTTGATGTCGGAATCCACGCCTGCCGTAGCGGACGAAGATGCCGTTGAGGAAGCGGAAGCCGCGCTGTCCACGGTGGATTCGGAGTTTGGCCGCACCACGGACCCGGTGCGCATGTATATGCGTGAAATGGGCTCGGTCGAATTGCTGACGCGCGAAGGCGAGATCGTGATTGCCAAGCGCATCGAGGACGGCCTGCGGCATATGATTCTGGCGATTTCGGCGTGCCCTACTACCATTGCCGACATACTCGCTCTTGCCGAGAAAATCGAGAAGGACGAGATCAGCGTTGGTGATGTGGTTGACGGTCTGGTTGACCTCGAGTTGAAAGCGGCGTTGCTCGAGGAGGTTGCCGAAGAGGAAAAGGAAACGGAAGTCAGCGACGACGCCGATAACGAGGACGAAGAGGACGACGACGGCGCAGCCAGCGCCGCGCAGGCAGCGGCGGATCTGGCGCGGCTGAAAGAGGCTTCGCTCAAGCATTTCTCCGACATTCGCGCCAACTATCAAAAGATGATGCGCGCGCTGCAGAAACACGGCTCGCGCGGCCGGCCTTATATCCTGGCGCGGGAAGCCATCTCCGAAGAGCTGATGAAAATCCGCTTCTCGGCCAAGCAGATCGAGGCCTTGTGCGACGGCGTGCGCAAGCTGGTCGAAGAAGTGCGCGTCAACGAGCGCACGATCATGGCGCTGTGCATTGATAAGGCGCGCATGCCGCGCCAGCACTTCATCAAGGAATTTCCGGGCAAGGAAACCAGCGCGCGCTGGATTCGCGGTGAAGTGGAGTCATCCAAGCCGTGGAGCGAGGCGCTGTCGCGTTTCGAGCCGGCGGTGATCGAGCAACAGAAGAAACTGCTCGATCTGCAGAGCCGCACCGGCATCCCGATCAAGGAACTGAAAGAAATCAATCGCCAGATGACTACGGGTGAAGCGCGTGCCCGTCGCGCCAAGCGTGATATGACCGAGGCCAACCTGCGGCTGGTGATTTCGATCGCCAAGAAGTACACCAATCGCGGCCTGCAGTTCCTCGACCTGATCCAGGAAGGCAACATCGGCCTGATGAAAGCGGTGGACAAGTTCGAATACCGCCGCGGTTACAAGTTCTCGACTTACGCAACCTGGTGGATTCGCCAGGCGATCACCCGCTCGATCGCCGACCAGGCGCGCACGATCCGCATCCCCGTGCACATGATCGAAACCATCAACAAGATGAATCGCATCTCGCGGCAGATTCTGCAGGAAACCGGCTCGGAGCCGGATCCGGCGACGCTGGCCGAGAAAATGGAAATGCCCGAGGAGAAGATCCGCAAAATTCTGAAAATCTCCAAGGAACCGATTTCCATGGAGACGCCGATCGGCGACGACGACGATTCACACCTCGGCGATTTCATCGAAGATCAATCGACGATGGCGCCCAGCGATGCCGCGGTTTACGGCAGCCTGCGTGACGTGACCGGCGACGTACTCGATACCCTGACCCCGCGCGAAGCGAAAGTGCTGCGCATGCGCTTCGGCATTGAAATGAACACCGACCACACGCTCGAAGAAGTCGGCAAGCAGTTCGACGTCACACGCGAGCGCATACGCCAGATTGAGGCGAAGGCGCTGCGCAAGCTGCGCCACCCGTCGCGTTCCGAGCGCCTGCGCAGTTTTCTCGACAACGAAAATTGATCTGCCGCCGCCCGCCCGCCGGGCGGTGAGCAGCATCCCCCCGCTATAATCGCTGTCGCCGGGTCGTTAGCTCAGTTGGTTAGAGCAGGGGACTCATAATCCCTTGGTCGCTGGTTCGAGTCCAGCACGACCCACCATCTCGTTAAGTCTCGCCAAGCCAGTCAGTGTTTTGGAACAACCGGCGCTGATACAGTAAAGTATCGAAACGAACCCGGCATCAAAGTCGGGCGAGCCGGAAGCGCAAAGGGGACGCTGTGGATCGATCGTGGCTGGCACAGGATTTGGTATGGATGCTGGGGAGCTTGTGCCAAATCAACCGGATTCCGTTTGATCCGGCGCTGGTTGCCCAGCAACATCCGCCGCCGCATTCCGCAGGCACATTCATTGCAGCGGCCACCGCACTCGGATTCAAAATCGGGCAATACGACACCAGCGGGAGCAAGCCTTCTGAACTGGCGCTTCCTTTGGTTGCTTGGTTGCGCAGCCCGGACACCAGTATCGAATCCGCGGCCGATGCAACCGCAATTCACTTACCGGTTGTGCCTGCCGCCAGTCTGGCTTTGGTGATCAAGGCCGACGGCGAGCGTCTGCTGTATTTTCGGGCGCAGAGCAATGCTGCAGAAACCATACCCGCCGCGGATTTTGCACAACACTTCGAACCGGTTGTGTTGCTCGTCACGCATCAAGCCAGCCCGCAAGCGCCGGATGATGATTTATGGTCGCGTGAGACTGACCAATTCGGTTTTCGCTGGTTCATCCCGGAGTTGCTGAAGCACAAAACGATCTGGCGCGAAGTGATGCTGGTGTCTTTCGTGCTGCAACTGGTGGGCCTGACCACGCCGCTGTTCACGCAGGTCATTATCGACAAAGTCATCGTGCATCAAACCCAGAGCACTTTGCAGGTGATTGCTGCGGGTTTGATTATGTTCTTGATTTTAAACGCATTTTTGACGTGGCTCCGGCAGTATTTCATTTTGCACACCGGCAACCGTATCGATGCTGTGCTGGGCAGTCAGGTGTTCCGTCATCTGCTGCGGCTGCACCTGCGCTATTTCGAGCAACGGCCGACCGGCACGCTGATTGCGCGCCTGCACGGCGTCGAGACCATCCGCCAGTTCATCAGCGGCGCGGCAGTCACGCTGTTCCTGGATTTGCCGTTCCTGTTTGTGTTTCTTGCGGTGATGTTCTGGTATAGCTGGCAGTTATCTTTGATTGCAGTGACCACCGTGGTGCTGCTGGCAGTACTCAGCATCGTCATTACGCCGCAGCTGCGGGTACGGGTGAACGACCAGTTCCTCAAAGGTGCACGCAATCAGGCGTTTCTGACCGAATACGTGGTTGGCATGGAAACCGTCAAATCCCTGCAGATGGAGCCGTATCTCGAAAAGCGTTATGAGACCCTGCTGGCCGACTATCTGCATGCCGGATTTCGCGCGCGGCAGTTGTCCAACACCACCAACACGGCCGCCAATGCCATCGAGCAGACGCAGACGCTCGCCATCCTGTGCGTGGGCGCGCTGATTGTCATGCAAAACGAAGGCTTTACGATCGGCATGCTGGTAGCGTTCCAGATGTTTGCCAGCCGCATGGCGCAACCCATGCTGCGGCTCGCGTCGCTGTGGCAGGAATTCCAGCAGGCCGACATCGCCGTCAAGCGGTTGGGTGATCTGATGGATGCGCCGGCGGAGCCTTATGCGCTGCTGCCGTCGCGCGCGCCGGGCGGTGCGGGGCAGATCACGATTTCCGGCTTGTCGTTCCGCTACAGCGAAGAGCACCCTTATCTGTTCCGTGACCTCTCGCTCACACTAAAGCCGGGCAAATTAACCGTAATCACCGGACCTTCCGGCTGCGGTAAGAGCACGCTCGCTAAACTGCTGCAGGGGTTTTATCCGCCGGAAGACGGGCGCATCGAAATCGACGGTCGCGATATCCGCCATCTCTCCGCCAATGAGCTACGCCAGTACTACGGCGTGGTGCCGCAGGAGACGATACTGTTTGCCAACACCGTCTATGAAAATCTGAGCATGGCCAGCCCCCATGCCGTTTTCGAGGATGTCATCATTGCCTGCCGCATGGCCGGCATCCACGAGGTGATCGAGAAAATGCCGCAGGGCTACCAGACCTGGCTGGGCGAACACGGCGTCGGGCTGTCGGGCGGGCAGAAGCAGCGACTGGCGATTGCCCGCGCGCTGCTCAAGCGGCCGAAGATCCTGATTTTTGACGAGGCCACCAGCGGACTGGATCAGGCGACCGCTGAACAATTCGCACAGACCATCAACCAGTTGAAGGGCAAGGTCACCTTGCTGTTCATCGCGCACAACCTGCCGGGCAATCTGCAGGTGGATGACGTGTTTAATTTCGGTGCGACGCCCGCGTCCGAAAAAACAGCATCCTAGCGCTTGCCCAGGGCGAGATTACTGAATAAAAGTGGGGCAGTAGAGCGCGATGTGTACGCGCGCGAGACGGAGTGGATGCAGGCGCGCATAATCAGGCTCTGCGCCCGGGTCGTCGCCCCGTGCAACAATCCCGATCAATCCGAAGGAGCACACCATGGCCAGCGCCGTGACGGCCGAGAATCCCGTAAAGACCATGATGCGCGCAGGCAAAGTCGCGCTTGGCATGAACGTGCGCCTGGCGCGCTCGGGCGACATCGCCCGCATTGCCAAATCCAGCGGCCACGATTTTATATTCATCGACATCCAGCATTCGCTGTTCAATCTCGAAACCATCGGCCACATTGCGCAAGCCGCGTTGGGCTGCGGCATCGCGCCACTGGTGCGGGTGCGCAGTTGCGATGATCCGGATACCTCGGTGCTGCTCGACAACGGCGTCACCGGGATCGTGTTTCCCGACATCAACACCGCCGAAGAGGCGCAGCGCGCGGTGAATCGCGCCCGGTTTCCGCCTCTCGGCCGCCGTTCGGTCGTCGGCGGTTATGCGATTTTTGATTTCCAGCCGGTGTCCATGGCCGACGTGGTGCCTGCCTTGCAGGAGAACACGCTGGTGGTGTGCATGATTGAAACCCGCGCCGGGGTGGAGAACATTGATGCGATTGCCGCGGTCGAAGGTGTGGATGTGATTCATGTCGGTGCGAATGATCTGTTGACGGCTATGGGCAAACCCGGAAAGTTTGGCGATCCCGAAGGTGCCGCAGCGATTGAAAAAATAATCGCTTCAGCCGTGCGTCATGGCAAAATCGCCGGTGTCGGCGGGGACCGTAATCTGGCGCGGCAGGTGGAGTACATCCGTCGCGGTGCGCGCTTTATCACCACCAACAGCGAGATCGCGTTCATCATGGCCGAAGCATCGCGGGTAACCGGCGAATTGCGCCGTGCTTTGCAGTCCGCCGGTTCGTAATCGTTACGGAACATCGGCCCGCATCCGAAAGAATAAACATAACTATTTGTTTTTATTAATATTTTAGGAATAATCATGCAAGTAAATCTGTCATTGTTCATGCGCGGCCTGATGGCTGCCTTGTTGGTATCACCAGTGTGCATGGTGGCTGCCGAGTCCTACCCGACCAAACCAGTGCGACTGATCGTGCCTTTTCCGCCCGGCGGCAGTAACGACATCGTCGGCCGGCTGGTCGGCAGTGAGCTGGGCAAGCGGCTGGGCCAGCAGGTGGTCATCGACAACCGCGGCGGCGCCGGCGGCATGATCGGTTCGGAAATTGCCGCCAATACCCAACCCGACGGCCATACGCTGTTGATCGCTTCGGTGGCCTTTGCCTACAACCCGTCGATTTTCAAGTCGAGGATCAAGTTCAACCCGGAGAAATCGTTTACCACCATCGCCCTGCTCGGCACCGGCCCCAGTGCATTGACGGTTAATCCCAAGGTCCCGGTGAATTCAACCCAGGAGCTGATCGCGCTGGCGAAAGCGAAGCCGGGCACGCTGAATTACGCCACCGCAGGCATCGGCAGCTTCCAGCATCTGAGCACGGAAATGTTCCGCCTGCAGTCGGGCGTGAACATTGTGCATATTCCGTTCAAGGGCGGCGGGCCGGCAATGGCGGATGTGATCGCGGGCAATACGCAGATCACCATGGGCTCGCTGCTGCAATTGGTGCCGCACATTCAGAACAAGCGATTGAAACTGCTGGCTGTCGGTGGCACCAAACGTAACAGCACATTTCCCGCCACGCCGACGGTGGCGGAGAGCGGCGTGCCAGGTTACGAGGCCAACAACTGGTGGGGGGTGCTGGCGCCCGCGGGGATTCCCGCAGCGGTCGTGCGCAGGCTCGAAACCGAACTGGCCGGTGTGCTGGCCAATCCCGACATGCAAAAGAAATTCGATTCCCAGGGTGCCGAGACCGCGTACCTGAATTCGGCGGCCTTTGCCAAATTCCTCAAGTCAGAAACCGTCAAGTGGTCGAAGGTGGTTCGCGACGCAGGTATCAAGGCCGATTAAGCTATCGAATACTTAATACGCAAAATACGCAAATTTCGGCGCATCGCGCGCCGGAATTATTTTTCAGGAATTTTTTACAGGAGATTTACATGCCACATGCCATACGCATTCATCAAATCGGGGGGCCGGAGCAACTCAAATGGGAAGAGGTTGCAGTTGGTGACCCCGGTCCCGGCGAAGTCCGTGTCCGCAACACTGCGGTGGGGTTGAATTTCATCGATACCTATCATCGCTCGGGGCTGTATCCGCTGCCGCTGCCGCTGACGCTGGGCTCGGAAGGCGCGGGTGTGGTGGAAGCGGTCGGGCCCAAGGTCAAGGAATTCAAGGTCGGCGATCACGTGGCCTATGCGCAGCCGCTCGGCGCTTATGCCGAAGTGCTGCTGCGGCCGGTCGCGCGCCTGGTGAAAATACCCGCCGGTATCAAGGATGAAACCGCCGCCGCGATGATGTTGAAGGGCATGACGGCGTGGTACCTGTGCCGGCGTACTTACCGGGTGAAGAAGGGCGACACCATCGTCGTTCATGCCGCGGCAGGCGGTGTCGGGCAGATTCTCTGCCAGTGGGCGAAGTATCTCGGTGCCACGGTCATCGGCACGGTCGGTAGCGATGAGAAAGTCGAACTTGCCAAGAAAGTCGGCTGCAAACACGTCGTGGTGTTGTCGCGCGAGAAACTCTCGGAGCGCGTCAAGGCCATCACCAAGGGCAAGGGGGTGCCGGTGGTGTATGACGGCATCGGCAAGGATACCTTCACCGAATCGCTGGACTGTCTCGCGCCGCTGGGCCTGATGGCAAGTTTCGGCAGTGCTTCCGGCGCCGTGGCGCCGGTCAACATCGGCGTGCTCGCGCAGAAAGGATCTTTGTATCTGACGCGGCCGACGCTGGTGACCTACACCGCCTCGCGCGAAGATCTGCTGACGGCTAGCCGCGAACTGTTTGCGGTGGTCAAGAAGGGCGCAGTAAAAATTGCCATCAACCAGCGCTACCCGCTGCGCGAAGCCGAACGGGCGCATCGCGACCTCGAAGCGCGTAAGACCACCGGCTCGACGGTGCTGCTGCCGTAACAGCGGCAACGCCCGGCTGCCGGATCGCTGCGGATGGCGGGCGTGGTTATTGCCTGTACACTGTGACCATGAAGATACGGCGAATGTTGTGGATGGTTCCGGTTCCGGTGGCTGCGGTGGCGGTACTCACCGCAACGCTGACGCATGGGCAGGTCCCCGTGGAGGAACGTGGCGCTACCGTGCAGCAGGGGCAGCATCGCGCCGGCATCGCCTACCATGAACTGGAGCAAGCGCGTTACGAAGCTAGGCTGGCGGAACAGGACGTGCTGAATGTGCGTGACGCCCATGCTGCCGCACAGCAGCAGGCGGCGCAGCGCCAGCGTGAGCTTGAGGCGGCGCAGAAACTGTTGACGTCTGCGCAGGCGCGGGTGAACGCCGCACAACAGGCTTACGAAAAAGAAATCAAGGGCGTCGATGCGGCGCATCGCGCCGCGAAGCAAGTCCCCTTGGGGGGCGCCGCGAAGCAAGTCCCCTTGGGGGGCGCCGCATCTGCGAGCGTCCCCCAGTCCCGATAATTGGCCGCAGGAATCCGTCAGGCGCGGCGGCTGCTGGCGCCGCCATCCACCGTGATGATGGTGCCGGTGGTGTAACCCGACAGCGGCGAACACAGAAAGGTCACCATCGCGCCGAGTTCTTCGATGGTCGCCATGCGTCCAAACGGTGATTTGCTGACCAGTTCCTGCCAGCGGTCGGCGTTACCGAGTTCCTTGGCCGCGCGCTCGCTCAAGCGCTTCACGGCGCGGTCAGTCGCGGTGCCGCCGGGATTGACGCCGACCACGCGCACATTGAATTCCGGACTTTCCGCGCCAAGTGCACGGGTGAATGCCATTAACGCGGCATTGCCCATGCTGCCGGCGATGTAGGTGGCCACCGGGCGTTCACCGGCAGCGCCGATGATGTTGATGATGACGCCACTGCGGCGCCCGCACATTTTTGCGTAGATTTCGCGGGTGATGTCGATGAAGCCAAAGACTTTCAGATCCCACGAACGCTTCCAGGTCTCGTCGTCCAGCGCGGCAAGGGTGCCCTGCGGAATCGCGCCGGCGTTGTTGATCAGGAAATCCACATTGGCGCATTCACGCGCCAGCGCTACCGCGTTCACCGATTTCGAAAGGTCCGCCGGGTGGCAGCGGACATCGACGGGGTGCGCCGCGATGATCGTCTTGCGCGCGGCTTCGAGATCTTCCTTGCTGCGCGCAGCCAGGTGCAGATTGCAGCCTTCCTGCGCCAGCATTTTGGCGGTGCCCAGGCCGATTCCGCGTGACCCGCCGGTAATCAGCGCCCATTTACCCTTTAATCCCAGTTCCATGAAGTTCTCCCTTGGCAACGGAGGCGGAATGGTAACAGGCCCTAACCGTCAACCGCGGCACGGTGTAACCGTTATTGGCCTCACGACCCGAATAATTCGGGCGCATCGCGCCAAAGCGCGAGCCAATTTTAGATCCGTGGAGAAATGATGAACAAACTGCTGACCACCCTGATTGCTGCCGGCTTCGTTGCCGCGACTTTCAACGTTGCTGCCCAGACTGCACCGGCAGCGCCGGCGAAAGCCGAAACGCAGAAAGCGACCCCGGCCACGCCCGCTGCCAAGGCTGACGCACCGAAAAAAGCCAAGGCTGACAAACCGAAGAAAGCGAAAAAAGCGAAGAAAGAGAAAAAAGCGAAGAAAGAGAAAAAAGCCAAGGGCAAAGCCAAAGCCAAGGGCAAAGACGAGACCGTCAAGTAAGCAAACCCAGCTGGAATCGGCCCGCGCTACACACGGGCCGCGCTACAATCAGGAAGGCAGGCGCCATGCGCTTGCCTTCTTTTTTTGTGCTGCCGCCGGCCGCAAAAAAACGGGACGGGCGGTAGAAAATACGACAAAAGTTAGCGCATACTTCGCTTTGCGTCAGTAAATTATTAATGAAAATATCTATTAAAACAACAAGTTACATAGACACGCTGACGGGAGCAAGCTATCCGGGCAATGTGGCCCGTTGGCGCGGCGATACCGGTGCGTGCCTGAGCCTGGCGCCGGGTTCGGGCCTGCGGCGCAGTGACATTGTGGGCAGCGAACACTCGGTCTGGCGCTACGCGCAGGCGATTGCGGTCGATGCGCAACACGCCGTATCACTGGGCGAGGGCGGCACGCCGCTGCTCACGCGAGAGTGGGACGGCGTGCCAGTTCGTTTCAAACTCGAATTCATGATGCCCACCGGATCTTTCAAGGATCGCGGCATGACGGTGCTGGTCAGTTATCTCAAAAGCTGTGGCATAGCACACGTACTGGAGGATTCTTCGGGAAACGCCGGCGCGTCGTTGTCGGCGTATGCGGCGGCTGCAGGCATGCGCTGTCGCATCCTGGTGCCGGAGAGCGCCTCATATCCCAAGATCGCGCAGATTGCCGCCTGCGGCGCCGATGTGGTGACCATACCCGGCTCACGTCAGGATGTTGCCGATGCCGCACTCGACATGAGCAGCGAAATTTTTTACGCCAGCCATAACTGGCAGCCGTTTTTTATCGAGGGTACCAAGACCCTGGCCTATGAACTTTGGGAGGCCGACGGCTTTCGCGCGCCTGACAATGTGGTGGTGCCGCTGGGCTACGGCAGCAATGTGCTGGGTCTCGAACGCGGTTTCGACGAGCTGCTGCGCAATGGGGAAATCTCCCGCCTGCCGCGAATTTTTGGCGTGCAGGCTGAAAATTGCGCGCCGTGTCATGCGGCGTGGGCGGCGGGTGGCGAAGCGCCGGTGGCCGTCGCGGTCCGACCGACGATTGCCGAGGGCATCGCGTCATCGCATCCCACGCGGCTGGTCGAAGTGCTGCGCGCGGTACGCCGTTCGCAGGGCGCTATCGCCGCCGTCAGTGAAGACGCCATCGTGTCGGCATTGCGCACGCTGGCGCGCATGGGGTTGTATGTCGAGCCGACCAGTGCGGCAGCCGCTGCCGGCCTGTCGCAATTGCTTGCCAGTGGCGCGATTCGCCACGGCGAAAATACAGTGGTGGTGCTCACCGGCAGCGGACTCAAGAGTGCGGAGCGCATCGGGCAATTGCTGAATTTGCAGGCGCGCACGTAGTAACGGCGACGCGGCGATCTGCGGTCGCTTGATGGAACTGCGGGGCTGCATTCTTGACATGCATTGCGCCAGAAGCCTAGATTCAAAGTCTTGCCGCACCACGGTTCAATCCTGAAGGGGTCTTGCCACAATGAAAATCACTGCTGTCAAAAGCTACGCCGTGCATCCGGGCTGGCGCAAGAATCTCATTTTTGTCAAAGTCGAAACCGATGCCGGCATCCACGGCTGGGGTGAGTCGTATTCACAATATGACCGCGACCGCGCGGTGATGGCCCAACTGGAGTGTCTGGGCCCGTATTTGACCGGACGCAGCCCTTTCGACATCAAGCATTTTACGCAATTCGCCTTCGACGACTACGCAGCGCGCCGCGGTTCGGTGGAACTGTTTTGCGCCATCAGCGGCATCGAGCAGGCGCTGTGGGACATCGTCGGCAAGGCCACAAAACAACCGGTGTACAACCTGCTCGGCGGACGTTATCGCGACAAAATCCGCGTCTATGCCAACGGCTGGAGCTATGGCATGAAAGAACCGGCCGATTACGCGCGTGCTGCCGAAGCCGTAGTCAAGCAGGGTTTTACCGCGATGAAATTCGATCCCTTGCCTTCGCCGTGGCGTTCGTATATTCCGCAGGAGCACGAACGCCGTGCCATCAGCGTGGTGAAAGCGGTGCGCGACGCGGTTGGCCCCGATATCGATCTGCTGATCGAGCAGCACCGGCGGCTGGCGCCCATGCACGCCATCCGGCTCGACAAACAACTGGCGGAGTTCAATCTCTACTGGATGGAGGAATCCTGTCAGGCTGAATTTCCGGATGAACTCGCGCAGATCCGCCGCGAAATCGGCGTGCCGATGGTGATCGGTGAGGCGACTTATACCAAGACCGGTTTCCGCCCGCTGCTGGAAAAACGTGCCGCAGATATTCTGAATCCGGACGTGGCCTGCGTCGGTGGCATACTGGAATTAAAAGAAATTGCCGCGATGGCCGAACCGTTCCTGGTGGCCGTGTCACCGCACAATTACAACTCGACGCTGGTGGCGCTGGCCTCGACGGTGCACGCGTCGGCGACCATGCCCAACTTTATTATCACCGAGTACTTTCTGCCGTTCGTCGAATTCTGCGACACGATCTCGCCGAATCAATTGAAGCCGAAAAACGGTTACATCGAATTGCCGACGGCGCCGGGTCTGGGCATCGATGTTGATGAGGATGCGTTGAAAAAACATCCGGCGAAGCTGTATCCGCAGCGCAAGTTGCGCACCCCGGCTGATGAAGGGCCGTAAGGCAGGCCATCAAGCCGGCCTATAAAATACAATAAAATCAATTAGTTATTTTGATTCCCATGATGGGCGATAAACCAATCCCGTTCGCCCTGAGCTTGTCGAAGGGCAGTGGGCTTCGACAAGCTCAGCCCGAACGGTGTCATGTATTTTGTACAAATCAACAAGTGTTTCTCGCTGCTGTTCAGGCGGTGTGCAACACGGCGCTGTTGCCGTCGATCCGGATCGCCGTATTGAATTTTGCACTGCGCTCCCGCAGCGCATTGAGTGCAACCTGTTCACGCGCCAGATCGCAGATCACCGTTTCGTTGCGGTCGTTGTGGCGCACGAATTCAAATGATGCGCTTTCACAATCACGGCCGTTAAGCGTTACGCGCGCGAGCATGCCCAGCCAATCGCCGTGCTTGCGGCCGCCGTGTCCGGTATGAAACGAAAAACCGCCCAAGCCGTAAAACACCGGCTTGCCTTTGTAGATTTCAACCGGCAGCGAATAATGCGGGCCATGACCGATGACGATATCGGCACCGGCGTCTATCGCCGCGTGAGCGATCTCAGACATGTAATCGAGTACTTCTTCATGCAGCCCCCAGTGTTGTGAGGCGACCAGCACATCGACTTTCCGGCGTAGTGCGGCGATCTCGGCAACATACTCTGCCAGATATTGCGCATCAGCCCAGGTCACGATAATCGGCGGCACGCCCGGCCGGTTGGCTGGCGGGATTTCGGGGCGGGTCTTGTGCAGCGGCAACTGGTAGGCGGTATGGCCGCGCAGCGCAGCGATGCCCGGCGTGCGTTCACCGGCTTCGTGATTTGTCGGCCAGTATACGGAGGTGCGTTGCAGAAATCCGTAGCGCACGCCGCCGCGCTCGATGATTGCCGGCGCGTGCGCCTGCGCACGATCCAGACCCGCACCGGTGCAGGGGATGCCGAGCAGATCGAGTTCGTGCAGCGATGAGCGGATGGCAGCGGCGCCGTAATTGACGTTGTTGGCATTGCCGAGCACGCTGTAGCCGGCGTGTTTCAGGGCCTGCCCCGCAGCAGGCGCCGCATAAAAACCCTCATCCATGACCGATCCCGCATCCGCCGGTTGATAAAGACAGCATTCGAGATTGCCGAACAACACATCGGCTGTGTGCAGCGTGTCGCTGATGCGCGCAAAGGGTAGCGCCGGATCGGTGACGTTCATCAGATTGATGTCGCCGGTAAACATCAGCAGAGCGCTGTTCATGTGCAGGTTCTCACTCAGGGGGGCGCCGGGGTTGTGTGGGTCAAGCGCGGTTATCGCCCAACGCCGTGCGTCACGCAAGAGGTGGGCACCGTACCCCATGGCGGGCCACAAAGCGTGATCGACGTCACATTCGGATTAGATTATATTGATTGTTGGGTCACAAAATATATATTGCAAAGCAGCAAAAATACTTGACTTCGGTCATAAAAATGGCAGAATCAAATCCGTGTTGGATGCCTTCTACAGGTATCGGCACATATCCTCCAAAACCTCCTCCTTTGGTGGAACTTCAGCGCAACCCCCCGGGGTTGCGCTTTTTTTTGCCTTGTTTTGCAGGTTTGTTCAATGTTATTGCGAAGCAACATAATGGCAAAATAAGTCATAGGCACACAAGGTTTTTATATAGCGACCCTGGGTATTAGCTACCTGCCCCACCGGAGTCATGCTGACCGACTGGCTATCTCCGAGCCCGGAGATAATCGCTGCTAGCAGGCACTGCGAGCACGGCTGCATGCGAATGCGTGATTACGCATGTTGCGCAAGCAGAATATGCGGAGTGCTTGTTATACTTGGATACGAACAGAGCGGCGGACCGCGATGTCGATCAGCGTCTGAATGCAATGATCGTGTCCGGTGCCTTCCAGGCGTGACGCACGTTGCATACGCCGGGCACGCACTCCACTCAATCACGACTTTATTGACTGCGGTCAAGGCTCCCGCCGAAGCCGCTGTAATAGATTTGGCACCCTGCAAGCAGCGCGGGTGCGCTTTCAACAACCGGCGCATAAACACGCGGACCAACCATGAAAATCCACGAATACCAGGCAAAAGAGCTGTTGCGCAAATACGGTGTCGCTACGCCGCGCGGTATCCCCTGTTTCAGCGTCGATGAAGCGGTCAAGGCAGCGGCGCAACTGGGCGGCAACGTATGGGTGGTCAAGGCGCAAATACACGCCGGCGGGCGTGGCAAAGGCGGCGGCGTGAAGGTGGCCAAGTCGGCAGCGGAAGTAAAGAATTACGCGAGCGGCATACTCGGGATGCAGTTGAAAACCCATCAAACCGGCCCGGGTGGGCAGAAGGTGCGGCGGCTGCTGATCGAGGAAGGCGCCGACATCAAGAAAGAACTCTACGTCGGCATGGTGGTCGATCGCGGATCGCAACGCGTGGTGCTGATGGCGTCCAGCGAAGGCGGCATGGATATTGAGGAGGTTGCCGCGCACACGCCGGAGAAGATACACAAGGTGGAGATTGATCCGCTGCGCGGCCTTACTGACGCTGATGCCGATGACATGGCGCGCAAGATCGGCGTTCCCGCCGCATCGCTGCCGCAGGCGCGAGCGCTGCTGCAGGCGCTCTACAAGGCATTCGACGAAACCGATGCGTCGTTGGCCGAAATCAATCCGCTGATTCTCACCGGCGCCGGCAAGGTCGTGGCGCTCGACGCCAAAATCGATTTTGACGGCAATGCACTGTTCCGCCACCCTGACCTCGTCGCGCTGCGCGATCTGGATGAGGAAGATCCGGCGGAAGTCGAGGCATCGAAGCACGATCTCAATTACATCCAGCTTGACGGCAATATCGGCTGTCTGGTGAACGGCGCGGGCCTGGCCATGGCGTCGATGGATATCATCAAGCTCTACGGCGGCAGCCCCGCCAACTTTCTTGACGTCGGCGGCAGCGCCACTGCAGAGAAAGTCACGGAAGCCTTCAAGATCATGCTGCGCAATCCGGAGTTGAAAGCCATTCTGGTCAATATTTTCGGCGGAATCATGAAATGCGATGTGATTGCCGAAGGCGTGGTCGCTGCGGCCAGGCAGGTCAGTCTCAATGTGCCGCTGGTGGTGCGCCTCGAAGGCACCAACGTCAATCTGGGCAAGAAAATCCTCGCCGAGTCGGGTTTGCCGATTATTTCCGGAAACAATATGGCGGATGCTGCGCAAAAAGTGGTGGCAGCGGCCAGGGGCAAGGCAAAAACCAAAACCGGCGCCAAGACCAAGGTAAAAGCCAAACCGAAGGCGTCGCCCCGCGTGGCAGTAAAAAAGAAAGCGAGTGCCCGGCCCAAAACCAAAGCGCAGTCGAAAAGCAAAGCCATGAAAAAAACGCGGAGCGTAAAAAAAACGCGGAGCGTAAAAAAAGCGGTGGCACGCAAACGCAAAACGGTAGTGAAGCGCACGAAGAGGGCGGCCAAATGAGCATCCTGATCAACAAGAACAGCCGGGTGATCACCCAGGGCATCACGGGTAAAACCGGCCAGTTTCACACCAAGACCGGCAAGGAATACGCCAACGGCAAAAATTGCTACGTCGGCGGCGTGACGCCCAAAAAAGGCGGACAGAGCTACGAGGGCATTCCGATTTTCAATTCCGTAAGAGAAGCCAAGGCCGCAACCGGCGCCAATGTGTCGGTGATTTATGTGCCGCCGCCCTATGCCGCCGCAGCCATTGAAGAGGCGGTGGATGCCGAACTCGAACTGGTCATCTGCATCACCGAGGGCATACCGGTGCGCGACATGGTTCGACTCAAATACAAAATGGAGCAGCAGCGCAGCAAGACGCTGCTGGTTGGTCCGAACTGTCCCGGCGTGATCACGCCGGATGAAATCAAGATCGGCATCATGCCCGGTCATATCCACAAGCGGGGGCCGATCGGCGTGGTATCGCGCTCCGGCACGCTGACTTATGAGGCGGTCGGGCAATTGATGGAAATCGGGCTCGGCCAGTCCACCTGCGTCGGCATCGGCGGTGACCCGGTGAATGGGTTGAAGCACATCGACATCATGAAAATGTTCAACGACGATCCGCAAACTGAGGCCGTGATCATGGTCGGCGAGATCGGCGGCTCGAACGAAGAAGAATGCGCGCGCTGGATCAAAGCCAACATGAAAAAACCGGTGGTCGGTTTTATTGCCGGTGTCACCGCACCTCCGGGCAAGCGTATGGGCCATGCCGGCGCGATCATCTCCGGCGGCAAGGGCACTGCGGAAGAGAAACTCGCGGTCATGGAAGAGTGCGGCATCAGGACGACGAAAAATCCAGCGGAGATGGGCAAGCTGCTGAAATCCGTATTGAAATAGGAACAAATCAGAACCAGCGCTATTCAAGCAACAGCGGCACCCCTCCACGGCATTACGAAAAAACGCCGCGCCCGATGGACGCGGTGGCGTTGTGACCCGGAGCGCTGAAAGCTCGTAGGTGATGGGCATGGAGGGGGCACGTTGGAACGCAGCAAGATCAGAAAAGCAGAAGGCAGGCGCGGAAAATCCAAGGGGCGCGTGGTTACGCCGGACGCACTCGCGCAGGTGCAGACCTTGTTGGGTGACGCGCCGCGCCACCGCGACCTGCTCATCGAGCACCTGCACAAGATACAAGACAAATTCGGCCATATCTCCGCTGCGCATATTGTTGCGCTGGCGCGCGAAATGAAGCTGGCGATGACCGAGGTCTATGAGGTCGCGACCTTCTATCACCACTTCGATGTGGTTAAAGAGAACGAACAAGCGCCTCCGGCATTGACCGTGCGCGTGTGCGACTCGCTGTCCTGCGAACTGTCCGGCGCGAGCGCCTTGATCCGGGGATTAAAAAAAGCGCTCGGCGACGGTGTGCGCGTCATACCAGCGCCGTGTGTCGGGCGCTGCGAGCAGGCGCCGGTAGCGGTGGTCGGGCAGAATCCGGTGGCGCAGGCCACCGTTGAAAAAATAAAACCCCTGGTGGCAGCAAAGAAGACGCAGTGCGCTGTGGGCAAATACGTGTCGTATGCCGAGTACCGCAAGCAGGGTGGTTACCACATCGCTGCCCAGTGTCTGGCCGGCAAGCGCGAGGCTGAAGACCTGATCAAAACCATGGAAAACTCCGGACTGCGCGGGCTGGGCGGCGCGGGATTTCCGTCGGGACGCAAGTGGCGCATCGTGCGTGGTGAAAAAGGTCCGCGGGTGATGGCGGTCAACATCGACGAGGGCGAACCGGGCACGTTCAAGGATCGTTATTACCTCGAACGCGATCCGCATCGTTTTCTCGAAGGCATGCTGATTGCGGCATGGACGGTGCAGATTTCCGAAATTTATATTTATCTGCGCGACGAATATGCGGGTGTGCGGGCGATTCTCGAAAAAGAAATCAAGGCGCTGCAGGCAAATCCGCCGTGCGCGCTGCCGCCGATATTCCTGCGCCGCGGCGCGGGCGCGTACATCTGCGGCGAAGAATCCGCGATGATCGAATCCATTGAAGGCAAGCGCGGCATGCCGCGGCTACGTCCGCCGTATGTGGCGCAGGTCGGCCTGTTTGGTTATCCGACGCTGGAACACAATATGGAGACGCTCTACTGGGTGCGCGACATCCTCGAAAAGGGCGCCGACTGGTTCGCCGGACACGGTCGGCATGACCGCAAGGGACTGCGCTCGTTTTCGGTGTCAGGCCGCGTGAAGAAAGCGGGTGTGCATTTGGCACCGGCAGGCATCACCGTGAAAGAATTGATCGCCGAATACTGCGGCGGCATGCTGCCAGGACATCAGTTCTACGGCTACCTGCCGGGCGGCGCTTCGGGTGGCATTCTGCCGGCGTCGCTGGGCGACGTACCGCTGGATTTCGACACCCTGCAACCTTATGACTGTTTCATCGGCTCGGCCGCAATCATCATTTTGTCGGACAAGGACAAAGCCAGTGCTGCCGCACGCAACATCATGAAGTTTTTCGCTGAGGAATCCTGCGGCCAGTGCACGCCTTGCCGCGTGGGCACGGCGAAAGCGCAGCAGTTGATGGAAGCGCCGCGCTGGAATCAAGAATTGCTCGAAGAGTTGTCGGGCGCGATGGCGGATGCTTCGATCTGCGGCCTGGGTCAGGCCGCGCCGAATCCAATTCGCACGGTGATCAAGTATTTCCCCAAAGAAGTGCAGTGAACAGGTAACAATCAAACGGATTAACGGGTGAACACGCTATGACCGCAATGAGCAAAGAAGAACTCGCCGCAATGCCGGTCGAGTTCAAACTGAACGGCAAGGATGTGGTGGGTTACGCATCCGAAACCATTATTCAGACCGCCAAGCGTCATGGCGTCGAGATTCCGCATCTTTGCTATATGGAAGGCATGCGCCCCGACGGCAACTGCCGCGCCTGCGTGGTCGAGGTCAAGGGTGAACGGGTGTTGGCGGCTTCGTGTTGCCGCGCGCCGGCCAAGGGCATGGAGGTCACTACCGACAGCGTACGCGCGGTGAAGTCGCAGAAAATGGTGCTGGAACTGCTGTTGTCCGACATGCCGAAAGAGCGGCATACGCGCGATTCGGAACTCGATCATTGGGCGGCCAAACTCAAGATCGGCAAGCCGCGATTCAAGGCGCGTCATCAGCCGTCACCTGATGTGTCGCACCACGGCATTGCCGTCAATCTCGATTCCTGCATTCAATGCACGCGCTGTGTGCGCGCCTGCCGCGAGGAACAAGTCAACGACGTGATCGGCTACGCGTTCCGCGGCGAGCATTCGAAGATCGTGTTCGATCTCGGCGATGCGATGGGTGATTCGACTTGCGTAGCTTGTGGTGAGTGCGTGCAGGCCTGCCCGACCGGCGCGTTGATGCCGGCGCGTGAAGCGGGGCTGGTGAAACCCGACAAGCAAGTGCATTCGGTGTGCCCGTACTGCGGTGTCGGCTGCCAGCTGACCTACAACATCAAGGACAACAAGATCATCAGCGTGGATGGGCGTGATGGCCCGTCCAACCATAATCGTTTGTGCGTGAAGGGCCGTTATGGTTTTGACTATGTGCAGCATCCGCAACGCCTGACCAAACCTCTGATCCGCAAGACCGGTGTGCCCAAACACGCCGACTTCACCATGGACCCCGCGAATCCGCTGGAATATTTCCGTGAAGCGTCGTGGGAAGAAGCGCTGGATTTTGCTGCGGGCAAGCTGCGCGAAATCCGCGATACCAAGGGTAAAAACGCATTGGCCGGCTTCGGCTCGGCCAAGGGTTCCAACGAAGAGGCCTATCTGTTCCAGAAACTGGTGCGCACGGGTTTTGGAACAAACAACGTCGATCATTGCACCCGGTTGTGCCATGCCTCGTCGGTGGCGGCGCTGATGGAAGGTGTGGCTTCAGGCGCGGTGTCTAATCAGGTCAGTGACGTGGGTGTCGCCGAAGTGATATTCCTGATCGGCGCCAATCCGATTTCCAATCATCCGGTGGCGGCAACGTGGATCAAGAACGCGGCAAAAAAGGGTGCGAAATTTATCTACGCCGATCCGCGCCGTTCGGAATTGTCGCGCCACGCGACGCACTATCTGCAATTCAAGCCGGATACCGATGTGGCGCTGCTCAATGCCATGATGCACACCATTGTGCATGAAGGTCTGGTGGACAAGGAGTTCATCGCCTCACGCACCATCGGCTACGAAGACCTGCGGAAGAATGTTGAAGGCTACAGTCCCGAAGCGATGGCGCCGGTGTGCGGCATACCTGCGGAGCAAATCAAGGAAGTCGCGCGAATTTATGCGACGTCCAAGGCCTCGATGATTCTTTGGGGCATGGGCATTTCGCAGCACGTGCATGGCACGGACAACGCGCGCTGCCTGATCGCGCTCACGCTGATGACCGGCCAAATCGGCAAACCCGGCTCCGGCCTGCATCCGCTGCGCGGGCAGAACAACGTGCAGGGCGCATCCGATTCCGGATTGATTCCGATGGTGTTTCCGGATTACCAGCGTGTCGATAACCCGCAGGCATTGGCTCGCTTTGAAAAGTTGTGGGGCACCAAGCTCGATCCCAAGCCGGGCCTGACCGTAGTCGAGATCATTCACGCGATCCTCGATGACAAGATCAACGGCATGTACGTCATGGGTGAAAATCCGGCGATGTCAGACCCGGATGCGCATCACGCACGCGAGGCGCTGGCCAAACTCGACATGCTGGTAGTGCAGGAAATTTTCCTGACTGAAACCTGTTATTACGCCGATGTGATTTTGCCGGCAACCGCGTGGCCGGAAAAAGACGGCACTGTCACCAACACCGATCGCATGGTGCAGCTCGGTCGCAAAGCGCTGGACGCGCCCGGCGACGCCAAGCCGGACTTGTGGATCATTCAGGAACTGGCGCGCCGACTGGGTTGTGACTGGAACTACAACGGCCCCGCTGATGTGTTCAATGAAATGCGCAAAGGCATGAACAGCATTGCCGGCATCACCTACGAGCGGCTGGAGCGCGAGAGCAGCGTCACCTATCCTTGCGAGCAAGAAGGTGACCCTGGTCAACCCATTGTTTTTATTGATAAATTTCCAACCCCTACGGGGCGCGCGAAATTTGTGCCGGCGGATATTATTCCCGCCAATGAGCGTCCGGACCGGGAATTTCCGTTTGTGCTGATCACCGGCCGGCAGCTCGAACACTGGCATACGGGTGCCATGACGCGGCGCGCGTCCGTGCTGGACGCCATCGAGCCGGAACCGACCGCGATGATTCATCCGCTGGATCTCGATCAGCTCGGCGCAAAAGCCGGCGACGTCATCAGCGTCGCTTCGCGCCGCGGCATAATTTCGCTGTATGCGCGTGCTGATGACGGCACGCCGCGCGGTGCAGTGTTTATCCCGTTTTGTTTTTACGAGGCTGCGGCGAACCTGCTGACCAATCCCGCGCTGGATCCGGTCGGCAAGATTCCGGAATTCAAATATTGCGCAGTCAAAGTCACCAAAGGCGGCGAGCTGACGCCCCGTACAAGCTACGGCGGCGGTCTGGCGCTGGCGCAATTGGCAAAAGTTTAGAACCGTAGTCCGGAACCCCGTCCAAATATGCCCGCAGCGGCGGGCGCTTGATCATTTACATTCAGGAGAAAAGCACCATGGCACTGTCAGACATCGAAATTGCCCAAGCGTCGAAAATGGAGCGCATCGTCAAGATCGCGCAAAAGCTGGGCATTCCTGAGGAGCACCTGGTGCCCTACGGCCACACCAAGGCGAAGGTGTCGCTTGAATTTGTCGACAGCCTGAAGAACAAGAAGAACGGCAAGCTGATCCTGGTCACTGCGATCAGCCCCACGCCAGCCGGCGAAGGCAAGACGACAACGACCGTAGGTCTGGGGGATGCACTTAACAAAATCGGCAAGAAAGCGATGATCTGTCTGCGCGAGCCTTCTCTGGGACCGGTGTTCGGCATGAAAGGCGGGGCAGCCGGCGGCGGTTATGCGCAGATCGTGCCGATGGAAGACATCAATCTGCATTTCACCGGTGACTTCAATGCCATCGCGCTGGCCAACAATCTGCTGGCTGCAACGCTCGACAACCATATCCATCACGGCAACGAGCTCGGCGTCGACGTGCGCCGCATCACCTGGAAACGGGTGATGGACATGAACGACCGCGCGCTGCGCGATATCACGGTTTCATTGGGCGGGCCGGGCAACGGCTATCCGCGCCAGGATGGTTTCGACATTGTCGTTGCCTCCGAAGTGATGGCGATTTTCTGTCTGGCGACGTCGCTCAAGGATCTGAAAACCCGCCTCGGCAACATTGTGGTGGGTTACACCCGCGAGCAGAAACCGGTGCGCGCGCAAGATTTGAAAGTACATGGGGCAATGACCGTGCTGCTGAAGGATGCGCTGGCGCCGAATCTGGTGCAGACGCTGGAGAACAATCCCGCGTTTGTGCATGGGGGTCCGTTTGCCAACATCGCCCACGGCTGCAACACCGTGATTGCTACCCAGACCGCGCTGAAACTGGCCGACTATGTGGTGACCGAGGCCGGTTTTGGCGCCGATCTCGGTGCCGAGAAATTTGTCGATATCAAATGCCGCAAATCAGGTTTGCGGCCGGACGCCTGCGTGATCGTCGCGACCATCCGCGCACTCAAGTATCACGGTGGCGTTGACGTCAAGGAGCTCAATAAGGAAAACCTCACGGCGCTGGAGAAAGGTGTGGCCAACCTCGAGCGCCACGTCAAAAACGTGCGCGAGAACTACGGCTTGAAGTGCGTCGTGTCGATCAACCACTTTACTTTCGACACCGATGCCGAAATCGAGTTGCTGAAAAAGAAAATGGCGCCACACGGTGTGCCGGTGCTGCTGGCCAGGCACTGGGCGGATGGCGGCGCAGGTGCTGCGGAAGTGGCAAAGACCGTTGTCGAGCTGATCGACAAAGGCGAAAACCAGTTCAAGTTCGTCTACGACATCAAGCTGCCGCTGTGGGAAAAGATGAAAACCATCGCCACCAAGATCTATGGCGCGGCGGACATCACGGCTGACAACAAGGTGCGCAACCAGATCAAGAAACTGCAGGAAGACGGTTACGGCGAATACCCGGTATGCGTGGCCAAGACGCAATACTCGTTCTCGTCGGATGCCACCTTGCGCGGCGCGCCCTCGGGGCACATCGTCAACGTCCGTGAAGTGCGGTTGTCGGCGGGTGCGGAATTTGTGGTCATGGTCTGTGGTGACATCATGACCATGCCGGGGTTGCCAAAAATTGCGTCTGCGGAGAAGATTGACCTGACGGATGAGGGCAAGGTGGTTGGGCTGTTCTAATTTGTAACCCGTTGTTTTTAATAATAAATTAGTATTACCGGGTGTGGGCAGGCCAGGCGCATATGTTGCGCGCCTGGGCTAACGCCCCCAGGAGAGACATAAAACATGGAAATGCTGAGCGATCCGCTGTTCTGGGCGGCATTAGGTCAAATTACTTTGATCAATATCGTATTGTCGGGCGACAACGCCGTGGTGATTGCGCTCGCCGCGCGTTCGCTGCCGGCGCATCAGCAAAAGCAGGCGGTGATGTGGGGCGCGGGTGCTGCCGTGGTGATGCGAATTCTGCTGACCATTATTGCGGTTGAACTGCTGACATGGCCTTATCTCAAGATCATCGGCGCCGTGCTGCTGCTGTGGATTGCAGTCAAGCTGCTGGTGCCCGAGCACGATGATGAAAACGTCGAGAGTTCCGACAATCTGATGAAGGCAATCAAGACCATACTGATTGCCGATCTGGTGATGAGTCTGGACAACGTGATCGGCGTCGCAGCGGCGGCCAAGGGCAACATCACGTTGCTGATCATCGGTCTGGCGATCTCGATCCCGCTGGTCGTATTTGGCGCCACCATGCTGATGAAGGTGATGGAAAAATGGCCGATCATCATCACCATCGGCGCCGGACTGCTCGGCTGGGTGGCGGGTGAAATGCTGATGACCGATCCGTTCTGGGTGGACTGGATCAATGCCAATTTTGCATGGCTGCATGTGCATATCGGCGCTATTAATTTCAGCTGGTTGCAGGTGGCCGGCGCTGCGTTCGTGATCCTGTTGGGCAAGCATCTGGCGAAGCGGGCCGAAGCGCAGGCCGAAGCCGAACACAAAGTGGTTGATCTTGCCGCTGGCGATCAGCAAAACCAACCGAATAAATAACAGAACGAGGCGCTACATGCTCAAGACACTGATCCCCATGGACGGCTCGAAGAACTCGATCCGTGCGGTTCATTTTTTACTGAAACAGGCGGGCAATTCCAAAGAGCCGTTCGAGATCCATTTGCTCAATGTGCAGCATCCGTTTCCCGGCACCATCAAGGGCGTGGCCGAACAGGCCAAGCAGTATCACCACGACGAAGGCATGAAAGCGCTGGCTGATGCGCGCAAGCTGCTGGACGATGCCCAAGTGAAATATGCCTATCATATCGGGGTCGGTGAGGTGGGCGAGACGGTGGCACACTTTGTCAACGAGCTGAAATGCGACCAGGTGGTGATGGGTACGCGGGGCATGAGTTCTATCGCCAACATGGTGCTGGGCTCGGCAGCGACCAAGGTGATGCATCTGGTTCGGGTGCCGGTGTTGCTGGTAAAATGATTCGCGGAATAGCAGTAGTGCGGAAGTGGGCGTATGGTGAAAACTTGACTATGGTCAATTCTTTCACCCCGTTTGTTGCGGAACAATAACGTGTTACGGCGTTCTTATATGAAGTTGGGCTGCGGCAGTTGCCGTAGGTAAAACTCAGCATTCGTCGTTTAATTGATACAGGAGGAGTCGCATGAATATTAAACAAACTTTGTTGCCACTGGTCGCTGCTTTGGGTCTGGTTGCTGTATCCGGGCCTGTTGCAGCGTGGGAACCCACCAAGAACGTTGAGTTCGTCGTCCCGGCGGGCAGCGGTGGCGGCGCCGATCAGATGGCGCGCGCGATCCAGGGGATCATCGCCAAGCATAATCTGATGAAACAGGGCATGGTGGTGATTAACAAGAGAGGTGGTTCGGGGGCCGAGGGCTTTCTTGACGTCAAGGGTTCCAAGGGTGAACCGCACAAGATCATCATTACCCTGTCGAATAGGTTCACCACACCGCTCGCCACCGGCGTGCCGTTCAATTTTCGCGACCTGACCCCGGTCAAGATGATGGCGCTGGACGAGTTCGTGCTGTGGGTGAATGCCGAGACGTCCTACAAGAGCCCCAAGGACTACATCGATGCGGCGAAGGCAGCCGGTCCCGGAAAATTTAACATGGGCGGTACCGGCTCGAAGCAGGAAGACCAGATCATCACTGCTGCACTCGAGCAGAAGACCGGCGCGAAATTTACCTACGTCCCGTTCAAGGGCGGCGGCACGGTGGCGGTGCAACTGGTTGGCAAACACATCAATTCGTCGGTCAACAACCCGATCGAGCAGGTGGCGCACTGGCGTGCCGGTAAAACCCGCGCGCTGTGTGTGTTTGACAGCCAGCCTATGCCGTACAAGAAAAAACTCGCCGGCAACTTGTCATGGAATGACATTCCAACCTGCAAGTCGCAACAGCTTGATGTTGAATACCTGATGTTGCGCGGTATATTCATGGCCGGTGGCGTGACCAAGGATCAGGTTAGCTACTACGTGAACCTCCTCAGAAAAGTGCGCGAGACCCCGGAGTGGACCGCTTTGATGGAGAAAGGCGCGTTCAACCAGACCAGCATCGAGGGCAAGGAATACCTCGACTGGGTCACCGCGGCCGAGACCGAGCACATTGCACTCATGAAAGAGGCAGGATTCCTGCACAAGAAGAAGTAGTCCGTAAACGAGCAACCGCGGCGCGCCGGTAGATCTGGCGCGCCGTTTCAGTTTCACATCGGGGGGGGTATCTTGACACCGGAAGCTAAGAACGGGTCCGCAGTGCTAAGCCAGAAAACTGCCGAACTGGTGGTCGCCGTGTTCATTTTCGCGCTCGGCGCGATAGTGATGTACGACAGCTGGAGGCTTGGTTCGAGCTGGGGCGCGGAAGGTCCGGAGACCGGCTACTTCCCTTTCTACGTTGGTCTCATCATCTGTGTTTCCTCGGCAGTCAACTTCGTTCGCGCGCTGTTGGTCAGCAAGGAGAAGGACAGCGTCTTTGTCGAAGTCGGGCAGTTCAAGCTGGTGCTCAGTGTGTTGGTGCCGACGGCGGTGTTCGTCTCGCTGGTCGGCTGGCTTGGCATCTACGTGCCGTCGATCCTGTTCGTCGCGTTTTTCATGCGCTGGCTGGGCAAGTACCCGTGGTGGAAGGTGGTGCTGGTAAGCGTGGGCAACAGCGTCTTTTTCTTTTCCGTGTTCGAAATCTGGTTTCTGGTGCCGCTACCGAAGGGGCCGGTCGAGTCCCTGCTCGG
>JAQBGW010000141.1:0-11362 GCA_032128415.1 Betaproteobacteria bacterium | reverse complement strand
CACCCATTAATCTAATACTATTACCACCTTGTGCAAAGTGATTAGTAAGACTTGCACGGCTTCAACATCCACTTCAAGCAGATCGAGCCGCGTGCGGATTTGGACGTCATCATGATTGCGCCCAAAGGCCCCGGCCATCTGGTGCGCTCGACTTACACCCAAGGCGGTGGCGTACCGTCACTGATCGCCGTATTCCAGAACCCGAGCAAAAAGGCGCGCGATATTGCGCTGTCCTATGCCGCGGCAATCGGAGCTGCTCGGGCGGGCGTGATTGAGACATCGTTCCGTGAAGAGTGTGAGACCGATCTGTTCGGTGAGCAGGTCGTGTTGTGCGGCGGTCTGTCGGCGTTGATTCAGGCGGGATTCGAGACACTGGTTGATGCCGGGTATGCCCCGGAAATGGCGTATTTCGAGTGCCTGCACGAGGTGAAACTCATCGTCGACCTGATTTATGAAGGCGGCATTGCCAACATGCGTTACTCGGTGTCGAACACGGCCGAATACGGAGACTTCACGCGCGGTCAGCGCATCGTGAACGACGATACCCGTGCGGAGATGCGCAAGATTCTCGCAGAAATCCAGACCGGACAGTTCGCCAAGGAGTTCATCCTCGAGAACAAGGCAGGCGCACCCACGCTCAAGGCCATGCGGCGCATTGGCCAGGCACATCAGGTTGAAGTTGTCGGCGCGAAGCTGCGCGACATGATGCCCTGGATCAAAAAGAACCGCCTGGTTGATCACTCGAAAAACTAAAACCCGTCGGCAGAGCGGCTGCATCGGTCGGCCGCCTGTCGGTTGCGGCGCCATGTTTTGTCCGGCCGAATATCCGGCTTAGCGATGAAACCTTATCCTCACCCCATAATCGCCCGCGAGGGCTGGCCGTTCATCGCTGCGACTTTTGTTGCGGCAGCGGTTGTGCAGGCTTATGCGGGATTCGGCTGGGCCTCGCTGCCATGGTTCATCCTGGCGTTCATGCTGCAGTTTTTCCGCGATCCGCCGCGCGTCATACCTGGCGATGCAGGGGCGGTGCTGGCACCGGCTGACGGCATGATTGTCTCGGTCGAGAAAACGCGGGATCCGTACCTGGAACGCGATGCGCTCAAGATCAGCGTATTCATGAATGTATTCAACGCGCATTCCAATCGCAGTCCTATCGACGGTGTGGTTGAAAAAACCTGGTATTTCCCCGGCAGATTCTTCAATGCTGCACTGGCCAAGGCTTCTGCGGAGAATGAACGGGCGGTGATTTATCTGCGTACCGCCGACGGTCATGACATCACCTGCGTGCAGATTGCCGGACTGATTGCACGCCGCATCCTGTGTTATGCGAAAGCGGGGCAGACGCTGGCGCGGGGCGAGCGCTTCGGTTTTATCCGTTTCGGTTCGAGGGTCGATGTTTATCTGCCGCTGACCGCAGCACCACGGGTGTCTATCGGCGACAAGGTTTACGCGACCGAGTCCATCATTGCTGCTCTGCCCTGATGGCACCATGAACAGTTGCAGTTTTAACGCGGCTCCAGACTATGGTTTAAACTGATTTTCATGGCCGATTTCAAAGACCACAAACTGTTTATCAAATCCCGCTTTGCGCGGCGCGGTATCTATTGGTTGCCGAACCTGTTTACCCTTGCGGCGCTGTTTTCGGGGTTTTATGCGATTGTGCAAGCGGTGAGCGGTCGCTTCGAGCTGGCAGCTATCGCAATTTTTGTGGCGTTGGTGCTGGATGGACTCGATGGTCGCATCGCGCGCTTGACGCGCACCCAAAGCGTATTCGGCGCCGAACTCGACAGCCTCTCCGATATGGTGTCTTTCGGTGTCGCACCGGCGCTTGTGGTCTATGTCTGGGCGCTGAAAGACTTCGCTGCCATGAAAACCGTGCCCTTGCTCGGGCCCTGGCTATCAACCAAGCTAGGCTGGATTGCGGCATTCGTGTATTGCGCCTGTGCTGCGCTGCGTCTTGCACGTTTCAATACCAACATCGACGTTGTTGATAAGCGATTCTTCCAGGGATTGCCCAGTCCGGCGGCGGCGGCGGTTATCGCCGGCCTGGTGCTGGCGATGACGGAATACCAGGTACGGGGCGCCGACGTGAAATGGCTGGCGTGGGGTCTGACACTGGTGGCTGGCTTGACGATGGTCAGCAATCTGCGCTTTTACAGCGGCAAGGACATCAATCTGCGCAAAAGCGTGCCGTTCTCGGCAGTAGTCGCGATTGCGCTGGGATTCGTCCTGTTGATTTCGTTTGCCGATACGCTTCCTGAAATACTGTTCGCGTTGTTTGGCTTCTACGGCCTGTCCGGCTACGCGTTGTGGGTGTATGACAGGATTCGTGGTCGTCGCAAAGCGCAGCTGCCGCCCTCAGCACCCTGACTGGTTGCATGCGCTCTGAAAAATCGATATATTTCATCATCATGTGTCGTTTAACGCAGATTATCGAGTCGAATCTTGCTGCCACGCTCCCGCTGGCAGGTCTGCTGCTGCGCGGCCGCGCGCGCTAAACTCCCCCTACCTTTGTGCAGTTCCAGTCCGGCCCCAGTGGTGCCGGTATCCTGATTTCAGGGGCGCTTTGCGCGTCCCAGTCCAACGATCAAGGTTAAATCATGGCCAAAGAAAAGCTGATCATATTTGATACGACGATGCGCGACGGCGAGCAGAGCCCCGGCGCGGCAATGAGCAAGGACGATAAACTCCGCATCGCGCGACAACTGGAGCGCATGCGCGTGGATGTCATCGAAGCGGGGTTTCCTGCCGCGAGTGATGGCGATTTTGAGTCGGTACAGGCGGTCGCCCGTGCCATCAAGGACAGCGTGATCTGCGGCCTTGCGCGTGCCAACGAGCGCGACGTTCGTCGTTGCGGCGAGGCGGTCAAGGTTGCCGAGCGTCCGCGGGTGCATACGTTTATCGCGACCTCGCCCATCCACATGGAGAAAAAACTGCGCATGGAGCCTTCACAGGTCATAGACCAGGCGGTGCGGGCGATCAAATGGGCGCGCGAATACACGGACAACGTTGAATTTTCTCCTGAAGATGCGGGCCGCTCAGATCTGGATTTCCTGTGCCGCATTCTCGAGCAGGTGATCAAGGCCGGCGCAACAACCATCAACGTGCCGGACACCGTCGGCTACACGTTGCCTGACCAGTTCGGGCGCTTGATCAAAAACCTGCGTGAGCGTATCCCGAATGCTGATCAGGTGATCTGGTCGGTGCATTGCCACAATGATCTGGGGTTGGCGGTAGCCAATTCCCTGGCGGCGGTGCAGAACGGCGCGCGGCAAGTTGAATGCACGATCAATGGTCTGGGCGAGCGGGCCGGTAATGCATCGCTGGAAGAGATTGTGATGGCAGTGCGCACGCGCCAGGATGTTTTTTCCTGCGATACCAATATTGATGCTACGCAGATCGTGCCGGCATCGAAACTTGTTTCAGGTATCACCGGATATCCTGTGCAACCGAACAAGGCGATTGTCGGCGCGAACGCATTTGCTCACGAATCCGGCATCCACCAGGACGGCGTGTTGAAGCACCGCGAGACCTACGAGATCATGAGTGCGGAATCGGTAGGCTGGACCAACAACCGGCTGACCCTGGGCAAGCTGTCCGGGCGCAATGCTTTCAAGACCCGCTTGCACGAGATCGGTGTCGATCTCGAGTCGGAAGAAGCGCTGAATGCTGCGTTCAAGCGCTTTAAGACACTTGCCGACAAGAAGCGCGAAATTTTTGACGAGGATCTGCATGCGCTGATCACCGAGGAGATTCTTGAGCATATCGAGAACGAGCGCTACAACCTGGTATCGCTGACCGCTCATTCGGAAACCGGTGAGCAGCCCTACGCGCGCATTGTGATGTCCGACAATGGCAAAGAACTGCCGTCGCAAGCGCAGGGCAGCGGGCCGGTGGACGCGGCGTTCAAGGCGATTGAGGCATTGGTGGCGAGCAAGGCCGAACTGCTGCTGTATTCGGTGAATGCCATTACCACCGGTACCGACGCACAAGGCGAGGTGACGGTGCGGCTGTCGAAGGAGGGGCGCATCGTCAACGGCCAGGGCGCGGACACCGACATCGTGGTGGCGTCGGCCAAGGCCTACATCAACGCATTGAACAAGCTCAATGCCAAGGCAGAACGGCTGAACCCGCAGCTCTAGATTCAAGCGATGGGGACATCGTAGGAGCAGGTGAGCGCCGTGCTATTTTTAATGTAACCAATTGTTTTTATTGAATAAATATTATTCAATCAGAAACTTTGAGCGGCAGTTTCGGTTTGCGCTGTGCACGGATACAAGCAATGGCGCAAACGAAATAAACCAGCGCCAGCGTGGTTTCGGCGTGAGCCAAAAGTGCCGAGCTGCCGCGATCCGAATATCCGCGCACGACACCTTCTGCAAAATAGGCGAGGATCAGCATGGAGGACCACTGAAAAGTGTAAATCCGGCCACGCCATATGCCCGGCACGATGGCGGCGAGCGGCAATACTTTCAGCGCCAGCCAGGAGCCGCCCGGCCGCAACGGCGCGAGCCACAACTCCCAGGCGAGGCACAACACGATCAGCGCGAGCAGACTCGCCACGGTCGCGCGGCACGCACCGTGAGTGCAAAGGTTCATGACGTCAGCTTGCGCGCCGTCTCTGCCAGACGCCGGCCGAGCGTGAGGCAAAGCTTTTTCTCATGCTCCGATATCGGCAGATCGCTGGCTGCGCCGGCGTGATGGCTGGGACCATAGGGTGTGCCCCCGGTCGTGGTGGTCAGCAATTCCGGCGCTGTATAGGGCAGGCCGACAATGACCATGCCGTGATGCAGCAGCGGCAGCATCATCGAGATCAGCGTGGTTTCCTGACCGCCATGCAGACTCGCTGTCGAAGTGAAAACGGCCGCCGGCTTGCCGGCAAGCACTCCCTTCAGCCAAAGCTCTGATGTGGAATCCCAGAAATATTTCATCGGTGCTGCCATGTTGCCGAAACGCGTCGGCGAGCCCAGCGCGATGCCGGCGCATTCTTCCAGATCCCGCAGATCGGCATAGGGCGCGCCTGCCGGCGGTACGCCTGGTGCTGCGGTCGTGGTCAGTGGGGAGACGCGTGGCACGGTGCGTAACCGCGCCGTGGCACCGGTCTGCTCAATGCCGCGCGCGATCAACCGCGCCATCTCGCCGGTGGCGCCGTGCTGTGTGTAGAACAAGACAAGAATGTCGTTCATGGTTTTTCCGTAGCGGCATTCTCGGCGTGGCGCCACCGGCCCTGCCACGCCCGCAGTACCATGTTCGGATACTCCGCCTTGCCGAGACTGCCGTTGTAGCGGCCAAGCGCGCGGAACACGTTGCCCTTCTCGATATCGAGATAGTGACGCAGGATTACGCAGCCGTAACGCAAATTGGTGCGCAGGTTAAACAGGTTGTGATCGTTGGTGCCGATCAACTTCGCCCAGAATGGCATGACCTGCATGTAACCCCGCGCGCCGGCTATGGAGACGGCGTATTTGCGGAAGGCGCTCTCGACCTGAATCAAGCCGAGCACCAGTTGCGGATCGAGTCCGGCGCGTTTCGCCTCATAGTGCACGGTCACCAGGAATTCCTCGCGCGCCACGCGATCCGGCATGCGCCTGGTCAGGCGCGACGACATGGCCGCAAGCCAGATGCGCGCTTCCTGTTCGCTGTCGAAGGCGAGATTCGGTACGGCCTGATCAGCAATCGAGCGATTCAGTGTTCCACGTACGCTCGCGGACAACGGCTCATATTTCTGCGCACCGCCGCGTGCGGCGACCGGTGCCAGGAGCAGGGCAATGCTGCACAGTGCCGCGACCGCCAGTTTCATAACATGGATTTTATTGAGTTTATGGCTTCCGTCAGCGGCAGGTTATGCGGCTGGGTGTCGCGGCGGCCCTTGTATTCCAGCTGCCCGTCTTTCAGACCGCGTTCGCCGATGACGACGCGGTGCGGTACGCCGATCAGTTCCATGTCGGCGAACATCGCGCCGGGGCGTTCGTCGCGATTATCGAGCAGCACGTCTATGCCCTCGGCAATCAGATCGTCATACAACTGATCGGTGGCGGCTTTTACTTGTGTACTCTTGTGGTAACCGATGGGCACGATAGCAACGTCGAACGGCGCGATAGCTCGCGGGAACATGATGCCGCGCTCGTCATGGTTCTGCTCAATCGCTGCAGCGACGATGCGGGTAACGCCGATACCGTAGCAGCCCATTTCCATGATCTGGCTTTTTCCCGACTCGTCGAGGAACGCCAGCTTGAGCGCTGTGGAATATTTGGTGCGCAACTGGAAAATATGTCCGACCTCGATGCCGCGGCAGATTGCCAGCGTCCCCTTGCCATCGGGCGAGGCATCGCCGGTGACGACATTGCGGATGTCGGTGGCCACCGGCTCCGGAAAATCGCGGATGAAATTGGCACCGGTGTAGTGGTGATCGTTGGCATTGGCGCCGATGACGAAATCGGCCATGGCCATCACTGCGCGGTCGGCGATGACCGTGCCGCTGTAGCCTGCCGGTCCCAGCGAACCGGGATCAGCGCCGAACGCGGCGCGGATGCTCTCTGCAGAAGAAAATGCCACGGGCTGTCGAATCTGCGCCAGTTTGCCCGCCTTGACCAGATTCAACTCATGATCACCACGGATCAGTAACAGTACGGGCTGGTCATTGGTGCCATCGACGACCACGGCTTTTACAGTGCGTTCAGCGGGTATCTTCAGGAAAGCACAGAGTTCGGCTATCGTTTTGACGTCGGGCGTGGGTACTTTCTGCAATGGCTGTGATGCGGCGGGACGCGGTGTTTTCGGCGCGACAGCTTCGGCCAGTTCGACATTCGCCGCGTAATCCGACTGCGGGCAATAAGCGATGGCATCCTCGCCGGAGTCGGCAAGGACATGGAATTCGTGTGATCCGGTGCCGCCGATTGAGCCGGTGTCGGCAGCGACTGCGCGAAATTTCAAACCGAGCCGGGTGAAGATGCGACTATAGGTTTCGTGCATGTTGAGGTATTCGCGCTGCAGGTCTTCATAGTCGGCGTGAAAGGAGTAAGCGTCCTTCATGATGAATTCGCGGCCGCGCATGACACCGAAGCGGGGGCGGATTTCGTCGCGGAATTTGGTCTGGATCTGATAAAAATTCAGCGGCAACTGGCGATAGCTTTTGATCTCACGGCGCACTACATCGCTGACGACTTCCTCGTGCGTGGGGCCGAAGCAGAAATCGCGCTGGTGGCGATCTTTGATGCGCAGCAGCTCCGGACCGTATTGATCCCAGCGCGTGGATTCCTTCCACAGTTCGGCGGGTTGCACTGCCGGCATCAACAATTCAATAGCGCCGCCGCGGTTCATTTCCTCACGGATGATGTTCTCGACCTTGCGCAGCACGCGCAGGCCGAGGGGCATCCAGGTGTACACGCCGCTGGTCAGGCGCTTGATCAGGCCAGCGCGTAGCATCAGCTTGTGGCTGACGACTTCCGCATCAGAAGGGGCTTCTTTCAGCGTGGAGAGGAAAAATTGCGAGACGCGCATGCCTGTTCCGAAACTTGATAAACCCTTATTCTACAGAACCCTACCAGCAATATATCCACGGACAACATGAGTTTTCTTCCCAAGTGGCTCTTGCGCGGTTCCGCAGAAGGCGCCAAGACGGTATACGTCAGCGAAAAATTTGGCGTGCGCTCACTGCACATCGGCAGCAACACGGTGCAAAGTGCGATGCGCCTCGCCCGCCCGTACGACCTGGAATTGTCTTACACGCGGTCGATGATGGCGTTCCTGCTTTTTAATGCAGCCCCGCGCACGGTGCTGATAGTCGGACTGGGCGGCGGTTCCGTGGCCAAATTCGTTTACCACCGCATGCCGCATACGCAGATTCGCGTGCTGGAAATCGATCCGCAGGTGGTGGTCATCGCCCGGCAGAGTTTCCTGGTGCCACCCGATGATGCGCGGTTCCGAATTGCCGTGTGCGACGGCGCTGAACACATGGCGCAGACCGGTGGCACGGCCGATGTCATTTTGGTCGATGGCTATGATGCTGAATCGCATGTCGAAGAGCTGGCCACGGGGGAGTTTTATGGCCACTGCCGCACCCGGCTCGCACCGGGCGGGGTGCTGGTGGTAAACCTGTGGGGCAGCGACCGGCGATTCAATACGATCCTGAAACGCATCGAGACCGCGTTTCCGGACGGCGCACTGTGCCTGCCGGCGCACAAACCCGGCAATGTGATTGCGTTTGCATTCCGCGATGCGCCGGGGTTGCTGCGCTGGGAAGAACTCAATCAGCGCGCCGTGGAACTCACCGCACTCTATGGTCTGGAATTCCCGCTTTTTGTCGCCGGGTTGCGCACGATGAATCGCCATGACGAGGTCGGCGCTTACCCGTGAAATCCAGTTACTGATCTGCGGGCTTTCAATGCGCGGGGTTTTGTGAAAAAATCGAGTCCATATGAGCAACAGATTCGGGGATGACCATGATCGATCGAGATGGCTATCGCCCCAACGTTGGAATCGTTTTATGCAACTGCAAAAACGAGGTTTTCTGGGGTAAGCGGGTTCGCGAGCATTCCTGGCAGTTTCCGCAGGGCGGCATCAAGGGTGGCGAACGTCCTGAGGCGGCGATGTATCGCGAGTTGCACGAGGAGGTCGGCCTCAAGCCTGAGCATGTACAGGTGCTGGGCCGTACCCGTGACTGGCTGCGATATGAGGTGCCGGAGCGTTGGTTACGACGCGAATGGCGCGGCAATTATCGCGGGCAGAAGCAGATCTGGTTTCTGCTGCGCATGGTCGGTCGTGATTGCGACGTCTGCCTGCGCGCCTCGGTGAAGCCGGAATTCGACGCTTGGCGATGGAATGACTACTGGGCGGTGACGCAGGATGTGGTCGATTTCAAACGAGCAGTGTACGAACAGGCACTACACGAACTGTCCCGGTATCTGGGGCACAGCGCTGATATGCGCAGCCGACGCTGCACCCTGGCGACGCCGAGCACTCTGTAACAACCAAGTAGCCTGCAGCCGCGGGATACGCATAAGCGGGCGTTGTGGTGTACGCCCGACTGGAGACCCACATGGCACGTGAATATCAGGCACTGAAGGCGAGAGCGATCGAAGGCGAGGCCGG
The DNA here is from genome assembly GCA_032128415.1 of Betaproteobacteria bacterium. Classification (GTDB taxonomy): domain Bacteria; phylum Pseudomonadota; class Gammaproteobacteria; order Burkholderiales; family SG8-41. The sequence continues at coordinate 2,272 of JAQBGW010000141.1, read as the reverse complement.
CTATGCCCAGCCGACACAGAAAGTCCCGGAACGTGTCCAGATCGAGAGTTCTGCGATCGAAGTCATGACCGACCTGACGCGCATCACAGCCGTCATCATTTTTGCCGGCGATTCAGTTGACGAGGCGCATCACCGCATGATCCAGCGCGGCGTGCGTCTGCTGCTGGTTGTGGATCAAGATCGCAAAGTGCATGGCGTAATCACTGCCAACGATGTGCTTGGCGAGAAACCGGTGCAGGCAGCTGTGCAACGTGGATTGCCCCGCAGCGAAATTCAGGTGCGTGACATTATGACGCCGCGGGCTGACCTGCAAGTTCTGGAATATGGCGATGTCAGTGCTGCCACCGTAGGGCATGTGGTAGCCACGCTGAAAGCCGCTGGGCGCCAGCACACGCTGGTGGTTGAACACGATGCGCAGGGTCGCGAGCGCGTACGCGGCATTTTCTCGGCAACGCAGATCGCGCGGCAGCTGGGCATTCCCGTCAACACCGATGCGGTGGCCCGCACTTTTGCGGAAATTGAGAAGTTGCTGACGCGTTGAGTCTTGATCTGGCGCAACCGGATTGGCCGTGGATGTTGACGCGCTGTACGCCGAGGAATTAAACTCCGGTTACAGATTAGAGTTAGTCTAAATCTGCTGGCAGCGTTGATTGGTATTCAAAGTTAGCGGTCACTCACCGTTAGCCACCCTTGATGGCCTGCAAACGATATATAGAGTTTTTGTAACTAATTGTTTTTAAAGGAGTTTTTATGCAACTCAAGAATTCCAAGACCCACGGAAATCTGAAAGCCGCTTTTGCCGGTGAATCCCAGGCCAATCGGCGTTATCTATATTTCGCAGCAAAAGCCGACGTTGAAGGCCAGAACGATGTCGCCGCGGTATTCCGTTCCACCGCTGAAGGTGAGACCGGTCATGCTCACGGCCACCTGGAATACATGGAAGCCTGCGGTGATCCGGCCACTGATCTGCCGATCGGCCGTACCCGCGAGAACCTCAAAGCAGCTATCGCCGGCGAAACCCACGAATACACCGATATGTATCCGGGCATGGCAAAAGCCGCGCGCGATGAGGGCTTTGGTGAAATCGCCGACTGGTTCGAGACGCTGGCCAAGGCGGAGCGCTCGCACGCCAACCGTTTCCAGAAGGCGCTGGACGCGCTGACCGATTGAGCTGCTGCCTCTGGTTCGATCGACACGGAAAGAGGCGCGTCACGCGCCTTTTTTCTTTCCGGGTTCCGACCCGTTGCATCACTCCCTGCGATTACCATCATGACTATAGGTGAAGGCAGTCTGGAGGCTCCCATCCGGCACCCGCTGGACTGGAAGTCGGCAGATTTTTACGATGAAGAAAAGCTCGACAAGGAACTCGAGCGTGTTTTCGACATTTGCCACGGTTGCCGGCGTTGCGTGAACCTGTGTACCGCGTTTCCGCATTTGTTCGATTTGGTGGAGCAAAGCCCGACGCTGGAAGTCGATGGCATTCCCAAGAAAAATTTCTGGGAAGTCATTGACCGCTGCTACCTGTGCGACATGTGCTACATGACCAAGTGTCCGTACGTGCCGCCGCATCAGTGGAATGTCGATTTTCCGCATCTGATGCTGCGCGCCAAGGCAGTGAAATTCCGCAAGGGCGAGACCAGCTTACGCGACAAGCTGCTGTCGAGCACCGATGCGCTGGGCAGGCTCGCGTCGATTCCGGTGGTGGTGCAAATGGTCAATGCCGCCAACAAGGCGGCGCCGGTGCGCAAGCTGATGGACAGCATGCTCGGCATCCACCAGGATCGCGTGCTACCCGAGTACAACAGCGCGAAATTCCGCAGCACCGCCCGTCCCGACGCCACGTTTGCCGTGAAAGACGGCAAGACTGCACCGGGGAAGGTCGCGATTTTTGCGACCTGCTATGTGAATTACAATGAACCGGGCATCGGCCATGACCTGCTGAAAATCCTTGCTCATAACGAGATTCCTGTGCGTATCGTCGAGAAGGAGGCCTGCTGCGGCATGCCCAAGCTGGAGCTTGGCGATCTCGAGGCGGTGGCACGGCTGAAGGAAACGAACATCCCGCCCCTGGCCCGGCTGGCGCGCGAGGGTTACGCGATCCTCGCGCCGGTACCCTCGTGCACGCGGATGGTCAAGCAGGAGCTGCCGCTCATGTTCCCGGAGGATGCCGACGTCAAGGCGGTGCAGGCCGCCATGTTCGATCCGTTCGAGTACTTCGTGCAGCGCGCCAAGGACGGCCTGCTGAAGAAGGACTTCAAGCAAAAGCTCGGCA
>JAQBGW010000140.1:0-3987 GCA_032128415.1 Betaproteobacteria bacterium | reverse complement strand
GAAGGAGGATGAATTCGGGTAGCCCTTGACGCCGGCCGAGGCGCCGGTCAGCAGGATGGTGCCGCCACCCGCCGGAATCATCCGCTTCGCCGCCGCCTGCGCGACCAGAAAGCCGCCGAAGGCGGTAATCATCAGCGCGTTTCGCACCGCTACCGGGTCGAGTGTCGTCACCGGCCCGCGACCGCCGCGATTGCTGGCGTTGTAGACGACAATATTCGGCGCGCCGATATCCGCCGTCACCGACTCGAACAGCGCATCCACCGACGCTGGATCGGCGGCATCGCAGGCATAGGCCTTCGCACCCGTATCGGCAGTGAGCCCGGCCAGCTTGTCGGTGTTGCGCGACGCCAGGGCAACCTGCATGCCCTCGGCCGCAAACAGTCGCGCCAGTGACGCGCTCAGTCCGCGCCCGGCACCGACGATTAATGCCTTTTCCTGTTCCGCCATGATGTTTCTTGCCCTGTCTCTATCGCCCGTTTCATTTAATTAGAGCTTAGCGCACCGCCGCTGTCCGGATAAATGGGGTTAGTGCAATTTTTCGAAAAATGACACTACCCCATACGCCTATCGCTGACGACGCCAACGGTCACGGATCATTTTCACGGCCAGCGGAATCAAGGTGATGGCCCCCAGCGCCACAATGGATATGAATATCCGGTCGGACTCACCGGTGGCCATCTCACCACCATAATGGGCCAGCAGGAAGCTCGCCGGCACGATGCCGACGAGGGTCGCCGCCGCGAATCGCCAGAACGTGATGACCGTGAGTCCCGCGGCATAACTGATGATGTCGAACGACACAAAAGGCAGCAGGCGGCTGACCAGTACGATGACCGTCAACGTGTTCTGCGAACCGATGAACCCGACCGACAGGCGGTCGCCGAACCAGCGGCGCAGCGTTGCCGCACCCAGCCAGCGCGCGATGCCGAACGCAGCCAGTGCGCCGATCTCGGCACCCAGGATGACATAGACCGTGCCCCAGACATGGCCATAGGCAGCGCCGGCCGCCATGGCGATGGGTGCGCTGGGTATGGGGCTCACCATGATCGCCAGCATCATCAGCGCAATCACCGTCAGTGGGCCCCAGTTGCCCAGTTCGGCAATGCGGTCGCGCAGCGCTGCACCGTCGAGGATCGTCGCCAGCGCGCCCGTTTCATGCAACAGCCAGTAGGTGGCGGCGAGCAACCCCAGGAGCACTACCACGGCCAGCAGTTTGGATCGCGTCGACTGCGTCATTTAAAAATAGGAGAAGAAGAATGCATGGAGCCGGTGTAACTTTTCAGAAAAATTACCATGCTCCCATTTCTCTGGTATTTGCCCCTCCGCGGGAAAGTTAAGCGGGCCACCCTCGATAGGTTCACCGCGCGTGGAGCAATATCGAACCAAGCCCCTTTAAAGCCCAACTATCGCCAAGCCGGATGCAACCGGTCAGGGCTTGCTGCGTTTGCTTTTTGCGGGCGCTTTTGTGGAACGCACAGGTTTTTTCATGAGGGCGCACCTTGATGGTATGAATGCGGTTCATCATACACAGTAGGGATCAGAGCCAGCATTCTTTTCCGCTCACGATGATGATGCTGACTCTGTCCCCTCGGGTCCGAAAGCGGCCTAATCACCAAAAGGTACCGGAGTCGATTTATTCTGTACGAAATCGACTCCGGCAGGTTTGGATGCGTTCAACGGATGTCGAGCAACTCTGCGAGATTTTTCCAGAGAATCTTTTCCTTCTCTGCTGCCGTCAGTGATTCGCGATTTTCCAGCCACGTCACCGGCGACGGATGCCACGGCACGAACGGCCAGTCGCTGCCCATCACCACGCGATCAACGCCGACCTGATCGATCAGAAAGCGCAGCGTGATTTCATCACCGACGACGGTGTCGTAGTAGAGTTTTTTCTGGTACGCGCTGGGCGGTTTCGGCGTGCTGCGAGTCGACGGCCGGTCGTGCCAGTTGCGATCCATGCGCCCCATCGCGTAGCAGGCCGGCCCGCCGCCGTGGGCGATGCAGATCTTCAGGTCCGGGCACTTTTCCAGCACGCCGCCTGCAAGCAGCACTGCGGTGACGATTGCGTCGTCGAGGATCACACCGAGGCTGTTGTTGAGACCGTGGCGCTTGATGCGATCCGCGAGGAAGTTGTTGCGCGGTTGCGGGTGATAGAACAGCACCGCGCCCAGTTGCTCGGCCGCCTTGAAAAACGGCAGGAACTTGGGCTCGTCCCATTGATCGCCATTGACATTGGTGTCGAGTGACGCGCCCTTGAGACCCAGCGTGGTCACCGCACGTTCGAGTTCGGCGATTGCAAGGCCTACATCCTGCACCGGCAGTGTCGCAAATCCGGCAAGCCGCCCGTGGCCTTTGCGCACAGTGGCGCTGAGTTCGTCGTTGAAGTCGCGCGCCAGTGCGAGGCCCTGCGCGGGCTCGAGGTGATAGCCGACAAACGGCGTGTGGATGGATAGCACCTGCACGTCTACCTTCTCCGCGTCCATGTCCTTGATGCGCTCTTCGACCGTGTAGCGCAGCTTGGGCGACGTAAATTCCGTGCGCTGGCCGCAGGCGACCATGGTGCCGAAGTTCTCACCCGGCTCGTGTTTGAAGCCGTGCCAGTCCTGTTTGGCTTCGATGGCGCGCCACATGGAATCGGGAACGATGTGGGCATGGATGTCGATGGTTTTCATAATTCAGCCTTAGTGAAGTAGCGAAGATAATAAGTTAAAGGGGTAGTTAAAGGGGTCGTAGCCAAATTCTTTTGGCCATCACAGAAATCTGCTCCGTTACATTAACACCCGGGGGTCAGAGTGCGCTAATCTGGCGGCACTATGACTACATTATCGTTCTCCGCGACGTGGATCGGCATGGCCGCCGCAGTGCTGACCACTGCCGCTTTCGCACCGCAGGCGATCAAGGCCTGGCGGACGCGCTCAACCAAGGATGTATCGCTGGCCATGTTTGCCTTGATGGTGGCCGGCATCGCCCTGTGGCTCATCTACGGAATTCTCATTGATGATGCTCCGCTGATCATTGCCAACGCGGTCACGCTGATATTGGCCGGGTCTATTCTGCTGGCCAAAATCCGCTTTCGCTGAGTGATGGCAAAATGGCCGTTGTAACAGAATCAAAAACGAATCAAAGGTGTCGGGGTCAATTGACGGACCAGGCAGAAACCTGCTGACATAAACTCGAGTAATTCCGTCGTTCGTCGGGGCCAACCGCATAACCATAGCCAATCCTCAATCCTCGTGGGGATTGAATGCGCGCGATGCGTTGTAACCACAGAAATATCAGGGTAGGATTCACTCCCCAGCGGGGAAACCAGCTAGTCTTTTCGACACTACGGCGCGATTTGCGCCAATTCCAATAACGAACTGGAGGAGGATCAAAATGCGGATGCTTAATGTGACGGCTGCGTTGCTGGTGGGCGCAGCGCTTGCGCTACCGGCAGTGACCCATGCGGAAGATCTGGTCGTCGGCATGCCGACGAGCCCACCCAACGTAATTCATATGACGGTGCTGATCGCCCAGGACCTCGGGCTCTACAAGAAGCACGGCGTTTCGGTGAAGACCGTCGCGCTCGATGGTGGCGTCAAGGTCTATCGTGCGATGCTGTCGGGCAATCTGGACATTGGTCTCGCCCCCGGCACGGTCGCCATCGTCGGAGCCTCCAAGGGCGCGGCGGTGCGGATCATTTACGTCAATACGCCCAAATTCGAGGCCTCGATGGTGGCGCGCGCGAATGTGCCGACGATGGCCGACCTCAAAGGCAAGCGCATCGGCATCCAGCAGCCGGGCGGTTTTGCCGACATCCTGAGCCGCAACGTGCTGCGCGCGGCCAAAATCGATCCGAAAGAAGTGAACTTTGTCAGCATCGCGACCGAGGACGTGCCTGCGCTGGTGGCCAACCAGATCGATACCGGCATCCTGCACGTCGAGCAGGAGATGCTCGCCAAGTCCAAGGATCCGGGCATACACGCCATCGCGCGCATGTGGGAACTG
>JAQBGW010000139.1:0-9184 GCA_032128415.1 Betaproteobacteria bacterium | reverse complement strand
CCCAACTTTGCAGCGGTGTCGGCAAGCAGGCGGCGATTCAGTTCGGCAAATGCAGCCGCAACGGATTGGGGTGTGGGATCAGTCATGCAGTGACCAATGCCCCCCCAAGGGGACTTCCACCGGAGCGCAAATTGGAATATGCGTTGTCTTTTACTGATCATTTTGCATTTTGCATTTTGCATTTTGCATTTTGCATTTTGCATTTTGCATTTTGCACTCGTATCAACCATGCGTCCAGATTCCCACCAGCCAGATCGTGGCGATGCCCAGTCCGATCAGCAGGACTTGCTGCGCTGTGGCGGCAAGTTCAGGCCGGCGATGCAGACCGGGAATCAGATCGGCAACAGCGACATAGAGCATGCTGGCTGCGGCCAGCGCGAGCAGCGGCGTGACCAGAGATTGCATCATTTGCAGCGTAAAGTAGGCGAGCACACCGCCGATCACCATCGCCGCACTGGAGAGCATGTTGAGCAGCATCGCGGCGCGCTTGCTGTAGCCGGAATGCAGCAGGATCAGGAAATCACCGACTTCCTGCGGCACTTCGTGGGCAATGATGGCAATGGCGGTGACGATGCCGAGCTGGGTATCGGCCATGAATGCTGCGGCGATCAGTACGCCATCAACGAAGTTGTGGAAAGTGTCGCCGATCAGAATCATCAGGCCGCTGCGGCCATGGTCATTGTGGCTGTGCTCATTGTGGTTGTGATGCGGTTGCGGCGGCGACTGCGGATCGTGCGCTTCGCATTCCTCGACATGACAGTGACGCCACAACACCAGTTTCTCCAGGATGAAGAACCCGAGTATGCCAAACAGGATGACTGCCGCAGTGGACTCGATGCTTTCGCTCTGCCTGAAGGCATGCGGCAGGATCTCGATGAATGCCGCACCGAGCAGCGCGCCGACTGCAAAGCTGACGAGCATGGGAACTTGCGCGGCCTTCGCCTGGATGGCGAACAGCGCGGCGACGGCTGCTGAAAGTATGCCGCCGGCGAGGGTGGCGATGATGATCCACGAAAGGGTATTCACAACTGTCCGCTTCCTGACGCCGCGCAGGGTGCGCCGCAGAGCGCGGAATTATACGGCAGAGTGCGGAGTGCAGAGTGCAAAATGCCCCCCAGGGGGACTTCCTCCGGGGCGCAAAATGATGAGTGCAAAGCGGCAGGGGTTCATTTTGCACTTTGCACTTTGCAATCATCACTGGCTTTCCAGATCAGCGCTGCCATACGACCGGTGATTTTGTCGCGGCGGTAGGAAAAAAACCGCTGTGGATCTGACACCGTGCAATCACTGCCGCCGTAAATTTGCGTCAGTCCGGCACGGCGCAGCGCGGTCCGGGCGAGCGCCGGCAGGTCGCACAACCATTTGCCGGGGCGCAATGCGGCAAAGGCGGTGCGATGTTCGGGCGCGTTGTCGCAAAATGCACGCAATACGTCGTCGCCGACTTCAAAGGTGTCAGGGCCGATGCCGGGGCCGATCCAGGCCAGCAAGTCGGTGGGTGCCGCGGGCATACGCGCCACTGTATTGGCAATGACGCCGCCGGCGAGACCGCGCCAACCGGCGTGCGCGGCGGCGACGCAACTGCCGGCGCGATCGGTGAGCAGGATCGGCAGACAATCAGCAATCAGGATCGCGCATACCGTTCCGGATTCCCGCGCAACGCTGGCGTCGGCTGCTGGAATATCCTGCAGGGTATCGGCGTCGACTACGGTGGTGCCATGTACTTGCGCGAGCCAGCGTGGCGGTTGCGGCAGGTGTGCGTTCAATCGCGCGCGATTTTCAGCGACTGCGGCAGCATTGTCATCGGTGCGTGCGCCGAGGTTGAGACTGGCATATGGCCCGGTGCTGACGCCGCCCTCGCGGGTAGTGATCAGCGCCTGCACATGGGCCGGGGCGGGCCAATCGGGTTGTATCCAGAAATCCGGCAACTGTTTGCTCATGATTTGCGCAGTTCGCTGATGAGTTGCCGCATGTCATCGGGCAGTGGCACCTGCCAGCGCACGATTTTCCCGGTCAGCGGGTGGGTCAGCGCGAGTTTTTCGGCATGCAGTGCCTGACGCGCAAGGTGCGGCACGGCCGGTGCGTTGCGCTTGCCGTACACCGGATCTCCCCAGATCGGATGGCCGAGTTTCTGCAGATGCACGCGGATCTGATGGGTACGTCCGGTCTCGAGACGACAGGCCAATACACTGGTGTTGGCAAAACGTTCCAGCACGGTGTAATGGGTGACTGCGGGTTTGCCGGTGGTGGTGATGGCCATGCGCGTGCGGCTGCGCGGATCGCGGCCAATGGCGCCCTCGATGCGACCATCGCGCGCGACGCGCCCATGCACCACAGCGCGATACTCGCGGCTGACGCTACGTGCCTGCATTTGACGCACCAGATCGGTTTGTGCAGTCAGTGTGCGGGCGATGACCAGCAGTCCGCTGGTATCTTTGTCGAGACGGTGGACGATGCCGGCACGCGGTATGGTGGCGAGTTCCGGAGCGTGGGCGAGCAGGGCGTTGAGCAAGGTGCCTTCCCAGTTGCCGCTGCCGGGGTGTACTACCAGCCCCGCCGGCTTGTTGATGACGATCAGCGTGTCATCCTCATGCACGATGTTCAGCGGTATGGCCTGCGGCCGGAAAGCGGTTTCTTCCGGCGACAGCGCCGGTGTCACCAGCAAGCGCTCGCCACCGTGCAGTTTGGCGCGCGGCACAGACGTTTTGCCGTCCACGGTGACCCGCAATTGACGTATCCATTCGGTCAGTCGCGCCCTTGAATACTGTGGCAGCAGCTTTGCCAGCGCCTGGTCAAGGCGCAATCCTGCGCATTCCGGCGGCACTTCCAGACGATGCGGGTTCGGGGCGACGCTCTTTTCGGTATAATTTTGGGATGACAAATCAACACTCATCGATGACAGGTATGCAGCAAAACATCTGGCGAAACATTCTAACGGTAATTGTCGCTCTTGCCTGTGGCTGGTTGCTCGGCGCCTGTGGCCTGTTCAGCGCCGAGGAATTCGACGAAACCAAGGACTGGTCGGTACAGAAAATGTACGCCGAGGCCAAGTCGGAGGCCGGCGACCGCAACTGGGAGCAGGCGATCAAGCTCTATGAAAAGCTCGAATCGCGTTATCCCTTCGGCCGATTTGCGCAGCAGGCGCAGATCGAAGTCGCCTATGCCCACTGGAAGAACGAGGACTCGGCCTCAGCGCAGGCTGCCATCGACCGTTTTGTCAAACTGCATCCCAATCATCCCAGCGCCCCTTACATGTATTACCTGCGCGGTTTGATTTTCTTCAACGAAGATCTGGGTATTTTGGGTTTTATCGGCGGGCAGGATCTGTCCGAGCGCGATCCCAAGGCTGCGGGCGACTCGTTTAATGCGTACAAGGAGCTGGTGACGCGTTTTCCGGAAAGCAAATACACGCCGGACGCGATCCTGCGCATGAATTACCTGGTCAACTCGCTGGCGTCGCATGAAATCCACGTGGCGCACTATTACATGAAGCGCAAGGCCTATGTCGCAGCAGCCAATCGTGTGCAGTTCGCCATAAAGACTTATTCGGGTGCGCCGGCCAACGAGGAAGGGCTGGTCATCCTGGTCCAGGCTTACGATGCGCTGGGTATGACCAGGCTGCGCGACGATGCCCGGCGGGTGCTCGACAAGAACTTTCCCGATAGCGTGTATTTGAAGGGTGGGCCGAAGACGGACCATTCATGGTGGCAATTCTGGAGCTGAGTATCGTTTTCCGCCGCTAGCGAGCGAAGCGTTTCACGGCCTGCATCAACTCGTCGATGGTTCGGTCACCCGTCCCGGACTTGATCGCCCCGGCGACGCAGCCGCGCGTGTGATCCTCCAGCAATTGCAGCGCGACGGCATCAAGCGCCGATTGCGCAGCGGCAACCTGCGTTAACACATCCACACAATAACGATCGTCGGTGACCATCTGCGCCACGCCGCGCACCTGGCCCTCGATGCGGTTCAGGCGTTTCAGCAATTGCTGCTTGTGCGGCTGCACCACGCGTGGATCGTGGCAATCAGCCACTACGTTATCTAGCTTGCGTTCAGGTGACTTCATAACCGGCATCCAGGATGGAGGTCTTGATCGCGTCTACGCTGGTTTTGGCAGGGTCGTAACTGACTGCCGCTTGTCCCGGTTCCAGCGTGACCTCGGCGCGGGTAATGCCGGCTATGCCGTCCAGTACGCGTTTGACGCTGCCGACACAGCCCATGCAAGTCATGCCGGTAATGGGTATTACAGTGGTTTCCATGGCGGCTCCTTTAAAGTGCAAAGTGCAAAGTGCAGAGTGCAAAATGATGAATGATGAGCGTGGTTTTCCGTTTCGCACTCATCATTTTGCACTTTGCACTGTTTTTAATGACCGCCAGCGTTTCAGCAGCAATGAATTGCCGACTACTGATACCGAACTCATCGCCATCGCCGCGCCGGCAATGACCGGATTGAGCAGGCCGGCTGCAGCCAGCGGGATGCCCAGCACGTTGTAGAAAAAAGCGAAAAACAAATTCTGCTTGATCTTGCGGAAAGTGGCGCGCGACAGGCGGATCGCATCTACGACACTGGCCAGATCGTTGTGCATCAGGGTGACATCGGCGGCATGGATCGCGACATCGGATCCGGCGCCGATGGCCAGACTGACGTCGGCGGCAGCGAGCGCCGGCGCATCGTTGACGCCATCACCGACCATGCCCACCAGGCGACCCGCTTTTTGCAGCGTACGGATGCGCTGCGCCTTGTCCTGCGGCAGCAGTTCCGCTTCATAGTGTGTGACGCCGGCCTCGCGGGCGATATGTCTGGCGGTGCGTGCGTTGTCTCCGGTCAGCATGATGACTTCGATCCCCAGCGCCTGCAATGCAGCGACGGCGGCCGGTGAGGTCGGTCGCAGCGGATCGGCGATGGCGATCAGCCCGATGACGGCTCCGGCGTGTGCAATACCGATGACCGTTTTGCCCTGATCCTGCAACTGTGCGATTGCGGCTTCGTCTTTGATCAGTCCGGCCTCTGCCAGAAAACGCGGTGAACCCAGCAGTGCGGGAAGCTTGTCGATCAGCGCTTGCACACCCATGCCGGCGATCGCGCTGAAATCCTGCGCGAGTGCCGGTTGCACGCCGAGACTGCGGGCGTGATCGAGGATGGCGCGTGCCAGCGGATGTTCCGAGCCGGTCTCCAGCGCCGCGGCGATGCGCAGCACGGTCTGATCGGTGTTGTCGTTGAGCGGCAGGATATCGGTGACCACGGGCTTGCCCTGTGTCAGGGTGCCGGTTTTATCGACGACTATTGTGTTGAGATGGCCGGCGCGTTCTAGTGCTTCAGCGTTCTTGATCAGTACACCGGCGCGGGCACCGGCACCGCTGCCGACCATGATGGCCGTTGGCGTGGCGAGACCCAGCGCGCAGGGGCAGGCGATGACCAGCACGGCCACGGCATTAACCAGCGCCGTGGTGAATTCACCGCTGAACCACCACCAGCCGATGAAAGTCAGCAACGCGATACCGATGACCACCGGCACGAATACGCCGGCAATCACATCGGCGAGGCGTTGGATGGGCGCTTTGGAGCCCTGTGCTTCCTCGACGAGGCGGATGATGCCGGCGAGCGCGGTGTCTGCGCCGACGCCGGTGGCCGTGCAACGCAGCAGGCCCTGGGCGTTGATCGTTGCAGCATAGACGGCGCTGCCCGGTGTTTTCTGCACCGGCAGACTTTCACCGGTCAACAGGGCCTCGTCGATGCTCGATGTGCCGTCGACCACCTGGCCATCGACCGGCACGGCGTCACCCGGCCGTACCACAAAGACGTCACCGATGCGCAGATCGGCAACCGGGATCTCGACCAGTTGGCCGTGGCGCTCGATACGCGCTGTTTTGGGTTGCAGGCGGATCAATTCCTCGATTGCTGCGGAAGCACGGGCGCGCGCCCGCGATTCCAGCAATTTACCGAGGAACACCAGCGTGATAATGCTGACACTGGCTTCAAAATACAGATGCAGATTGAGCCCGAGCAGCACCACGGCCGCGCTGTAGAAATACGCCATGCTGGTGCCCAGGGCGATCAGCACATCCATGTTGGCAGCGCCGCCGCGCAGCGCATGATACGCGCCGACATAAAACCGCCAGCCGATCCAGAACTGCACCGGCGTCGCCAGCAATAATTGAGCGAGCGGCGGCAGCCAGGCGGTGTGGTGGGCGCCGCGAAGCAAGTCCCCTTGGGGGGCGCCGGTGAGCATGCCCAGCATCAGGCCGATAAAGGGCAAAGTCAGCATCGTCGATACCGCAAACAGTTTCAAGTCGCGCTGGTAGGTAGCGAGGCGTTCAGCTTTGCGCTGTGCGTCGTCATTGGCAACGGGCTCACGGGCGTCATAGCCGGCCTTGCGGATGGCATTGATCAAGTCGGACGGCGCGAGTTGCCCTGCCGGGTATTCGATATGCGCTTTTTCTGTGGCGAAATTGACCGCGGCTTTTACGTCGGGCAGGCGATTGAGTGTTTTTTCGATGCGCGCGGCGCAGGCCGCACAAGTCATGCCGGTGATCGGCAGATTAATGACAGCAGGTTTTGCAATGCCGGAGAGGGTTTGATCCATGCCGCATTATATACCCGGTGGGGGTATATGAAAGCCCAAGCGGCGATTACGGCAGAATAAACTATAACCTATTGATTTTTATATAAAAATATCGAAAGGAGGCTACGCCACTTACATATCCCTCACTGCGGAGGATGCGCTGATTAACATGCGGCTGTGCAGCGCGTCCGAACGAGCGCAGGTTCGGGCCACAGGTGTGATTGAGGAAGCTTTTCTCACCGGACGACTGGCGTGCCACACAGGTCGGATGTGACAAAGACCAGGGACAGGCTTTTCTCTGGGACGGTCACCTCAAAGGCTTTTCCCTTCGGCAGAGACATCGGGCTCAGAGTCACCTGGTGTCCATTCTTGCGCATAAGCGCCGCAAATGCGTGTGGGTCATTGACAACACCGAGATCGGGCACCTTGCGTTTCAGCGACTCAACTTTCGCACACTCTCCGTGGCGAGACAGGAGAAACCACTGCTCTGACGCTTGGACTGAAAATGTGGTTACCAATGCCAAACAGACAACGAGCTTCTGTGTTGACGAGGTGATTGGCATCGGCATATGGATCGGATTCATGGGGCATAACTAGAAATAGAAGCCCTAAAAGGCCGATGCAAACCCGCCTTTGGTGTCGTCGATATGACAAATTTCTTCATGAATTAAAAACCTTGCACGATATTTTTGATGCCTTGATTTCCTGGATCATGACCCAGAAAATTAAATTAATAAATTAAAACAAATAGTTATGATTTAACGGCTGTTGCTGAACCTCTGCTGCCGCGGTGTTGGGGGCATTGTGCCATCGTGTCCTGAGGCGATGGCGGATCGAGCGTTCAGGCGCGCAATTCGTCGCGGTCGCGGAAATGCGTCAGCGCTTCGGGATTGGCCAGCGCTTCGCGGTTTTTCACCGGCAGTCCGTGCACGATATTCCGCACCGCGAGTTCAACGATTTTGCCGCTCTTGGTGCGCGGGATATCGGCGACCTGTACCACCACAGCCGGTACGTGGCGCGGCGTGGCGTGGTCGCGTATCTGTTTTTTTATTTTTTCGATTAATGCAGCATCCAGTGTCAGGCCATCGCGCAGGCGCACGAACAGCACCACGCGTACATCGTGGGGATCCTGCGGCGGCCAGTCCTGGCCGATGGCGAGGCTTTCGACAACCTCGTCAAGTTGTTCGACCTGGCGATAGATTTCGGCGGTGCCGATGCGCACACCGCCGGGATTGAGCACGGCGTCGGATCGTCCGTGGATCATCAGGCCGTCGTGCGCGGTCAGCTCCACATAATCACCGTGATGCCAGACGCCGGGATAGCGTTCGAAGTAGGCTGCCCGGTATTTGGCGCCATCCGGGTCATCCCAGAAAGCAACCGGCATGGCCGGAAAGGGCGCGGTGCAGACCAATTCACCTTTTTCGCTGCGCACCGGTTCTCCGGCATCGTTCCAGACTTCGACCTGCATGCCGAGGCCGCGGCATTGCAGTTCACCGCGCCACACCGGCAGGGTGGGGCATCCCAGCGCAAAGCAGGAAATAATGTCGGTGCCGCCGGAAATTGATGCGAGTTGCAGATTCGTTTTGATGTCGCGATACACATAATCAAAACTCTCCGGCGCCAGCGGCGAGCCGGTGGAAAGCACTGTGCGCAGCGCCGACAGGTCGTGAGTCTTGCGCGGCGCGAGTCCGGCCTTGGCCATGGCGTCTATGTATTTGGCCGAAACGCCGAACACGGTCATTTTTTCCTGTGCGGCGTAATCCCACAGCACCGCGCCTTTGGCGACGAACGGCGAGCCGTCGTAGAGCAACAGCGTGGCGCCCGCAGCAAGGCCGGAGGCCAGCCAGTTCCACATCATCCAGCCGCAGGTAGTGAAGTAAAACAAGCGGTCGCCGTGCTTGATGTCGGTGTGCAGCACATGTTCCTTCAGGTGTTGCAGCAATGTACCGCCGGCGCCGTGAACAATGCACTTGGGCGCGCCGGTAGTGCCCGATGAGTACATGATGAACAACGGATGATCGAAAGGCAGCTGTTCGTACTGTATCGGCTGCGGGCGGTACGGCGCCATGAAGTCATGCACGCTGATAGCGCGCGGCAGGTCAGCGATGGGTGGCGTTTCACAGGTGTACGGTACAAGCACCAGTTTTTCGACGGTGGGCAACTGCGCCATGATGTCGCGCAGCCGGGACAGATTGTCGATGGTGCGACCGTTATAAAAATAGCCGTCGGCAGCGAACAATATTCGCGGGCCGATCTGTCCAAAGCGGTCAACAACGCCCTGCACGCCGAAATCCGGCGAGCATGATGACCATACTGCACCGAGACTGCTGGCAGCAAGCATGGCAATGACCGTGCCCGGCAGGTTGGGCATATAACCGGCGATGCGGTCCCCGGGTTTGATGCCGGCAGCGCGTAGCGCCTGGGCGAGGCGGGAGACTTCGTGATGCAGTTCGCGATGGCTGATCCTGCTCCGGATCCGGTCTTCACCCCGGAAAATAATGGCGACGTAGTCAGCGTTTCTCCCCCCCAAGGGGACTTGCTTTGCGGCGCCCCCCAAGGGGACTTGCTTCGCGGCGCCCCCCAAGGGGACTTGCTTCGCGGCGCCCCCCAAGGGGACTTGCTTCGCG
>JAQBGW010000138.1:0-5247 GCA_032128415.1 Betaproteobacteria bacterium | reverse complement strand
TGTTCTCAGACCGGGCGCCCTGCCTATTTGATGCAGGTCAAACAATGCAGCGCAGCATGCAACTGGCGACCCCGATCTTGCAACAGAGGCGCGGGATACGGCACATGCCGTCAGCAACAAGGTGTATTGAAATTCTGGCGGAGAGTGTGAGATTCGAACTCACGAGGACCGTGAGGCCCTGCCGGTTTTCAAGACCGGTGCATTCAACCGCTCTGCCAACTCTCCGTATTTCTGTGCCATCTATCCTGCCGGTTTTAGCTCCGGCCGCGCTTCCAGCGCTTAACTTGCCATGCGGCAAGTTAGCCTCGCTAGCGCCCGCTGCGCAGGCGCCAAGACCGGTGCATTCAACCGCTCTGCCAACTCTCCGTGTTCCCTGAACATCAACCCTGCCTGTTTTGGCTCCAGCCGCACATTCAGCCGCACAAAAAAACCACAATACCGAAAGGGAGCGAATTGTAGCGTTAAATTGCCGCCTGACGCGTCGCGCTTGCCGCAATTACCTAAAATAATATCATCTATTATCAATTGCTTGCGTGAGCCCGGTCACCCAAAAATAGGCCCATAACGATTGCAACTTTTACCCACCTTTAGTAGTCTTACCCGCGTTCGATTTACTTAACTTCATTGGAGACTCACCACCATGCAACCTGACCTGCATACCGGAGCGCCCTACTCAGCCGGCACCCAGGACATTGCCACGCAGCAGAGCAAGGTACTACGCAACACGTACCTGCTGCTGGCGCTGACCATGGTGCCGACCGTCATTGGCGCCTATATCGGCATTGGTACCGGCGGCATCCTCATGCAGCATCCGTTTATCAGCTTCTTCGTGATGCTGGGCGCGGTCATCGGCCTGCAATTTGCAATCGCGGCCAACCGCAACAGCGGGCTGGGCGTGGCACTACTGCTTGCAATGACCTTCATTCTCGGCTGGTGGCTGGGCCCGCTGCTCACCATCGCGCTATCTCTTAAAAATGGACCGCAATTGATCGGCATCGCCGCGGTCGGCACCGGCGCCATCTTCTTCGTGATGGCAACTATCGCGACCACGACAAAACGGGATTTCAGCTTCATGGGGAAATTTCTGTTTGTCGGTATGATCGCGGCGCTGCTGGCGATCGTTGCCAACATGTTCCTGCAGATACCCGCGCTGTCGCTGACCATTTCTGCGGTGATCGTGGTGGTGTTCTCGCTGTTCCTGCTGCACGACGTCAGCCGCATCGTGAATGGTGGAGAAACCAATTACATCATGGCCACGACCGGCGTATACATGAGCCTGTTCAATATTTTCGCCAACCTGCTGCATCTGCTGATGGCACTGTCCGGCGAGCGGGATTGAACTGGGTTTCCGCTACAAAAAAGCGGCCCACGGGCCGCTTTTTTATTGCCGATGTTTCCCCTCCGCTTTTATTTCCGTCGCTTCTACTCCCTCTCAAACAGCGCCATTGATTCAACATGCACAGTGTGTGGAAACATGTTGACGATGCCGGCAGCTCGCAGTTTGTAGCCATGCGCCGTCACCAGTACCCCGGCATCGCGCGCCAGCGTCGCCGGACTGCAGGACACATAGACGATGCGTCGCGGGCCGTCAGCCCCCACCAGCCTGACCAGTTCCATCGCGCCGTCGCGCGGCGGATCGATCAACAGCTTGTCGAAGGATCCGAGCGCTGCCCACTGCGTCGCGTCGATTTTGAACAAATCCATGGTCAGAAATTGCGTATTGCTGGTCAACCCATTGATCTGCGCGTTATGTTGCGCCCGTTTGATCAATCCGGCGCTGCCCTCAATACCGGTAACCTGCGCCCCGCTACGCGCAATTGGCAATGTAAAATTACCCAGCCCGCAGAACAAATCGGCGATGCGCTCTCCCGGCTGCGGATTGAGCAAATTCAACGCACGGCGCACCAGCACCTGGTTGATCGATTGATTGACCTGGGTGAAATCGGTAGGTTGAAAGGTGATACGCACATCGAATTCCGGTAGCGTGTAATACAAATCACCGGTATCCGGCGGATGAAACACCTGTGCTGTATCCGGCCCCTTTGGTTGCAGGTAAAACACCACGCAATGTGCATCGGCAAAGGCACGCAATCTGTCTTCATCCTCTGCCGTCAACGGATCCAGCACGCGCAGCACCAGCGCATCGGCATTCTCGGCCACTGCCAATTCGATCTGCGGCATGCGCGCACGGATGCTCAGGCTGCTGACCAGTTCGCGCAGCGGCAGCAACAGAGCGGAAATTCGCGGCGGCAGCACTGCGCAACTCCGCATGTCGGCAACAAAGCTGCTGCGCTTTTCATGGAAACCGACCAGCGCGCCGCCTTTCTTGAATACATAGCGCGAAGTCAGGCGCGCGCGATGGCGATACCCCCACGCGAGACCATAAATGGCCGGCAATACCTGCTCGGGCACAATCTTGCCGATATGCCACAGATTGTCTTCCAGCACGCGTTGCTTGGCAGCGACCTGGGTTCGCGCATCCATGTGCTGCAGGCTGCAGCCACCGCAAAGTCCGAAAAATTCACAGCCCGGCGTCGTGCGCGACGCGCTTTCGTTACGGATCGTGGTCGCCTCCGCTATTTCGAAAGACGGCTTTTTGCGATAAATCTCGATCTCTACGCTTTCTCCGGGCAGGGCGCCTTCGACAAATATGACCTTGCCGTCGCGCCGGGCAATGCCACGGCCTTCCTGATCCAGGGATTCGATCTGCAAATACGTCATGATGTTGTTTTTTCAGCGCCCGCAATGGCAGGCATAGGCAGCGTCAGGCCGACCAGCGCTCGAGGAATGCCTGCCAGTGCGGCTGGTTCGCTTTTTCCAGAACAGTGCGGGTCGCTTTGGTCAGGCCATCATGCTGAGCGCGGGTCAGCGCGCCGCGCATCAACTGGAAACGCAGAAAAACAAGATAGGTATTGACGACATCGGTCTCGCAATACTGCGCGATTTCCGCAAGCTGGCCCTGCTGATAAGCGCCCCACACCGCGCTGCCGTCCATGCCGAGTTTGCCCGGCAAGCCCATCAATTGCGCCATCGCATCCAGCGGCGCATTGGCGCGGGGCTGGTACAGTGCCAGCAGATCCATCAAATCAAGGTGACGGTGATGGTAACGGCTGATGTAGTTGTTCCACTTGAATTCGCGGTCATCTTCACCGGTATCCCAGTAACGCGCCGCCGTCACGCCATGCATCAGTCCGCGGTAATGCAGCACCGGCAGATCAAAGCCGCCACCGTTCCACGACACCAGTTGTGGCGTGTATTTCTCTATGCCGTCAAAAAAGCGCTGGATGATCTCGCCTTCGCTTTCGCCGTTCGTACCCAGAGACCACACCTTGAAGCTGTCGCGATCCTGCAGTGCGCAGGAAATCACCAGTACGCGATGCAGGTAGTGCTGAAGGAAATCGCCGCCGGTGGTCTGGCGACGCAACTGAAAGGCCATTTCCGCTACGTCGTGATCAGAGACCGTGTCGTCGACCCCGCGCAGCCGGCGGATACCGGCGATATCGGGCACGGTTTCAATATCAAAGACCAGAACAGGATTCAATAAACACCAATATAATCAATAAGTTATATGAATATCAGGAAAACACGCCAGTGGACAGGTAGCGGTCGCCACGGTCACAGACGATTGCTACGATCACCGCATCCTTGACCTGCGCGGAAATCTGCAGCGCCGCCCACAACGCACCGCCCGATGACACGCCGGCGAATATGCCCTCTTCGCTGGCCAGGCGCCGCATCATGGTTTCAGCATCCGGCTGCGTGACTTCAACTACTTGATCAACTTGTGTCCAGTCGCAAATCTTCGGCAAATAAGCGGCTGGCCATTTGCGGATGCCCGGAATCTGCGCGCCATCCGCCGGCTGGCAGCCGACGATCTGTATTTGCGAATTTTTTTCTTTCAGATAACGCGACACACCCATGATGGTGCCGGTGGTGCCCATGCTGGAAACAAAATGGGTCACTTTACCCCCGGTATCGCGCCAGATTTCCGGACCCGTGCCCTCGTAATGCGCCAGCGGATTGTCAGGATTGGAAAACTGGTCAAGCATCACCCCGCGCCCCTCACGCACCAAGCGCTCAGCAGCATCACGGGCGCCTTCCATGCTGACTTCCTTCGGTGTCAGCACCAGTTCAGCGCCGTAGGCACTCATGGTCTGCTGCCGCTCGAGGGACTGGTTGTCCGGCATGACCAGCACCATGCGATAACCCATGATTGCCGCTACCATCGCCAGCGCAATGCCAGTGTTGCCGCTGGTGGGTTCAATCAGCGTGTCACCAGGCTTGATGGTGCCGCGTTCCTGCGCGCGCCGGATCATCGACAGCGCCGGACGATCCTTGACCGATCCCGCCGGATTGTTGCCCTCGAGCTTGGCCAGTATGGCGTTACTGGTCTTGCCGGGGATGCGCTTCAGCTTGACCAGCGGCGTATTGCCGACGAAATCTTCCAGTGTTTTGTACATGATATTCAATCCGGGCTTTTACCCAATAACTGCCGGCAATAGTCAGCGACACCCTGCTCTACCGTCAGGAACGGCGCCTGATAGCCGGCCGCGCGCAGCGCCGTCAAGTCAGCCTGGGTATAGCTCTGGTATTTACCTTTGAGATCGCCGGGAAACGGAATGTAGCGAATCAGCTCCTGTTGCTGCATGGCAGACAGCGACAGTGCTGTATCACCTGCCGCCGCACGGCAACCATTCACCGTCGCCACCGCCACATCGTTAAATGACTGCGCTGCGCCGGTACCGCAATTGAATACGCCGGATTTTCCGGGGTGATCAAGAAAATACAAATTGACTTTAATCACGTCTTCGACCGACACAAAATCACGGCGCTGTTCGCCGTTGGCGTAGCCGCCGCTGCCTTCGAACAGGCGTACATGACCTTCAGCGCGATACTGGTTAAAAAAATGGAAAGCTACAGAAGCCATGCGCCCTTTATGCTGTTCGCGGTCACCATACACATTGAAATAACGCAGGCCCACCACTTGCGCGGCGCCGGGGGACAACTGGCGCACGCGCTGATCGAACAGCAGCTTTGAATAACCGTACAGATTCAACGGACCCTCGCAGGCCGGCTCCTCGCGAAACGCCTTGCTTGCACCATAGGTCGCCGCCGACGAGGCATAAATAAGCGGTACGCCCTCGGCTCTGCAGAATTCCAGCAGCGCGCACGAATACGCGTAATTGGTATCCATCACATAACGTCCGTCGGTCGCCGTGGTATCCGAGCAGGCGCCTTGGTGCAATA
>JAQBGW010000137.1:0-7214 GCA_032128415.1 Betaproteobacteria bacterium | reverse complement strand
CGGTGAAAGCCTGCAGGCAGCGCAGATGCTGTCGCGGCAGCCCGAAGCGATGCAGTTGCGCTATCTGCAGACATTGGGTGCAATCGCCGGAGACAAGAGTTCAACCATCGTGTTTCCGGTGCCGATCGATCTGCTGGGCCAAATGCTGGGGCAGTCAAAGAAACCTGCGCCCCCGCAGGTTTGACGCGAACCGAGATAACTACATGAGGTACTTTTGGCCCAATAATTGATGTGGGTCAAATCACATGGTGCCCGGCCAAATTAGAATTCCGCTCATCGCGTCCGCCGGGCAATAGTGGAATGGATTCTGCATAGTAGCCGGAGCATCGCGGCCACACCGATACTCGTGTTACGCGAGGTCGTTTCTTTAATCGGGCATTGCGCCTCAACCGTGATGTGCTGCGGCGCTTCACGGTGCCGGCGTAACGTGGAAATTTTTCTGTGGGGCGGTGACGGATGGAAGCTTGGCTTCCCTGGATCAAGTTTGCTGCATGCACTGCCCTGATTGGTATTGCCGGCGTACGCCTGTCGCGCTATGGCGATATCATCGCCGAAAAGACGGGGTTGGGGGCAAGTATTGTGGGACTGCTGTTGCTTGCGACCGTCACCTCGCTGCCGGAACTCGTAACCGGCGTTGGATCGGTAGCACTGGCCGATGTGCCGGACATCGCAGTCGGAAATCTTCTGGGTGCATGCGTGATGAACCTCGGCATGATCGTCGTGCTCGATGCGATGTACCGTGAGCAGTCGGTGTATACCAAGGCGGGGCAAGGTCACATACTTTCGGCGGTCTTCGGCCTGATTATCCTCGGCTTCGTTGCACTCAATCTCGTTTTTGTCGGCTATGGAGCAACGCTCGCCATCGGACACGTCGGACTTTACTCGCCGGTGGTGTTGCTCCTGTATGTAGGCGCAGTCAGCGTGGTTTTTCGTTACGAGCGGCGTCAGCGTGCCGAGTATGTGCAGGAACGGGCAGAACGATATCCTCACGTCACTTTGCGCGATGCGCTGGTGCGTTATGCCGCAGCCGCCGTTGTGGTGGTTGCCGCGGCGCTCTATCTGCCTTTCGTCGCCGAGGACCTCGCTGCGCGCATGCAATGGAACGAGAGTTTTGTTGGCACCTTGTTTGTATCTCTGGCGACGACGTTGCCGGAGCTGACGGTCACGGTCGGCGCGCTGCGCATCGGCGCGGTGGACCTGGCGATTGGCAACCTGCTCGGCAGCAATCTGTTCAACCTGGCCATCTTGGCAGTCGATGACCTGTTCTATCTGCCGGGCCCACTGCTGACGGCAGTGTCCCCCATCCATCTGGTATCTGCATTGTCAGCGGTGATGATGTCGGGCCTGGCTATCGCAGGTCTGTTATACAAGCCCTCCGGCAGGTTGTTGGGCACGGTCGGCTGGATCAGCCTGTTGATGATCGGGGTCTTTGGCACCAACGTCGCGTTTCTGTTTTTCTTCGGCGGCTGAGCGATTGATGGTAGCGCCGCCACAATCGCAGCAATGGCATGCCATGGGCGCCGCGCAGGCCTTGGCTGCACTGACGACAGATCCGGTACACGGGCTGACGACTGCTGAGGCGGCGCTGCGTCTTGCGCGCGTCGGACCAAATCAGCTGCAGGAGGGCCGCCAGCGCGGGCCGTGGCGCATTCTGCTCGACCAGTTCACGGACTTCATGATTCTGGTGCTGCTTGCCGCTGCCGTGCTGTCGGGCATCATCGGCGACATTGCAGACACGCTGGCCATTGTGGCGATCCTGCTGCTCAATGCAGTCATCGGTTTCACGCAGGAGTACCGCGCGGCGAAGGCGATGGCGGCCTTGCGGCGCATTGCTGCACCGACTGCCACAGTCGTGCGCGACGGACAACGCACCGTGATGCCGACACGTGAACTGGTGCCCGGTGACATGGTGCTGCTGGAGGCGGGCAATATGGTTCCCGCCGATTTGCGGTTGATCGATGCGGTGCGCATGCGGGTCGAGGAGGCAGCCTTGACCGGTGAGTCGGTGCCGGTGGACAAGGATGCTGCCGCGCTGGCGGATGTTGATGCTGCAATCGGCGATCGTCACAACATGGCCTACAAGGGCACCATCGTCACCTACGGCCGCGGCAGTGGCATGGTGGCCGCGACCGGCATGGCCACCGAGCTTGGACATATCGCGGCGCTGCTGGCTGCGGAGGACGACGACAAGACGCCGCTGCAGAAGCGGCTGGCGGTATTCGGGCAGCGGCTCGCTATCGGCGTGCTGCTGGTTTGCGTGGTGATCTTTGCCGCAGGACTGCTGCGCGGTGAACCGCCGTTGTTGATGCTGCTGACAGCCGTCAGTCTGGCGGTTGCGGCGATTCCTGAAGCGTTGCCTGCAGTGGTGACCATTGCACTTGCGCTGGGTGCTTATCGCATGGTCGAGCACAATGCACTGATGCGTCGTTTGCCGAGCGTGGAGACGCTGGGTTCAATTACCTATATCTGTGCGGACAAAACCGGAACACTGACGGAAAACCGGATGCGTGTCGAATCCTGTCTGGTTGGTGGAAAGGTTATTGCGTTTAATCAGGTGACGGGTCCTGCAGCAGAGCGCTTGTTTTCCGCAATCGCTCTATGCAATGACGCTGCGGGCAACGATGACGGTGTGGTCGGGGATCCAACCGAGGTAGCGCTGTACGAGGCGGCACATCACGCGGGTTTCAACCGAGAGGAACTGGAGCGTGATGCGCCGCGTCGCGCAGAGCTGCCGTTTGATTCGGAGCGCATGCGCATGACTACGTTTCATGCCATTGGCGATGGGGTTATGGCGTACACCAAGGGTGCGCCCGAAGCCGTGCTGGCGCGGTGCGCTACTGTGATGGCGGATGACGGCAGGGTGGCGATTGACCGCGCGGCGCTGGAGCGTGTGGCCGGCGAGATGGCGGCGGAGGGCTTGCGGGTGCTGGCTGTCGCCTGCCGGCGGTGGCATGAAATACCCGAACTCAATACCTCGGATGCGGTGGAACAGGATCTGGAGTTTATCGGGCTGGTGGGCTTGATCGATCCGCCGCGCATGGAAGCGGCTGAAGCCGTGGCTACTTGTCGTGCTGCGGGGATTACGCCGGTCATGATCACTGGCGATCATCCGTCTACGGCGCGGGCGATTGCCCGAAGGCTGGGCATTGTCGGTGGCGGGGATGCGGTAATGTCCGGTCGTGAGCTGGCCGCGCTGAGCGATGCGGAGTTGGGCGCCCGCGTGCGACAGACTTTTGTATATGCGCGCGTCGATCCGGCGCAGAAGATACGCGTGGTGCAGGCTCTGCAAGCGCATGGTGAACTGGTGGCCATGACGGGTGACGGCGTCAACGATGCGCCGGCGTTGAAGCGCGCCGACATCGGTGTGGCCATGGGCCGTGGTGGCACTGACGTTGCGCGTGAAGCTTCGGACATGGTGCTCCTTGATGACAACTTCGCGACCATCGTCGCAGCGGTGCGCGGCGGACGCCGGATTTACGACAATATCCGGCGGTTCATCAAATACGTGCTGACGACGAATCTCGCGGAAGTGCTGCTGATTTTTCTGGCGCCTTTCCTTGGTATGCCGCTGCCACTGCTGCCGCTGCACATACTTTGGGTGAACTTGGTCACTGACGGGTTGCCGGGACTTGCGTTGACTGCGGAACCTGCAGAGGCCGGCATCATGAAACGCAAACCACATCCGCCCCAGGAGACGATATTTGCGCGTGGCATGTGGCAGCACGTGCTGTGGGTGGGCGTATTGATGAGCGGGCTGATCCTCGGGTTGCAGGCCTGGAGCATCAATGCAGGCAACGCACACTGGCAGACCATGGTATTCACTGCGTTGACATTCACACAATTGGGGCATGTGATGGTGATACGCTCGAACCGTGAGTCGCTGATGACCATCGGCCTGAGCTCTAACATACCGCTGTTGATTACAGTGGGACTGACTGTTGCGTTACACCTTGCGTTGCTCTATGTGCCCGCACTCAACCGTATATTCAGCACGGTTCCCCTGTCTGCCGCGGAGCTTGCGACGTGTGGGGCGTGCGCCGCGGTGGTGATGGGGGCGGTTGAAGTAGAGAAATTTCTGGTGCGGCGCGGGCTGCTCTACAGGACAGTGCAGTCGTGACCGCGCAGGTTGTGGCGATGCAGGAGAAAACGTAGAATCAGCGGAGTAAAAAAATGTGCAGCGACCCCGCGCAGCCAGAGCCCCGCATCCCATGATCCGATTCATCAGCCTGTTTGCCTTACTTTTATTATTCTGGGTGGTGCTGTCCGGATTTTTTACGCCATTCCTGCTCGGTGCGGGTGCGCTGTCGGCACTGGTGGTAACCTGGTTTGCATACCGCATGGATGTTGTCGACCATGAAGGGCATCCGTTTCATCTCGGACCCCGCCTGCTGACCTATTGGCCCTGGCTGTTCAAGGAAATCCTGAAATCAGCGTGGATGGTCTCGAAGATCATTCTGGATCCCCGGTTGCCAATTTCGCCGACGCTGGTGAAATTCGCACCAGGTCAGCGCACGGCAGTCGGTCTGGTGACTCATGCCAACTCGATTACGCTGACGCCGGCGACCATTGCAATTGAGGTCGAGCCTGGCGAATTCGTTGTGCATGGGCTGACCCGCGAGAGCGCACACGCCTGCATCGACAGTGAGATGAATAGCCGGGTGCAGAGTTTTGAGGGACAGCGGGCGGCGCCGGTAAACAGGGGCGGCGACTGATATGTTTACGGCCGCTGCTGCTGGGCTGCTGGTCGCGTTGTCAATGGCGTTGATGCGCGCCATGATGGGCCCCACGGTTTTTGATCGCGTACTGGCCGCCAACACCATAGGCACGCTGGCAGTTCTGCTGCTCGCGGTGATTGGCTTTCTGACTGGGCGTCCGGAATTTCTCGATCTGGCCATTATCTACGGCCTGCTTAATGTGATTGGTACCGTCGCGGTGCTGAAGTTTTTTCGTTTCGGAGATCTCGGAGAGCCTGGTGGTGGAGGCAGCAATGAGTGAACTCATCTTCGTTCTGAGTTGGGTCTGCATCGCGGCTGGGGCGGCGTTCTGCGTCATCGGCACGATAGGAATGATCCGCATGCCTGATTTTTTTACGCGCGCGCATGCAGCCAGCGTTCCCGACACTGCGGGGGCGGGGCTGCTGCTCGCAGGCCTGATGCTGCAGGCAGGCTTTACCCTGGTCACCGTCAAGCTGATCATTATTGGCATACTGATTGTATTTACCAGTCCGACGGCGACCCACGCCTTGTGCAAGGCGGCGCTGTCCCGCGGGATGAGACCGTTGCTGGCTGCTGATAAGTTAACCGGGGAGGCGATATCGAAGCGCTGATCATCAATGTGCTGCTGACACTGATGGTGGTGTTGGTGCTGACCATGGTCGTGCAGCGCAACCTGTTCTCGGTTGTAGTGCTGGGCGGGATTTACAGTTTTCTAATGGCGACCGTGCTGGTGGCGCTTGACGCGGTGGACGTAGCGATGACCGAGGCGGCAGTAGGTGCGGGGATTTCAACGGTGTTGTTTCTCGGCGCGCTGCACCTGACTCGAGGGGATGAGTCGCGGCCTTTACGCCGGACATGGTCGGCCTTGCTGGTGTCTGTTGGCGTCGCTGGTGCGCTGGTTTACGGCACGTTGGGGCTGCCGGCCTTCTCGGATCCCGCGGCGCCGATTCATACGCACGTTGTTCCACGCTATATCCATGACGGACCGCGGGAAACCGGTGTGCCCAATGTGGTGACCGCAGTGCTTGCGAGCTACCGCGGATTTGACACGCTGGGCGAGACGACGGTGGTGTTTACTGCCGGTATCGGTGTTATTGCGCTGCTGCGTCGACGGCGCAAAGAAGGTGGGGGCCGCTGATGCGCGATTTCTTCGTCCTGCGCGTCGTTGCCAAGCTGTTGATCCCGTTCATGCTGCTCTTTGCACTGTACGTGCAATTTCATGGTGATTTCGGGCCGGGCGGTGGGTTCCAGGCGGGCGTGATGTGTGCCGCTGCCATTATTTTTTATGCACTCATTTTCGGTCTGCCGGCAGCACGCGCGTTGGTGCCGGATGCGGTGGTCGAGTCGTTGATCGCATTTGGTGTCCTGCTCTATGCCGGGGTTGGTGTGGCCGGCATGCTGCTCGGTGGAAATTTCCTGGATTACTTTGTGCTGGCGGCCGACCCGGTGGTGGGGCAGCATCGTGGCATTTTTCTGGTTGAGCTCGGTGTGTTGATCACCGTCAGCAGCGTAATGTTGAAAATCTTTTACGTCTTTGCCGGCCGCGGTCGCAAGGCCAGCGAATGACGGGCCAAGCATGACACTGGCCAGCCACTATAGTTACTGGGTGACCATCCTGCTGATGATCGCGGGCCTGTACATCGTGGTTGCGCGCAGCAATCTGATCAAGAAACTGATCGGGCTGGGGATTTTTCAGACCTCGGTTTATCTGCTCTATATTGCGCCCGGCAAGCTGATCGGTGGCACGGCGCCGATCGTCGCCGAAGGTTACATGGTTTATTCCAATCCATTGCCGCATGTACTGATCCTGACTGCCATTGTAGTTGGTGTGGCGACGCTCGCACTCGGACTGGCGCTGGTCGTGCGCCTGCACGAATCCTACGGCAGCCTCGAGGAGGATGAGATCCTCGACATTGAGCGCCGCAGTGCCGAACAAGACGGCCGGAAACCGGAGCAGACATGATCCTCGATCATCTGCCTGCTTTGCAGGTCGTGGTGCCGCTGCTGGCTGCGCCGCTGATCGTATTGCTACGCAGTGGACGCATGGGCTGGCTGGTGGCCACGATGGTCAGCTGGGTTTCCCTGGCGATCGCGATCGCGTTGTTCGTCAAAGTTCAATCAGCTGGCGTGATCTCTTATGCGATCGGCAGTTGGCCGCCGCCCTGGGGCATCGAATACCGGGTCGATGCCGTCAATGCCTACGTGCTGGTGCTGATCACACTGATCGGGGCGGTTGTTTTGCCGTATGCGCGTCAGAGTATTGCCGCCGAAGTGCCGACCGACCGTCACTATCTACTTTATGCCTTGTTCGTCCTGTGCCTGTGCGGTCTTCTGGGTATGACGGTCACCGGCGACGCCTTCAACGTGTTTGTATTTCTGGAGATTTCATCGCTGTCGAGTTATGTGCTGATTGCCATGGGGAGTTTGCGCCGCGCACCGCTGTCGGCCCTGCAATACCTGATCATGGGCACCATCGGTGCGACGTTTTACATTATCGGC
>JAQBGW010000136.1:0-21939 GCA_032128415.1 Betaproteobacteria bacterium | reverse complement strand
GCTCGAACCTGCTCGGCAGCTCTGGAAAAGGGCACGAGTATTTTCTGAAACACCTGCTCGGAACGTCGCACGGCGTGCAGGGGAAA
Source organism: Betaproteobacteria bacterium (assembly GCA_032128415.1). Taxonomy (GTDB): domain Bacteria; phylum Pseudomonadota; class Gammaproteobacteria; order Burkholderiales; family SG8-41. The sequence continues at coordinate 21,853 of JAQBGW010000136.1, read as the reverse complement.
GGAACTCGGTGCCGACGGCGAACAGAAGCCGCAAGAGGTTACGTGGCACGAGCGCGCACCGGAGGGCAAGCTCGACCTGCTGGTTACGCTGGACTTTCGCATGTCGACTACCTGCCTGTACTCGGACATCGTCTTGCCGACTGCCACCTGGTACGAGAAGAACGACTTGAACACGTCCGATATGCACCCGTTCATTCATCCGCTATCGGCGGCAGTGGACCCGGTGTGGGAATCGCGTTCCGACTGGGATATCTACAAGAACATCGCGAAGAAATTTTCGCAAGTGTCGCAAGGGCAACTCGGTATTGAAAAAGAAGTGGTACTGACGCCACTGATGCACGACACGCCGGGCGAGCTCGCGCAAGCCACCATGGTCAAGGAGTGGAACAAAGGCGAGTGCGAATTGATTCCCGGCAAGACCGCGCCGCAAATTGCGGTCATCGAACGCGACTATCCAAATACTTACAAAAAATTCACCGCGCTCGGGCCGCTGATGGCGAAAGCCGGTAACGGTGGGAAAGGCATCGCCTGGAACACCGAACATGAAGTCGAGTTCCTGAAACAACTGAACTATCCGGTGACGGACGAGGGCATCAGCAAAGGGATGCCGCGGATCGAGAGCGACATCGATGCGTGCGAAGTGATCTTGTCCCTGGCACCGGAAACCAACGGCGAAGTCGCCGTCAAGGCATGGGAAGCGCTTTCGAAAATCACCGGGCGCGAGCACAAACATCTTGCTGCGGCGAAGCAAGACGAAAAGATCCGCTTTCGCGACGTGCAGGCGCAACCGCGCAAGATCATTTCGTCACCGACCTGGTCAGGTATCGAATCGGAGCACGTCAGCTATACCGCCGGCTATACCAACGTGCATGAGTTGATTCCGTGGCGAACGCTGACCGGCCGACAGCAGTTTTACCAGGACCACAAATGGATGCTCGGCTTCGGCGAGGGGCTGTGCGTGTACCGGCCGCCGGTCGACCTGAAGACGATCCGTCCGATGCAAGACAAGGGCAAAGGCAACGGCAACGCCGAAGTGGTGCTGAACTTCATCACGCCGCACCAGAAGTGGGGCATTCACAGCACTTACACCGATAACGTGCTTCTGCTGACTCTGTCGCGCGGCGGCCCGATCGTGTGGCTATCGGAAACCGACGCACGCAAAGTGGACATCGAGGATAACGACTGGATCGAACTGTTCAACATTAACGGCGCGATCTGCGCCCGGGCAGTGGTCAGCCAGCGCGTCAAGGAAGGCATGTGCATGATGTATCACGCGCAGGAGAAGACGATAAATGTGCCCGGCTCCGAGATCACCGGTGCGCGCGGCGGCATTCACAACTCGGTAACGCGCATCGTCACCAAACCAACCCACATGATTGGCGGTTATGCGCAGTTGAGCTACGGCTTTAACTACTACGGCACCGTCGGGACTAACCGTGACGAGTTCGTCATCGTGCGCAAGATGAACAAAGTCGACTGGCTGGATCAGCCGGCAGATCAGGCGGCGGTGATGGGAGAAAAGTCATGAAAGTGCGTGCGCAAATCGGCATGGTCCTGAACCTGGACAAGTGCATTGGCTGTCATACCTGCTCGGTCACGTGCAAGAACGTCTGGACCAACCGCGAGGGCATGGAGTACGCGTGGTTCAACAACGTCGAGACAAAGCCCGGCATTGGCTATCCCAAGCAATGGGAAAACCAGAAGAAATGGAACGGTGGCTGGGTACGTAAAACTAACGGCAAGATCGAGCCGAAGCAGGGAGGCAAGTGGTCGATCTTGATGAATTTGTTCGCTAATCCAAATCTGCCGGAGATCGATGACTATTACGAGCCGTTCACGTTCGACTACCAGCACCTGCACAACGCACCCGAGATGAAGGCGTCGCCGGTCGCTCGCCCGCGCAGCTTGCTGACCGGCGAGCGCATGGAAAAGATCGTCTGGGGACCGAACTGGGAAGAAATTCTCGGTGGCGAATTCAGCAAGCGTTCCAAGGACAAGAACTTCGACGACATCCAGAAGGACATCTACGGGCAGTTCGAGAATACCTTCATGATGTACCTGCCCAGGCTGTGCGAACACTGCCTGAATCCGGCGTGCGTGGCGAGTTGCCCCTCGGGTTCGATTTACAAGCGCGAGGAAGACGGCATCGTGCTGATCGATCAGGACAAGTGCCGCGGCTGGCGCATGTGTGTCAGCGGCTGTCCGTACAAGAAGATCTATTACAACTGGAAAAGCGGCAAGGCGGAAAAATGCATATTCTGCTATCCACGCATTGAAGCGGGGCAGCCGACCGTCTGTTCGGAAACCTGCGTAGGCCGCATTCGCTACCTGGGTGTGCTGCTCTATGATGCCGATCGTATTCAGGAAGCGGCCAGCGTCGAGCATGACCGCGATCTGTACCACGCCCAGCTCAACATCTTTCTGGATCCGCACGATCCGCAAGTCATAGCCCAGGCTGCGATCGACGGCATCCCGGATAAATGGATGGAGGCGGCGCGCAACAGCCCCGTTTATAAAATGGCGGTGACGTGGAAGGTGGCATTGCCGCTGCATCCTGAATATCGCACGCTGCCGATGGTCTGGTACGTGCCGCCGCTGTCGCCGATCAGTGCGGCGGCCAATGCCGGTCATGTGGGGGCCAACGGTGAAATTCCTGACGTCAATCAATTGCGCATACCGGTCAAATATCTGGCCAATCTGCTGACTGCCGGTGATACGGCACCGGTGGTGCGTGCGCTCGAGCGCATGCTCGCCATGCGCGCCTACCAGCGCGAAAAACATGTCGACCAGCGTATCAATACCAAAGTGCTGGAGCAGGTGGGAATCTCCCAGGACGAGGTAGAGGAGATGTACCGCATCATGGCGATTGCCAACTACGAGGATCGCTTTGTGATCCCCAGCACTCACCGCGAATACGCCGAGAATACGTTCAACGTACGCGGTGGCTGCGGCTTCTCGTTTGGCAATGGCTGCTCGGAGGGTACCGGCGAGACCAGCCTGTTCGGCAGCGAGAAGAAACGTACCATTCCTATTAAGCTGGAGGTCTGATCGTGCTAGGACTCTCAAAATCTGTAACGGCCCCTGGCAGTCTGCGGGTGCTGGCGGCTTTATTGAGCTACCCTGATGCCGGCACTCTTGAATGCCTGCCCGAGATGCGTGACATTCTGCGCCGGGAAGGTGCGCTGTCCACTGCGCGACAGACGGAGCTCAACGCGCTGATCGACTCGTTGGCGAGCACTGCCCTTCTGGAGACCGAGGCCAACTACGTTCAGCTTTTTGATCGTGGCCGCGCCACTTCGTTGCATCTGTTCGAGCATGTGCACGGAGATTCGCGTGATCGCGGCCCGGCAATGATCGATCTGGCGCAAACCTACGAAAAAGCAGGTTTGTATCTGGCGCCGGGCGAGTTACCGGATTACCTGCCTGCCGTGCTGGAGTTTGTTTCCACCCAACCGCCGCCTGAGGCGCGCGCCTTTCTGGGGGAAATGTCCCATATTTTCAATGCCATATTCAGCGCGTTACAACAGCAAGGCAGCCCGTACGCCAGCGTACTCGGCGCGTTGCTGGAACTGGCTGGTGAAAAGGCGCAGGCCGTCAAGCTTGCCGTCGAGCAGCCGCTGGATGAAACCTGGGCCGAGCCGCCGGTGTTTGGCGGGTGCTCGGTCAAGGGTCAGGCCAAGCCCGGCGAGGCGCAGCCCATTCACTTTGTCCGCAAGAATGCCAATACAGGAGCGGCCCTATGAGCGCCTTTGAATCCTATCTGCACACCTTTCTATTCAGTGCATACCCGTACATCTGCATGGTGGTTTTCCTGATGGGCAGTCTGGCGCGATATGACCGGGATCAATACACCTGGAAAAGCGATTCGTCGCAGCTTTTGCGCACAGGCACGTTGCGTTGGGGCAGCAATATGTTCCACGTCGGCATACTTTTTCTCTTTTTTGGCCATTTCGTGGGCTTGCTCACGCCGCACTGGGTCTACGAGCCCTTCATCACTCCGGCCAACAAGCAGTTGCTGGCCATCATCGCGGGTGGCATCGCCGGTTTCGTCTGTTTTATCGGCCTAAGTCTGCTGATCTACCGCCGTATGTTTGATCCCCGCATCCGTCTGACCAGCCATCGCACCGATCTGGCGATCCTGATCATACTGTGGGTGCAGTTGACGCTAGGCTTGGTGACCCTGCCGTACTCTCTGGCGCACGCTGATGGTGGCACGATGCTGATACTGTCGGACTGGGCGCAGCGCGTGTTTACTTTTCGTGTTGGCGGTGCGGAATCATTGATTCCGCTGGCGTGGCCATTCAAGGTGCACATGGTGCTGGGCATGACCATCTTCCTGCTATTCCCGTTCAGCCGGCTGGTGCATGTGTGGAGCGGTTTTGCGACCGTGTTCTATCTGTTTCGGCCGCGCCAGGTGGTACGCAGCCGGCGGCTCAATGTGCCGGCCGGTCACAATCAACCGCGGCAGCCCGGCACCAGCACCTGAAAAAATCCCGAGTATTCCATCATGATTACCAATTCCGTTATCGCGAACCCTGTAGCCAGCATCAATGGTGTGGTCCTGAACCGGTACGAAGAAACGCTCGCCGCAGGTGCATTGCGACAGCGTGCCTGCACCGAGCTGTTACGCCAGGCGGCGCTGTCCGCCGGTTTACTCGCTGCGAGCGACATGCCCTCGGTCGACGGCGTAATCAGCGAAGCGGCGGCGAGCGCGATTGAGATGCTGCTGGAGCAAACCCTGACAGGGCCTGAACCGTCTGAGGAAGATTGCCGCCGGCACTATACGGCACATGAAAGCAGCTATCGCACGGGTGAACGTGTGCATGTCAGGCATATACTTTTTGCGGTGACGCCGGGTGTCGATGTGGTGGCCTTGCGTAAACGCGCGGAAATCGCCCTGTTGGATGTGCGCTGTCATGACGGCCAATCAGCCGGTGTATTTTCCAACGCTGCCCGTGAATTGTCGAATTGTCCCAGCGGTGCCGAAGGCGGTGATCTGGGGTGGCTCAGTGCTGAAGACTGCGCGCCGGAGTTTGCGCGAGAACTGTTCGGACACGTCGAAGTGGGCGTGTTGCCGCGTTTGGTGCACAGCCGTTTCGGCCTGCATGTCGTCGAGGTGCTCGGGCGTGAACCCGGCATTGCGCGGTCGTTCGGCGAGGTACGCGGTGCCGTGGCAAATTCATTGCGGCAGCAAACCTATGTGACGGCGTTGCGTCAGTATATGCAGTTGCTGGCTGGTGAGGCCGTAGTGACAGGTGTTGATCTTGATGCAGCTGATACGCCGCTCGTGCAGTAATCGTGCATAGTCAGGCAATACTCTATTTTCCGGGTAAGTCGAAATGAATATATCCAGCTTTGAAGATCTGTTAAATGCTGCCCGACATCAGCCGGAGCCACAGCGGTTGCTGTTCGTTTTTGCCGATGCAGCGCTGCCGGAAGACAGTACACCCGAGCAACGCGCCCGTTTTGAATCCGGACAGGGCGGCACCCTGGTGCCGCTGATGTCTGTGGACAAGGATCCCGGAGAACTGAGTACATTTTCCGCACTGGTGGAGGAGTCACGCCAGTTCGGCAGCGACTGGACCGTCGTTTTTGTGGCCGGCCTGTCCGGGCGTGGTGGCCGACCGCCGACGAGCATGGAAGCCGATCAATCGCTGCAACGCATGATTGAAGGCGTCAAGAGTGGCGCTTTTGGCTCGTTCTTGCCGTTCGATCGGCAGGGCCAGCCCTTGCTGTTCGGTTGACCGCGGCAGTGGCAGGCTTCGCGCTGTGGAGCCTGGGTTTCCGTCCTTTCTACCTGCTTGCCAGCGCATTCAGCGCCATCAGTGTGTTGCTGTGGACTGCGCAGTACTCGGGTTTATTGCCGTTCGCCTACCTGCAAGGACATTTGTGGCACGGCCATGAAATGCTGTTCGGATACGCGCTAGCTGTTGTCGCGGGCTTCCTGCTGACTGCCGTACGTTCCTGGACGGGACTACCGACGCCGGTTGGTGTGCCTCTGATGGCGCTGGCAGCACTCTGGGTGGCTGGTCGGATACTGGTGCTGACGCCTTTCAATACCTGGGCCGCAGCGGTAAACGCAGCGTTCCCCGTGGCGCTTGCCGTGGCGATTGCAATCCCGTTGCTGCGCTCGCGCAATGTCCGCAACTATTTCTTCGTCGGCCTGCTCGCGCTGATGGGCACGCTGATCGTCGCCCTGCATCTCGGTCTGCGGGGTGTTTTCGAGCTGCCGCCGCGGCTGGGCCTGGTACTGGGGCTGGATGTGATGCTGTTCATCATGGCGGTCATGGGGGGCCGGGTGATACCGATGTTCACCAACAATGGCGTGCCCGGTGCGGGTGCCACGCGCCACGCGCTGGTCGAAAAACTGGCGCTAGCGTCCGTGCTGTTGCTGTTCATTGCTGATCTTCTTCAATTGTATTCCGTATGGGTGGCGGGAATTGCACTGATTGGGGCGATCGCACATGGTGTGCGCCTGTATCTGTGGCGGCCGTGGCGCACCCTTGCAGTGCCGCTGGTGTGGATACTGCATGCAGCCTATGCCTGGATTGTTTGCCATCTTGCCTTGCGCGCGCTGTCCGAATTTGGCTTGCTCGCGGATACGTTCGCAATCCATGCATTGACCGTAGGCGCAATCGGCGGACTGACCATCGGTATGATGACCCGCACGGCACGCGGCCATACTGCGCGGCCGCTGGTGGCTGATCGCTACGAGTTGACGTGCTTCTTGTTAATACAGGTGGCAGCGATGGTCCGTGTTTTCGGCGGCATGGTTTCCGTGGACTTGTATATGGTCAGCGTTCAGGTTTCCAGTGCGTTATGGGCGGCTGCTTTTGGACTGTATGCTGTTCGTTACTGGCCGGTGCTGACGCGCCCGCGGCTGGACGGAAAACCGGGGTGACCAGTTGTCAATCACGAATCAAAATTTGAAATGTTTGGTGAGCCCGATTGATAATGAAAGGCGCGATCTCATCAGCGTGACGCCGCGCGATGTTTCCACAAGAACAATTTATGCCTGATCAACTAATCAGCCGTCTGCGACGCTTTCATACCCGCTACTTTCCCCGACTCCGGAAACAATTCAAGGACCTGGTGGATAAGGGGCAGCATCCTACGGTGCTGTTCATCGGATGCTGTGATTCGCGCGTCGTGCCGCACCTGCTGATGGACAGCGGCGTTGGCGAGTTGTTTGTCGTACGCAATGTGGGTAATTTCGTGCCGCCGTTTGATGCCTCCCACGGTTATCACGGGACGGCGGCAGCCATCGAATTCGCAGTACTCAATCTGCATGTGCGCGAGATCATTGTCTGTGGTCACAGCCATTGTGGTGCGATACGCGCTCTGTACACCGATCCGCCTGCTGAGGCGAGACACATGACAAAGTGGCTGGAACTTGGCCGTGACGCGGTGTTGCCGGTGACGATGTCAGAAGAGGCGTTGCGTCGTACCGAGCAACGCTCGGTGGCGTTGCAGCTCGAGCGGCTGATGGACTATCCCATGGTGCGGCGGCGAGTGGAGGCTGGCGAAATCTATCTGCGCGGCTGGCACTACCTGATTGAAGAGGGCAAGGTGCTGGTGCTGGATGTTGAGAGCGGGCGCTTTGATTCGTTCGACGCGGAGATTGAAGCGGTGCGCGCGAAAGACCCGCTCGACGGCGTCAATCTGCTGCCTTGAGCCCGGCAGCATTCATCAGCCGAAGGTGCAGATCGATTACGCAACACTGAAGCTGATCCACGTGTCTTGCGTGGTGACCAGCTATGCGCTTTTTTTCATTCGCGGCGTGTGGATGCTGCGGGATTCATCGCTGCTGCATCGTCGCTGGGTCAGGATCGTCCCGCATGTCATCGACACGCTGCTGCTCGGCAGCGCGATCACTCTCGCCCTAATGCTGCATCAGTATCCATTTGTCGCCGGCTGGATCACGGCCAAGGTGGTCGCGCTGTTCGTTTACGTCGGCCTCGGTATGGTGGCACTGCGATTCGGCCGCACTCGTGGCGAACGCGTGCAGGCGTGGCTGGCCGCGCAGGTGGTGTTTATCTACATCGTGTCGGTGGCGTTGACCCGCAATCCGCTTCCGTGGGTGAGCGCGACATAAAATATCAAATAAAAACAACAAGTTAAGATATATTTTTCGGGCATGCTGCGTTCAACGCACCAATCGCCCGTTCACAGCACGCTGCCGGTGTCAGTTGATCGCTCGGCAATTCAACGATCGATTTCAGTTCGTCGGCTGCGAGCGGTTCCTGGGTGGCGAGCTGATGTTCGAGTACGGCGACATCGGCTTCTGACGGATCACCGCCCGCCAGACAGCGTTGACGGATGCGGTCACAGAGTATTTCTTTCGACGCGGTCACGCTCACGATCAGGAACGGCGCCGCACATGTGCTGGCAATCTTGCGCAACAGGTCGCGCTGCGGGCGTTGCAGGAAGGCCGCGTCCACGATCACGGTCTGTCCGGCTTCGAGGATATTGCGCGCGAGTTCGGCGAGATGATGGTACAGGCGCTGTGTCGCCTCGGCGCTGTAGATGCCGGCGGCGACGGCGCTGCCGGTATCGGCCGATGACGGGAGCCCACGCATGCGTTTGCGTTCGACGTCGGAGCGGATACGCACTGCACCGAATTGCTGCATCAACTCACCGGCAATGCGACTCTTGCCCGATCCCGACAGGCCGTGGGTGATCATCAGGACGGGACTTGGGCGATGCGCGAATGCCGTGGCTAATGCCAGATAAGTCTTGCTGGCCTGGAGCAATGATGCACGCTTTTTATCATCAAGCCCCGGCTGGGAGGCGCGCAGTGCATGAACCTTGGCGCGTACCATGGCGCGGTACACCAGATAGAAGGGCAGTAACGCCAGTCCCGCGTAGTCCCCCGTGTGTTCGAGATAGGCGTTGAGAAACAGCCAGCCCAGGCGGGGATGGCCACGGTCATGCAGATCCATGACCAGAAAAGCGGCTTCGCTGAGGACATCATTCCAGCGCAGTGCCGGATTGAATTCGATGCAGTCGAACGGCACAAGACTGTTGCCAATGAGCACAATGTTTCCCAAATGCAGGTCGCCGTGGCATTCGCGTACGGCACCGCTGATCCTGCGTTGTTCCATCTGTGTCAGCCGTGCGCTGTGCTCGCGCACCGTCCACAAACGGAGCGTGGCAAGGGTGCTTGTGTCCTCAGGCATGGTCAGTAGCGGTGACAGCTGATCGATGTTTTGCAGGGCAACTTCCAGAATCGATTGTGGCGTGCCGAATCCGCTGCGAGCATCGGTGGCGGGAGCGGCTTGATGGAACGCCGCCAGCGTTGCGGCAAGTGCTTCAAGATGCTGCGGCAGGAGTCGTCCGCCGGTCAGCAGGGTGCTGGCCAGGGTGTCCTGGGGAAATTGCCGCATCCGCACGGCATATTCGATTGTGGGGCCGTCGCCGGCGATGCATGGCGAGGCAAGGCTGCCGGTGATGCTGACGACATCTACGTAGATTTGCGGGGCAAGCCGGCGGTTAAGTCGCAATTCCTCTTCGCAGTACGATCGGCGGAGGTCCAGCGTACTGAAATCGAGAAATCCCAGATTTACCGGTTTTTTGATCTTGTAGGCGTATGTGCCGGTCAACAAGACCCATGAAATATGCGTCTCGAGGAGTCGTATCTCCGCTACCGGGTGTGGGTAGCAGCGCGGCAGTCTTAAGTTGTCGATCAGCGCCGGCACGGCAAGATCGCCGTTCAATGGCAGGCCGGAATGTTGCCGCTCATCAGGTAGTGCAGCAAATCGGCTACCGAACGGATCGCGGTGCCGAACGGCAGACTTTCCGAGCCCCTGAAAAACAATCCCTTTTTGACGTCGCCCTTGAGTGCATAGACGAGCCGTGTATCGATGCAGAACTGGCCGATGTCGGCGATGCCGTCGCGCAGTCCGCAAACCGTAAGGCACTCGAATCCCGGCACGCAGCGGCGCGGGTCGGCTTTGGCGTTTGATTGCAGGGCTTTCTCGCGGCGCAGATAATTTTTCAGCCACGGCGTCAGCACGGCCCTTGCGGGCAGTCCGGCAACGCTCGTGAAGATGACGATGTCTTCAGGTTTTGCCTCCGCCAACACCCGTTTGAATTCGGGGTGGGCGTCGCCTTCAATGGTGACGGCGAACGGGGTGCCGATTTGCACCGCAGCGGCGCCTTGTTCGAGCAGGGCGCACACCTGATGGTGGCTATTGATTCCCCCGGCTGGGATTAGCGGTATGCGTTCGCTTTCAATGCCCAGTTCTCTAAATAAATTAAAGATGCCTGTCAGCACCGTTTCAAAATCGAAGCGCGGGTCGTTGATCTCCTCCGTGCGCGTGGCGCCGAGATGACCACCAGCATAGCGCGGGTGTTCGATCACGATGGCGTCGGGCAGGCGTTTCTTGCGCAGCCATTTTTTGAGAACGATGGCTGTGCCGCGCGCATCGGAAAGAATCGGAATCAGCGCGATTTCAGGGAAATCCCGTGTCATGTCAGGAAGGTCCAGCGGCAGTCCCGCGCCCATCACGATGGCGTGCGCGCCGCTCTCGCAGGACTGGCGCACGTAGGTGGCGTGCGCGCCTACTGCTTTCATCACGTTTACCGCAATGGCGCCACGGCCTTGTGAGAGGACGAGTGCGCCCTTGATCTCCCGATCCAGCGCGACGAGATTGGCCTGGTCAAGCGCGGCTTTGTCCCGGCCGCCCTCGGTTTTGGCGAGGAGATCGGGGTGATGATGGCGCAGATCCACACTGGAAATGGTGCCGAGTGCGCCCAGCGCGGCGACGCTGCCGGCGAGCCGGTGCGCGGAAACACCGACGCCCATACCCCCCTGGACTATGGGCAAGAGGGAACGACCCCGGAGTTTCCAGGTGGGTAGCGATGCGGTTGTGGATGTCAAAGGCGGATTGCTCGTGTGTCCTGCGCACTAATTTACGCTGATTGGTTGGACACGAAGCCGGTAAGGCCGCATGGTTGCACGCGGCTTTCTCCCCGGCTCCGGACTGGTGGTAATAGCTAGCGGAGGACCAGCACCGGAATTCCGGTTTTAGCCAGCACCTTCTGCGTTTCGCTGCCGAGGAGCAGTTTGGTCAGGCCGCTACGGCCGTGGGAAGCCATGGCAATCAGGTCACATTTGTATTTTTTGGCCGCCTTGACGATGGAATCAGCGGGGAAATCACTGCACACGTAGTAGGTGGCGAATTTCACGCGGCTGGCCCTGCATTCTTTTCTGACCGATTCCATGCGGCGGTCCGCGACCGTCTTGGCGCGGGCTTCAAATTCCTTGGGCAGTATGAAATTGGGCGGGATGTAATCCGCGTAAACATTGAAGTTATACGCCGGGGCAACATGGAATCCCGTGATGCGGGCACCGGTGATTTTCGCCAACGCCACGGCTTTTTTGATGGCTTTTCGTGACAGTGCTGAACCGTCGGTGGGAACCAGAATATTGCGGAACATGGCTGTTCTCCTTTTGATGATTGAGGAGCCCTCGCGGGCACCTGAGGCTACCCGCTTACATTAGTTTGACTCGTCTGCCCATGGTTTGATGTAGATCAAACCGGCGTGCCGGGGCGCTGATTATTCTGACGCGCGTGATCCACTCGGCTGGGGGCCTCCATGCAGGTGCAATCGACGTATAACTACAAGGTGGTCAGGCAGTTCGCCATCATGACCGTGGTCTGGGGCATAGTCGGCATGCTGGTGGGGGTGTTTATCGCCGCGCAGCTAATCTGGCCTGAACTCAATCTGGCGCCCTGGCTGTCCTACGGGCGACTGCGCCCGCTGCATACCAACGCAGTGATTTTTGCCTTCGGCGGGTCGGCGCTATTTGCCACTTCATATTACGTGGTGCAGCGCACCTGCCACGCGCGGTTGTTTGGCGACGGGCTGGCGGCATTCACTTTCTGGGGCTGGCAGGCGGTGATTGTGCTCGCTGCGATTACGTTGCCCTTGGGCATTACAAGCTCCAAGGAATACGCCGAGCTGGAGTGGCCGATAGACATCCTGATCACTTTCGTATGGGTGTCCTATGCGGTGGTGTTCTTTGGTACCTTGGCCAAGCGCAGGACACCGCACATCTACGTCGCCAACTGGTTTTTCGGCGCCTTCATCCTGACTGTGGCGGTTCTGCATCTGGTCAACAGCGCGGCCATTCCCGTGAGCATGACCAAGTCGTATTCGGCCTATGCCGGCGTGCAGGATGCGATGGTGCAATGGTGGTATGGACATAATGCGGTCGGCTTTTTTCTGACCGCAGGCTTCCTTGGCATGATGTATTACTTCATCCCGAAGCAGGCCGGGCGCCCGGTGTATTCATACCGGCTGTCGGTAGTGCATTTTTGGGCGCTGATTTTCACCTACATGTGGGCGGGTCCGCATCACCTGCACTACACCGCGCTGCCGGACTGGGCGCAGTCGCTCGGCATGGTATTTTCACTGGTGCTGCTGGCGCCGTCATGGGGGGGGATGATCAACGGCATCATGACCCTGTCGGGCGCCTGGCACAAACTGCGCACCGATCCAATTCTGAAATTCCTCGTCGTGTCGTTGTCGTTCTACGGCATGTCAACCTTCGAGGGGCCGATGATGGCGATCAAGACCGTGAATGCGCTGTCGCATTACACGGACTGGACCATCGGCCATGTGCACAGCGGCGCGCTGGGCTGGGTCGGTATGGTGTCGATCGGCAGTCTCTATTACCTGATTCCGCGGTTGTTCGGGCGCACGGAGATGCACAGCATGAAGCTGGTGACGCTGCATTTCTGGGTGGCGACCATCGGTATCGTGCTCTACATCACGGCCATGTGGATAGCCGGTGTCATGCAGGGGTTGATGTGGCGCGCGGTCAATCCCGACGGCACGCTGACTTACGCCTTTGTGGAATCGGTCAAGGCCACCTATCCCTACTACACGGTGCGGCTGCTCGGTGGCGTGCTGTATTTCTCCGGAATGCTGATCATGGCTTACAACGTGTTCAAGACCGTCGTCGGGCAGAGACCGGTGGACGCACAGATTCCCGCGGTAGCCAGCGCGCACGCCTGAGAACACTCATAACTTATTGATTATAAACATATTGTAATTGTCGGGAGAGTACATGGATCATTCGGGTCATGCGATTATCGAGAAGAATCTGGGCCTGCTGATCGGGTTGGTCATTCTGGCGATCAGCTTTGGCGGTCTCGTCGAGATCGTGCCGCTGTTCTTCCAGAAGTCGACCACGCAACCAATCACCGGTCTGCATCCTTATGCCGCGCTGCAGTTGTCGGGGCGCGACGTGTACATCCGCGAAGGTTGCAACAACTGCCACTCGCAGATGATCCGGCCGTTCCGCGCCGAGACCGAGCGCTACGGCCATTACTCGGTGGCCGGCGAGTTTGTCTATGACCATCCGTTTCTTTGGGGCAGCAAGCGCACCGGGCCTGATCTCGCGCGGGTCGGCGGACGTTACTCTGACGATTGGCATCGCGTACACCTGACCAATCCCCGTGATCTGGTGCCGGAGTCGAACATGCCGGCGTACTCGTGGCTCAATTCAGCATCCGTTGACGCGGAAATCCTGCCGGTGAAAATGCGCGCGCTGCGCGTGCTCGGTGTGCCGTACAGCGAGGAGGACATCGCCAAGGCCGCCGCAGCGGTCAAAGGCAAGACAGAAATGGATGCACTGGTGGCTTATCTGCAGGGCCTTGGCATCTTGTTACGGAATGTGAGGTAGCCAATGGACGTCAATTTGGTGCGCGCGATCTGGACGGCAGTGCTGTTTGTCGTATTCATCGGCATTGTGTGGTGGGCCTGGAGCGGTCGGCGGCACGCGGATTTTGAGGCGGCGGCGCGCCTGCCGCTCGATGACGATATAGCCGAGCAGGAATTGTCCCGTAAAGAGGGGGGGCAACAATGAGCGATTTTGTCCACGAAGGCTGGAGTATCTATATCGCCATCATCACGGTGGCCAGCCTGCTTGCCTGCGGCGTGTTGTTGAAGGTGATGTCCACGCGCAGACTGGCGCCGGGCGAAAAACCGGGCACCTCCGGCCATATTTGGGATGAAGATCTGCAGGAATTGCACAACCCGATGCCGAGCTGGTGGATGTGGCTGTTCTACATCACGATCGTGTTCGCCTTCGGCTATGTGATCCTTTACCCGGGACTGGGATCGTATGCGGGTTATCTGGGCTGGAGTTCAAAGGTCCAGTACGAAGACGAGCAGAAGGATGCGGCGAAGACATTCGGTCCGGTTATTGACCGGTTTCTCAAGCAGGACGTGACGATGGTGGCGGCCGATTCGCAGGCGCGCGAAATCGGTCAGCGTTTGTTCCTGAACTACTGTGCACAGTGCCACGGCTCCGATGCCGGCGGGTCGCGTGGTTACCCCAATCTGCGTGACGGCGACTGGCTGTACGGCGGCATGGCCGATTCCATACGTGCGACGATCAATGGCGGCCGCAACGGCGTGATGCCGCCGATGGGCGCCGCGGTCGGCGGTGGCGAGGATGTGCGCGACGTTGTGCATCATGTGCTGTCGCTTGCCGGGCGTACTCACAATGGCTTGCGTGCTCAACGCGGCAAGGCCAAATTCGCGACTCTGTGCGTGGCTTGTCACGGCGCGGACGGCAAAGGGAATCAGCAGATTGGCGCTGCCAATCTGACTGACGACATCTGGCTGCACGGCGGCACCGAGGCGGCCATCACCGAGACCATCGTCAGGGGCCGAATGAGCCAGATGCCGGCGCACAAGGACTTCCTCGATGAAGGCAAGATCCACCTGCTGACTGCGTACGTGCTCGGTTTTCAGAGTCAGTTCAGGAAGTAAACGGCCGTGTCGGAACGCGCATCGCCGGCAGCTGCGGCCGCCGACGAAGTTGAAATCTCGCTGTATGAAGTGCGTCAGAAGATATTTACGCGGGCCGTCAGCGGATGGTTTGCGCGCTGGCGCATCGCGCTGGTTGTTGCTACACAATTGGTGTTCTACGGCTCGCCGTGGCTCGTCTGGAACGACCGTCAGGCAGTGCTGTTTGATCTCGTATCGCGCAAGTTTTATATTTTCGGTCTGGTGCTCTGGCCGCAGGATTTCATATTTCTGACGGCGTTGCTGATTATTTCGGCCTATGCACTGTTTCTGTTTACGGCGATAGCCGGCCGCCTGTGGTGCGGCTATACGTGTCCGCAGACGGTGTACACCGAAATGTTCATGTGGATCGAGCGCGTGATTGAGGGCGACCGCGTGCAGCGCATGCGCCTTGATCGGTCGCCCCTCGACGCGCACAAGGTTGGTCTGAAGGCGATTAAGCATGGCGTATGGATTGCGATTGCGCTGTGGACGGGGTTCACGTTTGTCGGCTATTTCACGCCGATCAAGACGCTGGCGGTGTCGTTCGTTTATTGGTCGCTCGGACCTTGGGAAACCTTCTGGATATTCTTCTACGGGTTTGCCACCTACGGCAACGCCGGCTGGATGCGCGAGCAGGTTTGCAAGTACATGTGTCCGTATGCGCGCTTCCAGGGCGTGATGTTCGACCCTGACACGCTGGTCATCACCTACGACGGAAAGCGCGGCGACCCGCGCGGCTCGCGCACGAAAAAGGCAGTTCCACAGACACTGGGGCTGGGAGACTGTGTGGATTGCAACATCTGCGTGCAGGTCTGTCCCACTGGCATCGATATCCGCAAGGGTCTTCAATATGAGTGCATCGGTTGCGCCGCTTGTATCGACGGCTGCAATCAAGTCATGGACAAGATGGGTTACCCGCGCGGGCTGATTCGTTACTCCACGGAAAACGCAGTGTCAGGCAAATACACCGACGCTGAAATCCGGCGACATGTGCTGCGGCCGCGGGTGCTGGTCTATAGTGCGCTGCTCGGTATCATTGCCATCGCGTTTTTCGGCGGGCTGCTGCTGAGAAGTCCGCTGAAGGTCGATGTGCTGCGCGACCGCGGGGCCATGGTGCGCGATGGAGCAGGTGGGCGCATTGAGAACGTGTACCGGCTGCAGTTCATCAATGCCGACGAAAATAGGCACCGCTACCAGCTGACCGTCAGTGGTTTGCCGGGGCTGGAAGTAGTGGCGCAGCAGCCGCTCGAAGTGCCGCCAGCGACGACACAGGCGTTTCCGGTATCAGTGCGTGTTGATCCGACGGGTCTCGCGGCAGGGTCGCATGCGATCATATTTCACATTAATGAAATCGAACGCGCGGGAGTGAGGGCTGATGAAAAATCCCGATTCTTCGTCCGCTAAGGAGTACGGAATGGAAATCGCAAAAGTCGATGCAGGGCCGTGGTACCGGGAGCCGTGGCCGTGGCTGCTGATGGCAGGTCCGGCGACCGTGGTGGTTGCGGGTTTTGCAACCCTGTGGATAGCGATTGTCAGCAGCGATGGGCTGGTTGTTGATGATTATTACAAACAGGGTATGGCGATCAATCAGACGATACAGCGCGACAAGCTGGCGGTGCAGCGCGGCTATCGTGCCATCGCCATGATGACCGGGGAAGGACGCAGCGTCACCATGCAGCTCGAGGCTGCGGCGGGCGTGTCGCTGCCGAACACATTGCGACTGCTCATCGTGCATCCGACGCGCGCCGGCATGGACCGCTCGGTATTGCTGCGAAAGGGCAAGTCCGGCATCTATGACGGCATTGTTCCGGCGCTGGCGGATGGGCACCGGATCCTCGTGCTTGAAGATGCGCAATCGGCATGGCGGTTGACGGCAGATGCCGTGTTTCCGGTACACGATCGCATCATTCTTAAACCGGCAAACCTGCAATAGGAGGGATCCCATGGCTTGGAAGCTGTTGTTTGGTTCGGATGTCGGCCTACTCAGTTTGCTGACGATCGTTTTGGTGATTGGCATCGGTGTGTGGATGTATTTATTTTTCCGCAGGAAAATGGCCGAGAGTGAGCACGGGGAATCCAACGATTGAACCGCGCGGAGACAAGGAAACACCTGGAGCAGAGCGGAGGGTAACTATGATGGGCAAGCGACTGATCTGGATATTGTGGCCGTCGTTTATCGTCGGCGGTATTGCGGAAATGATATTTTTTACCTTGATCGATCCGCAGGAGCTTTATCTGTTCGGGCAGCCAGTGCACTGGTCGCCGACCGCGGTTTATTCGCTGGGCTTTTTCATGTTCTGGGGAATTGCCGCTGCTTCCAGCGCGTTCACCTGCTTTTTGCAGCGCTCGTCTGCGGAGATCAACCGACCCGACTGAAATTTCCTGCAGTGGCCGATTCAGCTACGGCAGCTATGCTGACCGACCAGTTCCCGGAGGCCCTCGATTTTCAGGATTTGCAGGTGTTTGTTCTGCACAGCGATCAGCCCCTGCGCCTGGAAATGCGACAGTGTGCGACTGACGGTTTCGAGTTTGAGGCCGAGGTAACTGCCGATTTCCTCGCGCGTCATGCGCAGGTGAAACTCGGTCGATGAATAACCGCGCAGGGCGAAGCGCTGTGAAAGATTGAGCAGGAACGCGGCGAGCCGCTCTTCGGCGCGCATGCTGCCGAGCAGCAGCATGACGCCGTAATCGCGGGCAATTTCGCGACTCATGACACGATGAAAATGCTGCTGCAACGCAGGGATCTTGCGCGACATGTTTTCCAGATCATCGAGCGGGATTTCACAAATATCGGTGTTTTCCAGCGCTACCGCATCGCACAAATGCTGGTTGGAGCCGATGGCATCCATGCCCATCAGATCCCCCATCATGTGAAAGCCGGCCACCTGCTCCCGGCCGTCTTCGTGCAATACGCTGCTTTTCATGAAACCCGAGCGTATGGCGTAGAGCGCATGCAAAGAACCGCCCGAACGGTAAAGATATTCACCGCGTTTCACGGGTCGCCGGAGATTGACTAATTGATCTACCGATTGCAACTCTGCTGCCGACAGACCAGCCGGCAGGCACAACTCGTTCAGACTGCAAGCTGAGCAGTTGGTCTTGGATTTGCCGATATCGACGATTCGCGGTATCGCTGTCATGTGAGTTCGCAGGGCAATGGTTTGGGTCAGCAGTAGTCTTGATCCTACCCTGATATTGATCTATGTCAAATCGGCGTGGTGCCAGGTTGTCACAATACAGCGACCATAATGTGATGGAAATTCCATGAGTGTTTCTGTAGCGCCTGCCGATCACCTGGCTGTCGAGATTGATCTCGAGCTGATCCGGCGCCTGGACCGCAATGGGCCACGCTATACGTCCTATCCGACGGCTGACCGGTTTGTAGAGGCGTTTGGCCCTGAAACCTACCAATCCTGGGTGGCGCGCCGGAACGTCGGCGGCATACACCGCGCACTGTCGATTTACGTGCATTTGCCGTTCTGCAGCACCATCTGTTTTTACTGCGCCTGCAACAAGGTGGTGACCCGGGATCGCAGCAAGGGTGCCAAATACCTGGACTACCTGTATCGTGAAATCGATTTGCAGGGGCCCCTGTTTCAGGACGACCGCGTTGTTGAACAGATGCATTGGGGCGGCGGCACCCCGACCTTTTTTAACATGACACAGCTGTCCTCACTGTGGGATCACTTGAAGCGTTATTTCCAGATGGCTCCGAATGGCGAGTATTCGATAGAAATCGATCCGCGCAGCGTCAATGGCGAAGACATCCACGCCCTGCGGGCCATGGGTTTCAACCGCGTCAGCCTCGGTGTGCAGGATTTCGATCCGGACGTGCAGCGCGCCGTCAATCGCATCCAGAATGAGGCGCAGACCCTGGAAGTGATGGCGGCTGCCCGCGAAGCAGATTTTGCTTCGATCAACGTCGATCTGATCTACGGCCTGCCCAAGCAGAACCTGCAAAGTTTCAACCGCACCCTGGAGCGCGTGATTGCCGCGGCACCTGACCGTATCGCAATTTACAACTATGCGCATCTGCCGACCCGCTTCAAACCCCAGCGGCGTATTGTCGATGCAGAACTGCCGTCGCCGGATATCAAGCTCAAGCTGCTGGGGCTGGCTGCCGAGCGGCTGGGGGAGGCCGGTTACGTCTATATCGGCATGGATCATTTTGCGAAACCCACCGATACGCTGGCAGTGGCGCAACGCAACGGCCGGTTGCACCGCAATTTCCAGGGCTATTCAACACATGCGGACTGCGATCTGCTGGGGCTGGGCGTATCGGCCATCGGCGCCATCGGGCCAACCTACAGCCAGAACCATCGCCACCTGGAGACGTACTACGACAGCCTGGATCGCGACATGCTGCCGGTGAAGCATGGAATGGAGTTATCGCAGGACGATCTGGCGCGCCGTGCAGTGATACAGGCACTGACCTGCCATTTTCGCGTGTCCAAACAGTCGATCGAGCTGTCCTACCTGATCAATTTCAACCGCCATTTTGCCGAGGAACTTGCGGAACTGAGCCAACTTGCTATGGACGGCCTGGTAGAGCTTGACTACGAGTGGATCACGGTCACGCCACGTGGCCGCATGCTGATCCGCAATGTGTGCATGGTGTTCGACAGATTTCTGCGCGGCAAGCAGGAGACGCAGCGTTACTCCCGGGTCATCTAGCCGTAACGGGAAGCCATGAGCGGCTGGTTGCAGACGATGATGCTGACGGCATTCGGCGCCGGACTGCTGGGCGGGGCTCATTGTGCCGCGATGTGCGGCAGTATCGTAGCCATGACCAGCATGCCATCATCGGGTGCCGCACCCCGCTGGCGTTTGCAATTGGCCTATAACACCGGACGCATCACCAGTTATACCGTTGCCGGCGTGCTGGCCGGCGCGCTGGGACAGAGCGGTGTAGCCCTGCGTGGCGGCGTGCTGGCGCAGCATCTGATCATGTTCCTGATGGGGGCAACGCTGGTTGTGCTGGCGCTGAATCTGGCCGGTGTGCGGCCGGTGACGCATCGCATCGAGGCCGCCGGTGCTCTGCTGTGGCGACAGGTGCAACCCTTGTCGAGACATTGCCTGCCTGTTCGATCACCGCTGCATGCAATGGGTCTGGGCGCCCTGTGGGGATGGCTGCCCTGCGGCCTGGTGTATGCCATGTTGCTGACTGCATTGGCATCGGGCAGTGCGATTGAAGGGGGCGCGATACTGGCGGCCTTCGGTCTGGGTACGCTGCCGAACCTGTTACTGATGGGTGCTGCAGTTTCCCGCGCGAAACGCTGGCTTGAGGTGCGCTGGCTGCGTTATGCCGCGAGTGCGGTGATCGCGGCGATCGGCGTCTACGGCATGCTGCATGTCCTGCAGCCCGCGGCACTGGATCCGGAGAGCGCGTTGTGTCGGCTGGCCCCCGGGCTGGCCGAATTGCTGCGTCGTTGATACGTCTCTACCGTTGTGATCCAGGGTATTAATATAACTATTTGATTGCATTAGCATTTTCAGCAACGCACCTGCTGTTTGCAGAATTGCGACAGCGCAGTGACGGTGGCGTTGCTGCTGACGCGCTGCTGTGCGCGGTTCGCTGAGCCGTGTTCGAGCGTGAGGCGCATGTCGTATTTTGCAAAAAACGTATTGAACAACTCGCCGCCCAGAGTACCGGTCGCAAACAGGGCATCGGTGGCGCGATCGTGTTCGAGCAGGATCGCGCACAGGGGCTGTGGCGCCGGTCCGCCCACCACACGTGCGCCGGCAGCCGGGTCATACTCGCTGTGTTCCGAGCAACAGTGAATCATTCGCGGTTTGCTGATTTTTGACGCCGTTGATTGATCGCGGTAACTGATAAAACTAATCTGCCTGGTCGGGTAAGTCAGCTTGTGTGAGCAGATGGCCGAGTAGGCGACGATCGCGCGCTGTGGGCCGACACCACCGGGCCATTGGTAGGCAGCACCGGCTTCGGTTTTGAGAGCAACGTTCTGCACCGTGGGTTTCCCCAGATTCAGCAGAAAGCAGGGCGTGCCTTCAAACGGGTAGGGGAATACGTAGTTCTCGCCCACAGCGAGTTGGGCGGCGCGCAACGGCCGGCCGCTGCCGTCCATGAGCTGGGTGCGCCCGTACTGCCGCGGCTGCGCGTCGCGCGCGGGAAACACCGGCTCGGCACTCAGGCCCAGCGCGGATGCAGCGCAGACGCGGATGAAGTCGCGGCGTTCCATGATTGGGGTCTATTTTTCGGCCTATCCTCGCGGCTGTCAATCGCCGGCGCCAAAAAAACAGCCCGCTGGAGCGGGCTGTTCGATCTGGACCGGATTTTGATCAGAATTTGTACTTGAGCCGGAGACCGACGAAGGTCGATTCCTGTTTCGGGTTGGCAATTACCGTGGTGCCATCGGTGGTTTGGCCGTAGGCAAACGGTGTCGGTCCGGAGGCCGGGAACATCATCCACGACCAGTCGTCGGTACTCCATTTTTCATGGATCAGGTCAAAGCGCAAGTCCATATTTTTCTGCATGGCGTAGGTAGCGAACAGCTTGATCTTCAGCATCGTGTTGGTGATGTCGGGAGTCGGTACCAGCGAAGGATTTAGTTGGGTAGTACCCACGAAGGTCTGGTTGTACTTGTTGATGCTGCGAAACTGCTCGACGCCCCCGCCCACTTTCAGCCGCTCGGAAAACTTGCCCTTAATGCCGATTCCGAATGCAGTGCCGTTTTCCTTGAGTGTATTGACCTTGCGGTTGGTGCCGCCTGAGCCATTGTCGCCGCAGTTTGTTCCCGTGCCGCAATAGGTAATCTCCTCGGCCTTAGACTCGTCAAGAGAAACCCAGCCGTTGATTTGCCAATCCGCTTTGACCTGATAGGTGGCATCTACGGAATACAGACTGCCAGCGCCCTTTTGTATGCCCAGCGGATTGCCATTGGGGCCATTGCCGTATTTGTCGCGGGAGTCTTCTGCCGCAAACTGCATGCTCAGTTTATCAGCCGGCGACCAGTCGAGCATCGCGCGTACCTTGTCCCGCTTGCGATCGGCAATATGCATCGGATGGATCAGGTTTTCCTCA
>JAQBGW010000135.1:0-2674 GCA_032128415.1 Betaproteobacteria bacterium | reverse complement strand
GTTCAATGCCCGTGCCCGCGACGAGTTCGAAGCGTTTTTCAGGCGCAGCGACAGTTTTGCGCTGGGTGTGTGCAATGGCTGTCAGATGATGAGCAACCTGCACGAACTGATCCCCGGCACCGAGCGCTGGCCGCATTTCGTGCGCAATAAGTCGGAACAATTCGAGGCACGCCTGGTAATGCTCGAAGTGCAGGAGTCAGCTTCGCTGTTTTTCAAGGGGATGACGGGCAGCCGTATTCCGGTGGCGGTGGCACATGGGGAAGGTTATGCCGAGTTTACCGACGCGGCGGCGCTCACTGCGGCACAGTCGCTGATTGCGCTGCGTTTTGTGGATAACCGCGGTGCAGTCACCGAACAATATCCGCTGAATCCGAATGGCTCGCCGCAGGGTATTACCGGACTGACCACGCCCGACGGGCGATTCACCATCCTGATGCCCCATCCCGAGCGCGTGTTCCGCACGGCGCAGAATTCGTGGCATCCATCGACGTGGCAGGAAGACGGTCCGTGGCTGCGCATGTTCCGCAATGCGCGGCAGTGGGTTGATTAACGAGACGGTTCTATAATAATATAAATAAAAACAACAAGTTACGTATTTTTCTTTCTCTCAGCCTCATCCACTTCTTTATGGTCGCCAGTGGGTATGGCCTGCCAGCGCAGGTCGAGCGTCAGCGGGAATGCGGGATTCGGTATCTCGGTTTTGACGTGCATCGGGCCCGGTGTATGGCCATGGTCCCAGAACCGCGCGACGCGCCGTGCTTCAGCCTCGTTGGCATTGACGGGTAGCGTACTGTGGCTGCGACCGCCAGGATGAACCACATGATAAGTGCAGCCGCCGATCGAACGTTGGCTCCAGGTGTCGACGATATCGAACACCAGCGGTGCCTGCACGCCGATCGTCGGATGCAGTGCCGAGGGTGGGCTCCAGGCGCAGAAGCGTACGCCGGCAACAAATTCACCGGGTGTACCAGTCGGCGCCAGCGGAACTGCGCGACCATTGCAGGTGATGACGTGGCGTGACTCAGTCATGCCGCGGACGCGTGTCTGCACGCGTTCGACCGACGAATCGACGTAACGCGCAGTGGCGTTGGCGCCGATTTCCTCGCCCAGCACGTTCCACGGCTCAATGGCCTGTCGCAGTTCGAGTTCGATGCTGTCGTAAATTACCGTGCCATAACGCGGAAAGCGAAATTCGTGGAACGGTGCGAACCAGCTATCGTCAAACGCGTATCCGGCGCGCCGCAGATCGGACAGCACGTCGTGGAAATCGGCGGCAATATAGTGCGGCAGCATGAAGCGGTCGTGCAACTGCGTGCCCCAGCGCACCAGCTTGGCCTGATAAGGTTTCTGCCAGAACCATGAGACCAGCGCGCGGATCAGCACCGTTTGCGCAAGACTCATTTTCGGGTGCGGTGGCATTTCGAAGCCGCGGAACTCGAGCAACCCCAGCTTGCCCATCGCACCATGAGATGCGTAGAGTTTGTCGATGCAGAATTCGGCGCGGTGAGTGTTGCCGGTCAGATCGACCAGAAAGTTGCGCAGCAGCCGGTTGATCGTCCATGGTGCAAGGTCAGCGCCGGATTTTTCCTGCATCGCGGCCAGTTGCTGGAAGGCGATATCCAGTTCATACAGATTGTCGTCACGCGCTTCGTCCACCCGCGGCGATTGGCTGGTGGGGCCAATGAACATGCCGGAGAACAGGTACGAGAGAGCCGGATGGTTCTGCCAGTAGGTGATCAGACTGCGCAGCAGATCGGGCCGGCGCAGTAGCGGGCTCTCGGCCGCGGATGTGCTGCCCAGCGTGATGTGATTGCCGCCGCCGCTGCCGATATGGCGGCCGTCCATCATGAATTTTTCAGTGCCCAGACGGTTTGACCGGGCTTCTTCGTAGAGTGCAGTCGTGTTGTTGACCAGCTGATCCCAGCTCGCGGCCGGATGAATGTTGACTTCGATCACACCGGGATCGGGCGTCACGTTGAGCACGGTCACCAAGCGGTCCAGCGGCGGGCCATAGCCTTCGAGGCGGATTTTCAGTTTCAACTTCGCAAGTTCGCGTTCGATGATCGCCAGCAGATCGAAATACGGCTGGATGGTTTCGAATGGCGGCAGGAATACATAGAGCCGGTTGTCACGGACTTCGACGCACAACGCGGTGCGCACTATCTTGTCAGGCGTCTTGTCATCTGGAACCGGTTGCGGCAGGGCGGAAAGCGGCAGACGAAAACCTATGGACGAATCGCCATTGATCAGAATGACTTGATCGTCGGGCAGCGGCCACGGCGAACTGGTCCATCCGTTG
The DNA here is from genome assembly GCA_032128415.1 of Betaproteobacteria bacterium. GTDB lineage: Bacteria > Pseudomonadota > Gammaproteobacteria > Burkholderiales > SG8-41. The sequence continues at coordinate 375 of JAQBGW010000135.1, read as the reverse complement.
TCATCGGCACCCAATGGCAGCATGTGGCCGGCGGCGTGTTTGCTTCCGGGAACGCGCTGTTTTTTCTCGGCTGACAGATGCGTCAATGGGTCCTCCCATACCGGCAGCAGGCGTTCCGGCGCCAGGCCCAGCGCGGTTGTTAACGCCGCGGCAAATCGTCGTGCGTCGTCGGGTTTCGCATCTCCCGGAGTCGCCGCAGCGGCAATCAAGGCAATGTCCTGCCATAGCGGCTTGCCGTCGTTGCGCCACTGTATGCCCAGCGCCCAGCGGGGCAGCGGTTCGCCCGGATACCACTTGCCTTGGCCGTAGAACACCAGACCGCCCGGCGCAAAACGTTGCTTGAGCCGCCAAGCCAATTGTTCGGCGAGTTCCCAT
>JAQBGW010000134.1:0-70091 GCA_032128415.1 Betaproteobacteria bacterium | reverse complement strand
CTCGAACCAAACCGGTCGCGGCAGATTTTACCGGGGTGCAGGTGCCTGACCGCTATGTGTTCGGTTTTGGCATGGATGTCCATGGTCTGTGGCGCAATCTGCCCGCAGTGTATGCGCTCGACCCGGATAAACCGGTAGCATGATAAACATGCTTGGAATTATTGGCGGCAGCGGGCTGACGCAATTTGCAGATCTGGACAATATTCGTCAGCAGATAGTGTCGACGCCCTATGGTGAGCCGTCCGCCGCACTGACTTGCGGACGCTTGCAGGGCCGTGAGGTGGTGTTTATGCCGCGTCACGGGCAGGCGCACACCATTGCGCCGCATCGGATCAACTATCGCGCCAATCTTTGGGCCTTGCACGCGCAGGGTGTGCGCGATGTAGTGGCAGTTGCTACGGTGGGCGGTATCACCGGCGACCTTGGAGCGGGCATGCTGGTGGTGCCCGACCAGATCATCGATTACACCCATAGCCGTGATGCCACTTATTTTGATGGTGTCGAGCGACCGCTGGCGCACATTGATTTTACGCAGCCGTTTTGCGAGTCCATGCGCCAACGGTTGCTGCGTGCCGGTGCGGGCGCCCGCATATCGTTGCGCGATGGCGGCACTTACGGTGCTACGCAGGGCCCGCGCCTGGAGTCCGCTGCTGAAATTGATCGCATGGCGCGGGACGGCGCGCATTTGGTCGGCATGACCGGCATGCCCGAAGCCGCGCTGGCGCGTGAACTGGGTCTTTGCTATGCAATGCTCGCTGTTGTCGTCAATCCTGCTGCAGGACGCGGTGCGAGTGCCGGGAAGGTCTCCATGGATGATATTGCTGCAGTTTCCGCGGCGGCGATGATACGCGTAAGGGCATTGCTGACGGCTATGGTGCAGGCGCATGGCAATTAGGCTGGTGTTACGTATGGGCGATCCGCGCCTGCTGCAGGTGTCGCTGCCGGTAGAGCGTATCGGTACACCGGAATTGCAGGCGTTGCTTGCCGACATGCAGGACACCATGCGGGCGCACGAAGGCGCGGGACTGGCAGCGCCGCAGATTGGTGTGCCGTTGCGCGTGGTAATTTTTGGTATTGAGTCGAATCCGCGTTATCCCGATGCCGAGCCGGTACCGCAGACCGTGCTGATCAATCCGCTGATCACACTGTTGGATACGATGGTGGAAGAGGGCTGGGAGGGTTGTCTGTCTGTGCCGGGTATGCGTGGTCTGGTGCCGCGATGCCGGCGACTGCGTTATCAGGGCATGGATGCGCAAGGCGCTGCGATAGACCGTACTGTCGAAGGTTTTCATGCGCGGGTGGTGCAGCATGAGTGTGACCATCTTGACGGTATTCTGTATCCGATGCGCATCCGCGACATGCGTTACTTCGGATTCACGGATGAACTGTTCCCCGAGGGTGATGCCGGCAACGACTGAAGCGGTGTGCCGGTCAGACGCGTAACTTGTCGAGCAGTTCGCCTTCGAATTTCACAGCGCTCTTCGGATTGTTGAGCGCGCTGCCACTGATGACAAACGTATCTTCGGCGCGAGACCCCAGAGTATTGATTTTGGCGGCGTGCAGGTTGATATCGAACGCAGTCAGCGTACGGGATATGCGTGACAGCAGTCCCGGTCGGTCACCGGCGACGATAGACAGCATGCGATAGGTGCCACGCTCGTCAGTCTGGATATTGACTTCGGGCGTGATCGGGAAATGCCGCAACTGGCGGCTCAGACGCGGTTTGGTCAGCGGCGGCAGCGGCGCCTTGTTTGTCAGGAGCCCGGTTAGTTCATGCTCGATGTAACTGATCAGGTCGCGGTATCCCGGTTGTCGGTTCGATGCATCCTGGATGTGGAATGTGTCCAGGGCATAGCCGTGCTTCGTGGTGTGGATTTTGGCTCCGTAGATGTTGAAGCTGATCCCCTCGAAGAAACCGCAGATGCGGGAAAACAGCTCCTTCTGGTCGACAACATAGACCACGACCTGCAGGCCTTCTCCTATAGGTGACAGTCGCGCCCTGACGACAGGCGCGGGCGAGTTGACGTGGCGGCAGAGTTGCCGGGTGTGCCACGCGATTTCCTGCGCCTCATGCCGCAGAAAATACGCGGTGTCGAGTTGGCGCCAGAATTCCTGGTAATCGGTTTCAGGTATCGCGTATAGACGCAGGCGGGCCATGGCGTCTTCCTGCCGCGCAAGTTGATTGTCCAGCGGCCCGGCGTGCTCGCCGGCGAGCAGGCGCTGGGTGGTGTGGAATAGATCTTCCAGCAGCTTGGCTTTCCACGCGTTCCACACTTTGGGGCTGGTGCCGCGGATGTCCGCTACGGTCAGCAGATAAAGCGCGGCAAGGCGGCGTTTGTCGCCGACGCGCTGCGCAAAGGCGCTGATGACATCCGGGTCGCTCAGATCCTGCTTTTGCGCAGTTGCCGACATGACCAGATGTTGTTCTACCAGCCAGGCCACCAGATCACAATCGGCCGGCTCCAGTCCGTGTGCTTTGCAAAAGCGGTGGGCATCGACTTTGCCGAGATCAGAGTGATCGCCGCCTCGCCCTTTGGCGATGTCGTGGAACAGGCCGGCCAGGTAGAGTAATTCTGGTTTCTCGAACTCGCTCATCAGGCGACTGCAGAGCGGGAATTCATGGGCCAGTTCCGGCACAGCAAAGCGGCGCACGTTGCGCACCACTTTGAGTATGTGCTCATCTACGGTGTAAACGTGATAGAGATCGTGCTGCATCTGGCCGACGATACGTCCGAATGCAGGGATGTAACGGCCCAGAATGTCATAGCGGTGCATGCGCTGCAGTTCGTGGATCACGCGTGTCGGGCTGCGCAGTATGTTCATGAACAGTGCTCGCATGCGCGGGTCGCGACGTGCAGTGGGATTGATGCGCCGGCGCGCGCGCCACAGCGCTCGGAGCGTCTCAGCACCGATGCCTTTGATTTCATGATGTTTTTGCAGCAGCGCAAACGCTTCGAGGATTGTGCATGGATCACGCCCGAATATTTTTTGATCCGGCGCCGACAGCAATTCGCCACGGATCACAAAGCGTTTGTTCAGGGGGGTCACAATGTGATTGCCCGGAGGCGGCGCAATGCGTAGCGCGAGATTCTGCAGCAGGATTGTGTTCAGTTGCGATACTGCTTTTGCAGTCTGATAGTAACGTTGCATCAGGCGCTCGCTGGCCCGTTTGCTGGCGCGATCAGCAAATCCGAGCTGTTTGGCCAATGCTGTCTGGTGATCAAACAGCAGCCGGTCTTCGCGGCGTGTCGCGAGAAAATGCAGCCGGATTCGCAATAATTCGAGAACGCGCTCATGGCGGCCAATGGCAGTCGCCTCGTCCTGTGTAATGAAGCCGCGTCGCGCCAGTTCCAGCCAGGTCCGGCCGAGTCGAGCGGCCTTGGATATCCACAGGATGGTATTCAGATCACGCAGGCCGCCGGGGCTTTCCTTGAGATTAGGTTCAAGATTGGTTACTGCGTGCCGCGAATGGCGCTCCTGCTGTTCAATGCGCTTGGCACGCAGGAAGGCACCGGGGTCGATGAAATGCTGTAGTTTGCGCGTGAATCGGCGGTGAAGCTCGCGGTTGCCAGTGACCAGTCGCGACTCCAGCAGACTGGTTTGTATTGTGATGTCCCCGGCAGCCACCTCAAAACACTCGTCGATCGTACGCACGCTGTGACCTGCTTCGAGTCCGATGTCCCAGAAGGTGCTGACCAGTGCTTCCAGTTTTTCGCGCAGCGCGGCATCCGGCGTTTGCGGTAACAGGATCAGGATATCGACATCGGAATGTGGAAACAATTGACCGCGTCCGTAGCCACCGACCGCGACCAGTGCAATGTCTGCCGGTATCGCGCAGTTTTTCCACGATATCCGCAGATGACTATCAGTCAGTCGCGCAAGTTGCTGCAGGATTTCGTGCCCGAGCTGTCCATTTTCGAATTTTTGTTGTAGTGCGGCGCGCTCACCAGCGAGTATGGCGCGCTGCGTTTTCGGCGCAGAAAGTCCTTGCCGCAATTTGACGGTGCCCGGAGCTGATGCGCTGCTCATAGGTCAGCGGCGAACAAGTGTCAGTTGACTTCTGCCGCTGCCGGTGTGCCGGCTGATACCGTCAGCACTTCGTAACCGACTTCAGTCACCAACAAGGTATGTTCCCATTGTGCCGACAGGCTGTGGTCTTTGGTTACGATGGTCCAGCCGTCCGCAAGTTGTCGGATATCGGCTTTACCGGCATTGATCATGGGCTCCACAGTAAAAATCATTCCGGCTTCGAGGCGCATGCCCATGCCGGGCCGTCCGTAATGCAGGATTTGCGGTTCTTCGTGGAACTTGCGGCCGATGCCGTGACCGCAAAACTCGCGAACCACGCTGAAACCGTTCTTCTCGGCATGGGTCTGGATGGCATGGCCAATATCACCGAGGGTGTTGCCGGCCTTGACGGCACGGATGCCGCGCCACATGCATTCATAAGTGATGTTCACCAACCGGCGCGCCTGTATTGACGGTTGCCCAACACAAAACATGCGACTGGTATCGCCGTGAAAACCGTTGTAGATCACGGTGACATCGACGTTGACGGTGTCTCCGTTCTTGAGTTTTTTCTCGCCGGGCACGCCGTGGCAGACTACGTGATTTACCGATGTGCAAATGGATTTAGGGTAAGGGGTATAGCCCGGCGGGGTGTAATTGAGAGGCGCTGGCACCGTTCCTTGGTGGTTGACCATATAGTCATGGCACAGGCGGTCGATTTCACCGGTGGACATGCCGGCACGGATTTGCGGGCTGATAAAGTCGAGAACCTCGGCGGCGAGGCGACCGGCGATCCGCATTTGCTCGATTTCGTCTGGGGTCTTCGGTTGTACGGCCATGACAGCGCTTTCAGTGCGCGCTATCCAAGGCTGCGCGGCTTCGGGGTTGTTCCGTGGTTGGCGATTCTAACAGGTTGGTACAGCTCGAAAATTCCGGTTTCCCTGGAAGGGGGCGGGCCTCAACAAGGAGGTACTTGAAGCGGAGCACATGAGCACCCTTGAAGGGGGCGGCGGCGGGAGGGGCGGAGGGGTGTGGATGCCTTGGAAGGGGTCGCTTTACGTGCTAAAATAATAAGTTAGCTCGATTGTGTTTCGTTTGCCACGGCAAATTTTCGCCTTGGTTGGCTCTCGAGTATTTCACACACCTGCCGACGTTAAGGGTGCCCGGAATTCCGGGTCGTCACGGGCAGGTGGCGGATTAACCCTAACAGGAGATTTAGATCATGTCAGTCACCATGCGCGAAATGCTGGAAGCCGGCGTTCATTTCGGCCACCAGACGCGATACTGGAATCCGAAAATGGCCCCGTACATTTTCGGTCATCGCAACAAGATTCACATCGTCAATCTCGAGAAAACGATGACCCTGTACCACGATGCACTGAAGTTCGTGCGTCAACTCACCTCCAACAAGGGCAGTGTGCTGTTTGTCGGCACCAAGCGCCAGGCGCGTGAAATCGTGCGCGAAGAAGCGCTGCGCTGCGCATCGCCCTACGTGGATTACCGCTGGCTGGGCGGCATGCTGACCAATTACAAAACGGTCAAGCTGTCGATCCAACGTCTGAAAGACATGCTGTTGATGCGCGAAGATGGTTCTTTCGAGAAGCTGTCAAAGAAAGAGGCGCTGCAGTATGAACGTGAAATTACCAAACTCGAACGCAGCCTGGGCGGCATCAAGGATATGAACGGACTGCCGGATGCGTTGTTCGTGATCGACGTCGGTTACCAGAAAGGTGCGATTACTGAGGCGAAGAAGCTCGGCATTCCGGTTATCGGCATTGTCGATACCAACCATTCGCCTGATGGCGTGGATTACGTGATTCCCGGAAATGACGACTCCAGCCGAGCGATCAAGCTCTACGCACGCGGCATGGCCGATGCAGTGCTGGAAGGACGCAACACCAGCATCAAGGAGATTGTCAGCGGCGGCTCCGACGAGTTTGTCGAAGTCGAAGACGGCGAATCAGTAAGCGCCTGATTCGGCGTAAACAAACGTTCAAGGGGCGCGCAGCCCCTTTTTTTTAAATTGGCGTAAGAGGACAGGCAGCAATGGCAGAGATAACAGCGGGCATGGTGCGGGAACTGCGGGAAAAAACCGATGCTCCGATGATGGAATGCAAGAAAGCGTTGACCGAAGCCGGCGGCAATGTGGAGAAGGCCGAGGAAATTCTGCGGGTCAGGCTGGGCAACAAGGCGAGCAAAGCTGCCTCGCGTGTCGCGGCTGAGGGCGTCGTGGCCGTGCATATTTCAGGCGACGGCAAACTGGGAGCGATGGTTGAGGTCAATTGCGAGACCGACTTTGTAGCCAAGAATGACGATTTCCTCGGGTTTGCTGCGGCGTTGGCGAGGTTGGTAAGCGAGAACAAGCCTGCCGATGTCAATGCATTATCAGGCCTGATGATTGACGGTAGTTCAGTGGAAGAACGGCGCAAGGCGCTGATTGGCAAGATTGGTGAGAATGTATCCATGCGTCGCTTTGTGCGCACGGAAGCCAATGGTCGACTGGCCTCATATATCCATGGCGGCGCCAAGATCGGTGTGCTGGTGGATCTGGTCGGCGGCGAAGATGCGATGGGCAAAGACATTGCGATGCATATCGCGGCCAGCAAGCCGAAGGCGCTCGATGCCTCCGGGGTGTCTGTCGAGGCTATTGCAACCGAACGCCGCGTTGCGGCTGAGAAGGCGGTCGACGATGCGGCTAAGTCCGGCAAGTCGATCCCGCCGGAGATCATGGTCAAACGCGTCGAGGGTTCGGTACAGAAGTTTCTCAAGGAAGTGACGTTGCTGGGTCAGCCTTTTGTCAAAAACGACAAGCAGACTGTGGGGCAACTGTTGAAATCGGCTAATGCGCAGGTCTCCAGCTTTGCGTTGTATCTGGTAGGCGAAGGTATCGAGAAAAAGAAAGATGACTTTGCTGCGGAAGTTATGGCACAGGTGGGGCAGGCCCGCCAGAACGCATAAAAACACAATATAATCAATAGGTTACATGATATGCCTCAAGCCCCCGCCTATAAACGCATATTGATCAAGCTCAGCGGCGAAGCGTTGATGGGCGACGATGCATATGGCATTAACCGCGAGGTGATCGGGCGCATCGTGACCGAGGTGGCCGAAGTGCAGCGTCTCGGCGTGGAAGTGGCGATAGTGATCGGCGGCGGTAACATTTTCCGTGGCGTCGCTCCAGGGGCAGCGCACATGGACCGTGTTACGGCGGATTACATGGGGATGCTTGCTACCGTGATGAATGCGCTGGCGTTGCAGGATGCCATGCGTCAGCAGGGCCTGGTGAGCCGAGTGCAATCGGCGCTGAATATTGAACAGGTCGTGGAGCCATACATCCGCGGCAAGGCCATGCGCTATCTGGAAGAGGGCAAGGTTGTCATTTTTGCGGCGGGTACGGGCAATCCGTTTTTCACCACCGATACCGCTGCAGCGTTGCGCGGAACGGAGATGAGTGTCGATTTGATGCTGAAAGCCACTAAAGTGGACGGCGTCTATACTGATGATCCGAAGACGCATCCCGACGCAATGCGTTATCAGAAATTAACGTTCGATGAGGCCATCGTCAAAAACCTCAAGGTGATGGACGCCACGGCGCTGACCATGTGCCGCGATCAGAAATTGCCGATCAACGTGTTCAGCATATTCAAGCCGCAGGCGCTGAAGCGCGTGGTCATGGGAGAAGACGAAGGTACTATGGTGCATGTTTGAACAGAGGCGACCATGATTGCTGATATCAAGATCAATACCGAGCAGAAGATGAAAAAGTCCGTGGAGGCTCTCAAAGCCGATCTCGGCAAGATACGCACCGGGCGTGCTCACACGGGCCTGCTGGATCATGTCATGGTGGATTACTACGGCACGCCGACGCCGTTGCCGCAGGTCGCCAATGTCACCTTGCTCGATGGGCGGACGATTGGCGTCAGTCCATGGGAAAAGAAACTGGTATCGGCCATCGAGAAGGCGATCCGTGATTCTGATCTCGGTCTCAATCCGGCCACTCAGGGCGAAATCGTTCGAGTGCCAATGCCCGCTTTGACCGAGGAGCGCCGCAAGGATTTGATCAAAGTAGTGCGCCACGAGGGCGAGAATGCGCGTGTTGCGATCCGTAATGTGCGGCGCGATGCCAATACCCAATTGAAGGATCTGCTGAAACAGAAGAAGGTGGCCGAGGACGATGAGCGCCGGGCACAGGACGAAGTGCAGAAGCTGACGGATCGCTCAATCGCCGAAATTGACAAGGCTTTGCAAGTCAAAGAAGCCGAGTTGATGGCAGTCTGATCTCAGGCCGTGGCCAGTTCAACGCAGGGTATTCCCAAAGTCAGCGGCATTCCGCAGCATATCGCTGTCATCATGGATGGCAATGGTCGCTGGGCGAAGCAGCGTTTTCTGCCGCGAGTCGCAGGCCACCACAAAGGTGTCGAAGCAGTGCGCGACGTGGTGCGTGCTTGCACGGAGAGGGGAGTCAGTGCGTTGACTCTGTTTGCTTTTAGCAGTGAAAACTGGCGGCGACCGGCGGAAGAGGTATCGTTGCTGATGCAGTTGTTCGTCAATGCGTTGCAGCAGGAAGTGGAGCGTTTACATCGGAATGGAGTGCGATTCCGGGTCGTTGGCGACTTGTCACGATTTGACCGTGTGCTCATTGATCTGATTGCCGATGCGCAACACCTGACGGCAGGAAATACCGGATTGACGCTGACCGTGGCCGCAAATTATGGCGGGCGTTGGGACATTATGCAGGCCGTTAACCGGATGCGTGCTGACAATGTCTCGGCAGAGACGGCATGGACCGAGTCGCAGTTGTTGCCCTATCTGGCGCTGGGCGACTTGCCGGAACCGGATTTATTCATACGCACTGGCGGTGAGCAGCGCATCAGCAATTTTCTGCTATGGCAGCTTGCCTATACCGAACTTTATTTCACTGATACGCTGTGGCCGGATTTCGACGCACACGCCCTGGATCAGGCCATTGCGTCCTATCAGCAACGCGAGCGCCGTTTTGGCCGTACCAGCGAGCAGGTGAGCGCAGGGGCAGGTGCTGGTAGTCGCGTGGCGAGCGCCTGAGCGGTTCATCGGTCAAAATCCTCATGCTCCTGATCCGTGTTGCTACTGCAGCGGTCTTGCTCCCATTGTTTATCGGCGGGCTGTTTTTTTTATCGTCGCGCGATTGGGCGTTTGCGTTGCTGCCCCTGATGCTGGCCGGCGCCTGGGAATGGGGCACGTTGGCGGGTTTTGGTCGTGCCAGCAACATAAGTTTTTGCACAGGCTTGGTGCTGAGCGCGCTGGGCATTTTGTTCATTCCGCAGCACGGGTCCGCAGCAGCGGTAACGGAATGGGTGATCTACGCAATTTCCGCAGCATTCTGGTGCGGGTGCGTTCCGCTTTGGTTAACAATACCCTGGCGCGTGCGCAATCCGTGGGTGTTGGCGCTGACCGGTTGGATCCTGCTGGTACCGACTTGGCTGGCACTGGTCAGTCTGCAGGCGATTCCCTTGTTGTTGCTTGCCATTCTGGGCATCGTCTGGGTGGCCGATATTGCCGCTTACTTCGCCGGGCATGCATGGGGCCGCCACAAGCTCGCGCCGTCGATCAGTCCCGGCAAGACCTGGGAGGGTGTGGCCGGAGCCGTGGTTGCAGTCGCGGTGTATTATGGATTGGTGTGGAATTTCGGATTACGCGACATGATTTCCGTCACCAGCTTTGCAGCCGCGGCGCTGGTGGCAATACTGTTGCCGTTGAGCATCATCGGCGATCTTTTTGAGTCCTGGATCAAGCGCCAGGCCGGCGTCAAAGACAGTGGCCAGCTGTTGCCGGGGCATGGCGGCGTGTTGGATCGTATTGATGCGCTCACTTCGACATTGCCGCTGGCCGCCCTGGCGGTTTCGTGGACCCTGCGTGGCGCGCAGTAACATGCAGAAGCTGACCATACTCGGATCGACCGGCAGCATAGGCGCGAGTACGCTGGATGTAGTTGCGCGCAATCCAGATCGTTTCTCGATTGTGGCGCTCGCGGCGCGCTCGCAAGTGGATGTGCTGTTCGAGCAGTGTCGTCGTTTCCAGCCGATCCTGGCAGTGATGCTCGACTCGGCTGCTGCTGAGCAATTGCGCAAACGCCTGCAAGTGGCAGGTGTCGCGACCGAGGTCATGAGCGGCCCTGCAGCATTGGAACATGCTGCTGCCCTGCCCGAAGTAAACACGGTAGTTGCTGCCATTGTCGGCATCGCCGGGTTGCGGCCAACGCTTGCCGCAGCACGTGCCGGCAAGCGGATACTGCTTGCCAACAAGGAGTCTCTGGTGACTGCCGGCAATCTGTTCATGGCCGCAGTGCGTGATAACGGCGCGGAACTCCTGCCGATCGACAGCGAGCACAATGCGGTGTTCCAGGCGCTGCCGCCGCATCGTGGCGGTGCAACACTTGAGCGTTGCGGCGTGCGTCGCATCCTGTTGACTGCATCCGGCGGGCCGTTTCGCACCGCTACGCCGGAACGGCTGGCGCGGGTGACGCCGGAGGAAGCCGTCGCTCATCCCAACTGGGATATGGGACGGAAGATTTCAGTGGATTCCGCGACCATGATGAACAAGGGGCTGGAGGTGATTGAGGCGCACTGGCTGTTTGCGGCTGATCCCTCGATTATCGAAGTGGTTGTGCATCCTGAAAGCGTGGTGCATTCGCTGGTTGAATATTGTGACGGTTCGGTGATCGCGCAGTTGGGCAATCCTGACATGCGTACTCCCATTGCGCACGCGCTGGGGTATCCGGATCGCATACCCTCAGGTGTGAATTTTCTTGATCTTGCGCGCGTCGGCAGTCTGCACTTCGAAGCGCCTGATCCCGTGCGCTTTCCCTGCCTGCGTCTTGCCTACGAGGCGTTGCGAGCAGGGGGTGCTGCCGTGATTGCATTGAATGCAGCCAACGAAGTGGCAGTAGCAGAATTTCTGGATCGTCGGATCGGTTTTACCGATATACCAGAGGTGATTGAGGGCGTAGTCGGGAGCACGGCTGCGCGACCGATAGCGTCGATTGATGATGTGCAGATGGTGGATGCGCTGGCGCGCGTTAACGCATTGGCAATTTGCGGGCGCGGTGGGCGGCAGCGTATGGCAAGCAGGAGCTGATTGGCTATGAGCATGTTACTGACTATCGCGGCGTTTATTGTGGCGCTCAGTGTCCTGATTATCGTTCATGAATACGGTCACTACTGGGTGGCGCGACGCTGTGGCGTCAAGGTGTTGAGATTTTCAGTAGGGCTCGGCAGACCGCTCTGGTCGAAGACGCTGGGAGCCGATCACACGGAATGGGTGATTGCGGCTGTGCCGCTGGGCGGCTACGTGAAAATGCTGGATGAACGCGAAGGCGACGTGGCGCCGCATGAACTGCATCGTGCGTTCAATCGCAAATCGGTGTGGCAACGATTTGCAATCGTGCTGGCCGGGCCAGTGGCCAATTTTATTGGTGCGATAGTGTTGTACTGGGTGCTGTTTGTGCATGGTGTGCCAGGACTGATTCCGGTACTGGCAGAACCACCGGCAGGCAGCGCTGCGGCGCGAGCAGGGGTAATGGCTGGCGATACGGTGACCGCCGTGGATGGTGCTGCGGTGCGTGCCTGGCAGGATTTTCGCTGGATTGTGCTGCAACGTGCCGTCGAGGGCGCACCGGTCATTCTGGAGACCAAGACTGAAAGTGGAGTAGCGGTGCGCAGGGAGCTGCGATTTGACGGATTTGATTCGCGCAATCTGGAAGGCGATGTGCTGGCTACGCTGGGGCTGACGCGCGTGCGTCTGCAGTTGCCGCCGGTGATTGGGCAACTGGGGGCAAGCGGCGCTGCTACGCGAGACGGATTGCGCACGGGCGATCTGGTGCTGACCGTCAACGACGCTCGTATCGAGACTTGGGAGGCGTTAGTCACGAAAATTCGTGCTGCACCACGTCAGAATTTACAAATTAAAGTGCGACGGGGTGGTGTAGACATACCGGCATTGCAAGTGACGCCTGACGCGGTTGCCGATGGCGGATCTGAAATCGGTCGTATCGGAGCTGCGCCGTTCCTCGATCCGGAAGCCATGAAGCGCATGCTGGTCGTGGTCAATTACGGGCCGCTGGAAAGCGTGGCAAAAGCTGTTGCCAAAACCTGGGAAACGGCGATATTCAGTTTGCGCATGCTGGGGAAAATGGTCACAGGGGATATTTCCCTGCGTAATCTGAGCGGCCCCATCACCATTGCCGATTATGCCGGGCAGTCGGCGCAAAACGGATGGATATCGTACCTGTTGTTTCTCGCGTTGATCAGCATCAGTCTGGGCGTGCTGAATTTGTTACCGGTTCCATTATTGGATGGTGGACACTTGATGTATTATTCGGTGGAAATTTTGACCGGAAAACCGGTATCCGAGCGGGTCATGGAAGTTGGACAGAAAATTGGTTTGACCGCACTGTTTTTGCTGATGGCTTGCGCTTTGTATAACGATATCAATCGCCTGATCGGCAGCTGAATATGGTATTTCATCGTTGGTTCTGCGCGGCAATTTTGGCTGCTGCTGCTCCTGTTTTTGCAATTGAACCGTTTGTCATAAAGGATATCCGGGTCGAAGGCATTCAGCGAACCGAAGCCGGCACTGTGTTCAGTTATCTTCCCGTCAAAGTGGGCGACACCATGAGTGACGAGAAGGCCGCACAGGCGATCCGTGCGCTGTTCGGAACCGGGTTTTACAAGGATGTTTCTATCGAGGCCGACGGCAATGTGCTGGTCATTGCCGTGCAGGAGCGTTCATCTATCGCGCAGGTGGAGTTCACTGGAATCAAGGAATTCGACAAGGATCAACTTCTTAAGAGTCTGCGCCAGATTGGACTGAGTGAAGGGCGCATTTTTGATCGTTCGCAACTGGATCGGGCAGAGCAGGAGCTCAAACGTCAGTATCTCAGTCTCGGTCGCTACGCTGTGGTGGTTACTACCACCATAACGCCGCTGGAACGGAATCGCGTCGCCGTCAATTTTACGGTTGATGAGGGGGATGTCGCGAAAATCCGCGAGATCAGCATCATCGGGGCGAAGTCTTTCGAGGAGCAGGATCTGATCGACCTGTTCGTGTCGCGCACACCGGGGTGGATGACCTGGTGGAGCAAGCACGATCAGTATTCCCGTCAGAAACTGGGGGCTGATCTCGAGGTGCTGCGATCCTTTTACCTGGATCGGGGGTATCTGCTATTCAACATCGATTCTACGCAGGTGACTATTTCGCCTGACAAGAAGGATATTTATATCAGTGTCAGTATTGCCGAAGGACCAAAATTCACCGTTTCCAGCATCAAGGTCGCTGGTGACATGTTGATACCCGAGGCGGAAATTCTCAAGCTGATTACGGTGAAAAATGGCGAAGTGTATTCGCGAATCCGGATTTCCGAATCGACCAAAAATATCAGCGACCGCTTAAGTAACGACGGATATGCATTTGCAAACGTCAATGCAGTGCCTGATCTCGACAAAGCCAAGAACCAGGCGGCGTTTACTTTTTTTATTGATCCCGGTCGTCGGGTTTATGTGCGCAGGATTAATGTCGCTGGCAATAACCGTACACGAGATGAAGTCATTCGCCGGGAAATGCGCCAGTTGGAAGGTGGCTGGTATTCAGGCGACAAGATCAATCTATCCCGCAGCCGAATCGATAGGTTGGGACATTTCACGGAAGTTACAGTGGAAACACCTTCGGTGACGGGGAGTACTGATCAGGTCGATGTGAATTTTACGGTGACCGAGAAGCCGACCGGCAACATCCTGTTTGGTGCCGGATTCGGCAGCAGCGAAGGGGTAGTGCTGTCGGGTTCGGTGTCACAGCAAAACATTTTTGGATCCGGCAAACACGTGGGGATCCAGGTGAACAGCAGCAAGGTTAACACCGTCTATTCGCTTTCCTATACCGATCCTTATTTCACGATAGACGGCATCAGCCAGGGATTCGACATCTATACCCGTGATGTTGATGCGGCGCAGGGCGGGCTGGGGCGGTATCAAACCAAGTCTGTGGGTGGCGGAGTGCGCTTCGGTGTGCCCGTAACCGAGCTGGATACCATTACCTATGGGCTGGGTTATGAAAGCACTTCGATCACGACTTTTATCGACAGCCCGTTGTTTTACCTTGATTATGTGGCTACGTTTGGCCAGGACACGGATGCCGTGCTGGGCTCAGTCGGCTGGGTCAGGGATGGCCGCGACAGCCTGATTTATCCCACCAAGGGTACATTGCAGCGCGCAGGGGGGGAAGTGGGGTTGCCTGGGGGATCGCTGCAATACCATAAGGCCACCTATCAGTACCAGCAGTATTTTCCGCTGACCCGGCATTACACCTTGATGCTGAACGGTGAGATCGGTTATGGCGCAGGATCCGGCGGCAAGCCGTTGCCGTTTTTCAAGAACTTTTTTGCCGGCGGTGTAAACTCTGTCCGTGGTTACCGGTCGTCCAGCATCGGGCCCAAGGATCAGAACGGTGATCCGCGCGGCGGTAGTCACCGGATGGTGGGGAATGCGGAGTTTCTGTTCCCGTTTCCCGGCTTGCAGAATGACCGGTCGGTACGGCTAAGCGCCTTTGCTGACGCCGGCATGGTTAGCGATAACCGGTATGATGGAAACGCTTTTCGCTATTCGTCCGGATTGGCGGTGTTCTGGTCCTCACCGCTGGGACCACTGAAGCTTAGTGTCGCCAAGGCGCTGAACGCTGGAGTCGGCGATCGTACGCAGTTAGTTCAGTTCACGTTTGGTGGTGTATTTTGACAGTGGAAGAATTGAAGGAGAGTGCGTGAAACATATTTTTGCGGGGCTGACAGCGTTGTTGCTGGCGAGTGCATCGACCATTGGCGCGGCGGCCGATTTGAAAGTCGGTTTTATAGACCAGGAACGCATTACTCGGGAAAGTGCGCCCGCCGAGCAGGCCAGCAAACAATTGGAAAAGGAATTCGCGCCGCGGGCACAGGAACTGCAACGGCGCGAAGCGCAGATCAAATCGCTGCAAGGTCAGCTTGAAAAAGATGCGCTGGCCATGAGCGAATCCGACCGCCGTTCCAAAGAGCAGGAATTGGGCCGTTTGACTCTTGATTTTCAGCGCTTGCAGCGCGAGTACCGTGAAGATCTGAACTTGCGTCGCAATCAGGAACTGGGTTCACTGTTTGAGCGGGCAAACCGGGTGATCAAACAGATTGCGGAGGAGGAAAATTACGACATCATTTTTCAGGAAGCGGTGTATCGTAATCCGAAGATCGACATCACGGACAAAGTGTTGAAAGCTCTTGCCGAAGCCAAATAAGCTCACGGCATACGACACTTGGTCGCGTTTCCCCTGACTGTATTACCTGATCCTGAGTCCAGATGAGAGCGATTTCTACCCTCCGCCTCGGAGAAATTGTGGCACGGCTTGGCGGCGAACTGATAGGCGACGCCTCGGTGCAACTGCGACAAGTTTCGACACTGGAGGGAGCGCAGCCGGACACCATCACTTTTCTGGCGAACGAACGCTATCTCGGAAAATTGAAGGATACCCGCGCTGGAGCAGTCATAGTCGGCGAGAGTCAGCGTGGTTCGCTGGCCATCCCCCATATCGTAGCGGACAATCCTTACGCGTATTTTGCCCGGGTGTCGGCCCTTTTTAATCCCGTCGCCATGCCGGGTGCCGGCATACATACAAGCGCAATTGTTCATCACGACGCGAAAATTGCCGATCGCGTGTATGTCGGACCGCTGGCCGTGATTGAGGCGGGAGCAGTGATAGGCGCAGGAAGCAGTATCGGCGCCGGAAGTTATATTGGAACTGATTCCACGGTGGGCGAAGACAGTTTGCTGTACCCGAATGTCACCATCTACCGGGAATGTACCCTGGGCAAGCGTGCGATTGTGCATGCCGGCGCGGTCATTGGTGCCGATGGTTTTGGTATTGCAATGGACGATGGTAAATGGCTCAAGGTGCCGCAGATTGGGCGGGTACTCATCGGTGATGATGTGGAAATCGGTGCCAACACGACCATCGACCGTGGCGCCATTGACGATACGATCCTCGAAGATGGCATAAAAATAGACAACCTCGTTCAGGTGGCCCACAACGTGCGTATCGGAGCCGGTACGGCCATTGCTGCGTGCGTGGGTATTGCTGGCAGTTCGCGTATTGGACGTTCTTGCCGTATCGGTGGCGCTTCCGGCATTGCTGGCCACCTGAGCATCACAGACAATGTGGAAATTTCGGCGCATACACTGGTGACCAAATCCATAACTGAACCGGGCACGTACACCGGCGCGTATCCGATTGAACTTAACCGCGACTGGCGCCGAAATGCGGCCAGCCTGCGTAATCTGGCGGATCTGGTTGTCAGGGTTCGTAACCTTGAGCAGGCGTTGAAAACTCGCGAGAAAGGCGAATCATGAGCAGCATGGATATACACGAGGTGCTGCGCTATTTGCCGCACCGTTACCCGTTTCTGCTGATAGACCGGGTGCTGGAATGCGAGTCGGGGAAGCATATTGAGGCGCTGAAAAATGTGACCATCAATGAGCCTTTTTTTGCAGGGCATTTTCCACATCACCCAGTCATGCCCGGCGTATTGATCGTCGAAGCCATGGCGCAGGCTGCGGCTATTCTGTCTTTCATCACCATGGGCGTAAAGTCAGACAACCAGTCGATCTATTATTTTGTTGGCATAGACAATGCACGTTTCAAGCGTCCGGTAACGGCTGGTGATGCGCTTCGGCTGCGCGTAACGTTACTCAGAAACTTGCGTGGCATCTGGAAATTTCATGCTGAAGCGCATGTTGATGGTGCAATGGTTGCAGAAGCAGACCTGATGTGCGCCGTGCGTGATCTGCCTGGTAATACGGCCTGAACGACTGTGCCGGCACGCATCCATTCCACAGCGATCATCGACCCTCAGGCGCGCTTGGCGCCGGATGTCGAGGTCGGCGCTTATTCGATTGTCGGAGCTGATACTGAAATCGGCCCGGCGACCCGCATCGGGCCGCATGTGGTGATTGGACCGCATACGCGGATCGGTGCGCGCAACAAGTTTTACCAGTTCTCTTCCATTGGTGAATCGCCGCAGGACATGAAGTACGCCGGAGAGCCGACGCGACTCGAAATCGGCGATGACAATACCGTGCGCGAATTTTGCACTTTCAATCGTGGCACGGTGCAGGACGGTGGTGTGACTCGTGTCGGCAATCGCAACTGGATCATGGCTTATGTGCATCTCGCCCATGATTGCCAGATCGGCAGCGATACAATTTTTGCCAATAACGCTCAACTCGCCGGTCATGTGCATGTCGACGACTTCGCGATCCTTGGTGGCTTTACGGTTGTCCATCAATATTGCCGCATTGGTGCACACAGTATTACCGCTATGGGGACCATCCTGCTGCAGGATTTGCCGCCATTCGTGACGGCCTCCGGCAATGCCGCGGAACCGCATGGCATCAATTCTGAGGGTCTCAAACGACGTGGATTTTCCGCCGACGCCATTGCCGGCATCAAGCGCGCCTACAAAACACTGTACAAATCCGGGCTGTCATTCGATCAGGCGTGCTCGCAGATAGTGGCCGCAGCGCAAACGGAGGCTGCGCTGTTGCCGCTGGCGCAGTTTATCGCTACGCCCGGTCGCGGCATCATCCGCTGACGGCCGTGACGGATGATCATTCTTCCACCGGTCCACTGATCGGCATCGTCGCGGGGGAGCCATCGGGCGATCTGCTCGGCGGCGCACTGGTGCAGGCCTTGCGACAGCGCATCCCGCGCGCCCGATTTGTCGGGATTGGTGGGCCAAAGATGGCTGCTGCCGGTGTTCACTCGTGGTTTCCGCTGGATAAACTGTCGGTCCGGGGTTATGTCGAGGTGCTGTGGCACTATCGAGAGATCGTTGGCATACGTCGCGAATTGAAGCGCCGGTTTCTTGCGGAACGCCCGGTTGTGTTTATTGGTGTGGATGCGCCAGATTTCAATCTGGACCTGGAATTGGCATTGAAGAATGCCGGCATTCCCACCGTGCATTATGTCAGTCCGTCGATCTGGGCCTGGCGCGGGGGGCGCATCGGCAAGATACGTCGTGCGGTTTCGCGCATGCTGACGGTCTTTCCCTTTGAGGCCGCCATTTATGAGCGGGCCGGCGTGCCAGTCAGTTATGTGGGCCATCCGCTCGCCGATCAATTGGCCAAGATGCCGTCGCGCGCAGAAGCGCGTACCGAACTGCGCCTGCCGCTGGCCGTGCCCGTGGTCGCGTTGTTGCCGGGCAGTAGGGTCAGCGAATTGCAGGCGATGGCCGATCTGTTCGTGGCGACCGCAGAAAAAATTGCTGGCGCTGTGGAAGGCGTGCGTCTGCTGGTGCCACTGCTCAATCGCCAGACCCGGGAATTGTTTGAGGCCGCACTCTACCGGCGGGTGCAAGGTGAATTGAACATCACGCTGTTGTTCGCCCATGCCCACGAAGCCATGGCTGCAGCAGACGTGGTTTTGCTGGCCTCCGGAACCGCCACGCTGGAAGCAGCTTTGTTGCAGCGACCCATGGTTATCACCTATAAGATGCCGCGTCTGAGTTGGTGGATGATGTGTATCCGGCGCTACCAGCCGTGGGTGGGGCTGCCCAACATTCTGGCTGGAGAATTCGTCGTGCCGGAATTGCTGCAGGGCGCTGCGACACCAGATGCTCTGGCGAATGCAGTGATTGAGTTACTCCGCGATCAGCCTCGACGACGTGCCATTGAGGAGCGCTTTGCGGTGATGGCGCAGGAACTGCGTCACGATGCTGCTGAGCGTGCAGCCGATGCAGTGCTGCCGTATCTGACGGCCCCGGTAAGCTGACGTGCGTCTGGTCTGCGGTGTTGATGAAGCAGGACGCGGGCCGTTGGCGGGGCCGGTGTTTGCGGCTGCGGTTATGCTTGTGGATCCGCCGCCGCTGTCGGGTCTTGCCGACTCCAAAAAATTGTCGGCACGACGTCGTGAGCAACTCGCCAATGAAATTCGCAATTGCGCAGTATGTTGGGCAGTCGCCAGCGCCACCGTGGAAGAAATCGATACGCTGAATATCCTGCAAGCCAGTTTGCTGGCCATGCAGCGCGCAGTGCAGCAGTTAAATACGCCGCCGGCGCAGATTCTGGTCGATGGTTTGTATTGCCCGAAAGTTGCCATGCCGGCACGCGCCATTGTGAAGGGTGATGCGACCGTGCCGGCTATCTCTGCCGCTTCGATACTGGCCAAGGTGGCCCGCGATGCGGTGATGCTGGAATTGCACGATGCATTTCCCGGTTATGGGTTTGACCGGCATAAGGGCTATGGCACTGCATTCCACATGGCTGCTTTGCAGCGCTTGGGACCGACACCAGCACACCGGAGCAGCTTCGCGCCGGTACGCGCCGCGATTAAAAAAAGTAAATAAAAACAACGACTTACGATTTCACGTGTACGCTGCGTCGGCAACAATGTGCAGCAGCGCATTGCGTTCACGGGCCGGGGTGATGCGTTTGCGCCGCGCCGCACACTGCTGGCGCAGTGTGGTGAGAAACCGCGGTTCCGATTCAATTTTTGTGAGCAATCGCGCCAGAGCGCGTGCATTGCCCACCGGAAAATAGCCGCGATAGTCAACGCCAAGCAGACCGGCATTGCCGGATATGCGTGATGCGATGACCGGTGTCCGGGCGACCAGCGCTTCGCTGACCACATTGGCCCCGCCTTCCATCAACGAACTGATGATCATGGCACGGCAGCGCGCAAGCACTTTTAATGCGCGCCGGTGTGTGACTTCGCCCAACCAGCGATAACGCTGCTCACGCTTCATCCACTGGCGCGCGGTTGCGGCGAATTCGGGAGTGCGGGCACCGCCGATGTGAGTAATGCGGATACGGCTGTCCTGCGGCAGATACTGCAATGCAGCCGCGGTGCGGAATGGATCTTTTTCGGCCCGCAGATGCCCGCTGACGACGATTTCAAAGCAGTTATCCAGCAGCGGCAGGCGCTTAATGGGGTCGCAGGACTGGTACACAACGCTGGTCTTGCGGCGTAAACGCTGCGGTAATTCCAGCAATCCCTGATCCTGCAGGACAATGAGGCGGGTGGCGAGTTCCAGCGATTCCTGGGCATTGACGTCGGAGCGAATATCGCGATAAAGATCAGTGCCGGTCAGTGTGACAATCAGCGGGCGTTCGGGAAAACGTTCGGCAAATCGCACGATCGAGTCATGGCTGCGGCGGGCGTGCAGTGCCAGCAACAGATCGGCGGCGCGTCCATTCCAGGATTCCTGCACAGTGACGTAGTGACCGTGTGCGCGCAGCATGTGCGCCCAGCGCACGGCAGTGTTGCGATTGCCGTAACGGGATCGCGGGCCTGCAGGCGTAACGAGGGCAATGTTCATGGAGCAGTGATCCGGATACACTTGCAGTTGACTATAACAAACTGCAATGCGCCATGCGCAATGCACTGCCAGCGGATGTATTTCCAGTGAACGTAACTTCAGCGACCCCTGCCAAACTGAACGCCATGCTCGATGCGGCACGTCGCCGCACGCTGGGCCTGGTCGCCGATGTCTCCACCGGGCAATGGTTGGGGGCCCGTCTGAATATTGTCAATCCGCCATTGTGGGAACTGGGTCACATCGGCTGGTTTCAGGAATACTGGTGCTTGCGCCGTCACAGCAATAACGGAGTAGGTGCGTCGCTGCTTGATGGCGCAGATCAATGTTACGACTCGGCACGTGTAGCCCATGCGACGCGCTGGAATCTGCCGCTGCCAAATCCTGCGCAGACGCTGGAATATCTGCAGTCGGTACGCACAGCGGTCGGGGAGCGGTTGCGGGATACACCAGATGCGACGCTCGGTTATTTTGCGCAACTGAGTGCCTGGCATGAGGAAATGCATGGCGAGGCGCTGACCTACACACGTCAGACGCTGGGCTACTCGGCGCCGCCGGGAGTGCGTCAGGTGTTGCTGCCCGAGGATGATGCCTGCGCAGGCGATGTGGCCATCAGTGGTGGCGCGTTTGTATTGGGTGCGCAGCCCGATTGTGGTTTTGTTTTTGACAATGAAAAATGGGGGCATGCGATTGAGGTGCAACCGTTCAGCATGGCGCGTGCACCAGTGAGCAATGCGCAGTTCGCGGAATTTGTCGATGCCGGCGGATACACTGACCCGCATTGGTGGAGCGAGGATGGCCTGGCGTGGATGAAAAATCTGGCAGTGAAGGGCCAAGCCGCGACGGCGCCGGTGTACTGGCGGCGTGATGCCTCGGGCTGGCTATGCCGCATCTATGATCGTTGGGAGCCGCTGCCGCTTGCCGCCCCCGTCATGCACGTAAATTGGTACGAAGCGGAAGCCTGGTGTCGCTGGGCGGGACGACGCTTGCCCAGCGAGGCGGAGTGGGAATATGCGGCTTCTACGGTACCCGATCAGTCAGGCGTCAAACGACATTTTCCCTGGGGCAATGTGCTGCCCAGTGCGGCAACGGCCAATCTGTACGGGGTGGCAGGTGGTTGTGTTTCCGTCAACGCTTGTGCAGCAGGAGACAGTGCCTGGGGGGTGCGCCAGATGATCGGCAATGTCTGGGAATGGACGGCGGACTGGTTTCAGCCTTATCCGGGATATGTGCGTGATCCCTATGCGGAATATTCTGAACCCTGGTTCGGCACACACAAGGTATTGCGCGGCGGTTGTCACGCGACGCGCGCGGAGTTGATCCGCAATACCTGGCGCAATTTCTATACGCCAGACCGACGCGATGTATTTGCCGGATTTCGCACTTGCGCACTATGAAAATAATCACTTCGGCTGATAATCCGCGGTTTCGCGCGCTGCTGAAGCTGGCGCAGTCTTCGCGTGAGCGGCGCACGGCGGGAATGTCCATCCTTGACGGTATCCATCTCGTATCAGCCTATGCCGAACAGGTCGGTGTCCCGGCGGAGATTGTGCTGAGCCGCAGCGGTGCTGACAACGCTGAAGTCATGCAATTGCTGCCGTCATTGCACGCCGGTACGCCGCTGTTGCTGTCGGATGCCTTATTTCGCGAATTGTCGTCGGTGACTACACCCACCGGGATCATTGCTGTGGTGCCGACGCCGCGGGTTGCCATGCCCGAGCGACTGACCGGCGCCAGTATTTGGCTGGAAGATATCCAGGATCCGGGGAATCTCGGTTCCATACTACGTTCTGCTGCAGCAGCTGCGATTCCGACGGTATGTCTTTCAGCGCGTTCAGTTCATGCCTGGTCGCCGCGGGTATTGCGTGCAGGCATGGGTGCGCATTTTGCGGTGCAGATTATTGAAGGCGCAGATTTGCAACAACTGGCACAGAGATATAGCGGGCGCATCTTGGCTACTGCCGTGGGGCGCGGAACGCCGGTATTTGATGCACAGCTGTCTGGGGACGTGGCAATGCTTTTCGGTAATGAGGGCGCCGGCCTGACGGCGGCAGCCGCCGCGCTGGCTCACGAGACGGTACAGATCCCGCTGCCGGGAAAGGCTGAATCGCTGAATGTCGGCGCTGCAGCCGCGGTGTGCCTGTTCGAACGCGTTCGCCAGCTGAGGAATCAGTAAATACGGCGTTCGAGTTTGGCTTCCTGCAGGATCGTAGTGGCGAGTTCTTCGACGGACTTGCTGGTAGCGTCCAGATAGGGGATACCTTCCTGTCGCATCAGGGCTTGAGCTTCGCGAACCTCGAATTCACAGTTGTCGAGTGTGGCGTACTTGCTGCCGGGCCGGCGTTCGGTGCGAATCTGCTGCAACCGGTTGGGCTTTATGGTCAGGCCGTAGAGCCGGCTTCGCAGCGTTTTGATCTGAGCCGGTAATTGCATGGAACTGAAATCTTCGGGAATCAGCGGATAATTCGCGGCACGGATACCGTATTGCATGGCAAGATACAGGCAGGTTGGTGTCTTGCCGCAACGGGAGACGCCGACCAGGATAATCTCGGCTTCGCTCAGATCGCGCTTGGACACACCGTCGTCGTGCGACAGTGCGTAGTTCACCGCTTCGATGCGGTGGTGATAGTTCACGAAGTCGTCGGTATTATGCGAGCGCCCGATGGCATGGGACGCCTTGACGCCCAGTTCGCGCTCGAGCGGGGCAATGAAAATCTCAAAAGAATCAAGGAATAAGGCGTTGGCCGTGGCGACGACGCCGGCAATATCGGTATTGACCAGCGTGCTGATCACAATGGGTCTCACGCCGTCCGCGATGGCCGTGTCATTGACCTGACGGACAAAGCTCCGCGCTTTTTCGGTCGAGTCGATGAACGGAACGGTAATTTCCTTCAGGCGGACGCCGTCGAACTGGGTCAGCAGGCTGTGGCCGAGCATTTCAGCAGTGATGCCGGTGCGGTCAGATACAAAAAAAGCGGTGCGTTGTGCACTCATTATGTTAGGGGCTCTAGGGAACCGGTGCGGGGATTCGGTAAAATATCGCCTTTTGACGAGACTTACAATCAAGGAATCTGCATGAGCGGCAAGGAATTGGTGATCGGACTCGGTGCGTTGCGCATGAGTGATGTGGCGCGGGTGGGCGGAAAGAATGCGTCGCTGGGCGAAATGATCAGCCAATTGGCAGGAGCGGGAGTCCGCGTTCCTGGCGGTTTCGCGACAACGGCTGATGCCTACCGCCAGTTTCTTGGAGAAGGCGGGCTGGACGCGCGCATATCCAAACGGCTGGCCGGTTTCAACCCTGACGATGTGTCGGCATTGACTTCCGCCGGCAAGGAAATCCGCGGCTGGATCGTTGCTCAGGAATTCAGTGCAGCGTTTCGCGCCGCCATAGACGTTGCCTATACGCGGCTCGTCAAGGAATCGGGTGCCGATGTGACTTTTGCAGTGCGCTCGTCGGCGACTGCCGAGGATCTCCCGGATGCATCATTCGCGGGGCAGCAGGAAACCTATCTCAATGTGCACGGCTTGAACAATCTGCTCGAAGCCATCAAGCACGTATTCGCGTCGCTCTATAACGATCGTGCGATCTCCTATCGCGTACACCAGGGATTTACCCACGACGAAGTGGCACTGTCTGCAGCAGTGCAGCGCATGGTACGCAGCGATAAAGGGGCAAGTGGCGTTATGTTTACGCTGGACACCGAGTCCGGTTTTGATCAGGTGGTGTTTATTACTTCGGCCTACGGGCTGGGTGAGACCGTGGTGCAGGGGCAGGTCAATCCGGACGAATTTTATGTTTATAAGCGCGGCTTGAAGGAAGGCAAAAGTGCCATCCTGCGCCGTGGTCTGGGCTCAAAGGCGTTGCGGATGATTTTTACAGAAAACCGCCAGGCCGGTAAATCGGTGCAGACGATTGAAGTTCCAGAGTCAGAACGCCGGAAATTTTCGATTACTGATGACGAAGTCAATGAGCTCGCCCGCTACGCGATGATCATTGAGGCGCATTACCAGCGCCCGATGGACATCGAGTGGGGCCGGGATGGCAACGACGGCAAGCTGTATATCCTGCAAGCGCGGCCGGAAACCGTGAAAGCCAGCGAGAAAGTGGATACGCTGCGCCGCTATCGGTTGAAAGAGCGTTCAGAGGTGCTGACAACCGGGCGTGCCATCGGGCAGCGCATCGGCAGTGGCCCAGTGCGCCTGATCAAGAGCGCTGCGGAAATGGATCGCGTCAAGCCGGGCGACGTGCTGGTGACCGACATGACCGATCCGGACTGGGAGCCGGTGATGAAACGGGCATCGGCCATCGTCACCAACCGTGGTGGACGCACCTGCCACGCAGCGATCATTGCACGTGAGTTGGGTATTCCTGCCGTGGTCGGCTGCGGCGATGCCACTGAGGTGCTGAAAGAGGCCAAGCCTGTAACCGTCTCGTGTGCGGAAGGTGACACTGGCTTTGTCTATCGCGGCGAGTTGCAGGCCGAGGTCATCGACCTGAGGTTGTCGAGCATGCCGCCATGTCCGGTGAAAATTACCATGAACGTGGGCAATCCGGAGTTGGCATTCGAGTTTCAGCGGCTGCCCAATGAGGGTGTCGGACTGGCGCGGCTGGAGTTCATTATCGCGCGCATGATTGGCGTGCATCCCAAAGCAGTGCTGGCTTACCCGGACCTCGGCGCCGATCTGAAAGTCGCGGTTGAGGAGCACAGCGCCGGTTACACGGATCCGGTCACTTTTTATGTTGAGAAAATGGTTGAGGGCGTGTCCACGCTGGGCGCAGCGTTCTGGCCGAAACCGGTGATCGTGCGGTTGTCGGATTTCAAATCCAACGAGTATTCCAGTCTGACCGGAGGTTCGCGCTACGAGCCGCATGAGGAAAACCCGATGCTTGGGTTCCGCGGTGCGTCACGTTACATTTCTGCGCAGTTTCGGGACTGTTTTGAGCTGGAGTGCCGCGCCATGAAAAAGGTGCGCGACGAAATGGGGCTGACCAACATCGAGATTATGGTGCCGTTCGTCCGTACCGTGGATGAGGCTAAAAAAGTGCTGAAGCTGTTGGCTGAAAATGGCCTGGAGCGCGGGAAAAACGGATTGCGCATCATCATGATGTGCGAGATTCCGTCAAATGCCATTCTGGCCGACCAGTTTCTCGAGCATTTCGACGGCTTCTCCATCGGCTCCAATGACATGACGCAAATGACGCTCGCACTCGATCGTGATTCGGGAATCATTGCCGACGCTTTCGATGAACGGGATCCTGCAGTCAAACACATGTTGCATCTGGCGATCGTGGCCTGCCGTAAAGCCAACAAATATGTGGGGATATGCGGACAGGGGCCTTCGGACCATCCTGATCTCGCTGAATGGCTGGTGCAGGAGGGCATTGAGAGCCTGTCATTGAATCCGGATACGGTGGTTGAGACCTGGTTGTATTTGGCGCGCGGGGGCAAGCCGGCGTGACTGCGAGTTTGATTGGAAGATTGCGCGAAATGGGATAAAATGAATAAACGTCGGCCTATATGAGATGACCAAATATATCTTTGTCACTGGTGGTGTAGTTTCCTCCCTTGGTAAAGGTATCGCTGCCGCCTCCCTCGCCGCAATTCTCGAATCCCGCGGCATCAAGGTTTCAATGCTCAAGCTGGATCCCTACATCAATGTGGATCCCGGCACCATGAGCCCCTTTCAGCACGGCGAAGTATTCGTCACCGAGGATGGCGCCGAGACCGATCTTGATCTGGGACACTATGAGCGCTTTATCGATGCCCGCATGGGCAAGCGCAACAACTTCACTACCGGGCAGATTTACGAGAGCGTCATAAAGAAGGAACGCCGCGGAGATTATCTCGGCGGTACCGTTCAGGTCATTCCGCACATCACCGACGAGATCAAGCTGTACATCAGGCGCGGGGCAGGTGAGGCCGAAATCGTGCTGGTGGAAATCGGCGGCACGGTGGGTGACATAGAATCCCTGCCGTTTCTCGAAGCAATACGCCAGATGGGAATCGAGGTCGGTCGGGATAACGTCTGCTATATCCATCTGACGCTGGTGCCGTACATAGCCTCTGCCGGCGAAATCAAGACCAAGCCAACGCAGCACTCGGTAAAGGAACTGCGTGAGATCGGTATTCAGCCCGACGTGTTGCTGTGCCGGGCGGATCGACCCCTGCCGGACGGTGAGCGCCGCAAGATTGCGCTGTTTACCAACGTCAGTGTCGATGCCGTGATCTCCGCGGTGGATGTGGACAGTATTTACAAGATTCCCGGCATGCTGCACGAACAGCGTCTGGATGACATTGTCTGCCACAAATTGTCCATCAATCCGAAGCCGGCGGACCTGTCGAGCTGGCAGCGGGTAATTCATGCGCTGGAGCATCCGCAACATGAAGTCAGCATTGCGCTGGTCGGAAAATATGTTGATTTGACTGAATCATACAAATCCTTGTCGGAATCGTTGATCCACGCCGGCATCCATACCACCTCCAAGATTAATATTCATTACGTTGATTCGGAAAGCATTGAGAAAAGCGGAACGGCGTGCCTGGAAAGCATGGACGCGATACTGGTGCCCGGCGGATTCGGCAAACGTGGGGTGGAGGGAAAAATTCAGGCCATCAGCTTCGCCCGCAAGAACGGAATACCTTATCTCGGGATCTGCCTCGGCATGCAGCTCGCCGTTATCGAATGCGCTCGCAACATGGCCGGACTTGAGGGTGCGCACAGCACTGAATTCGATCCGGAGACGCCGCACCCCGTGGTGGCGCTGATTACCGAGTGGCAGGATCGCGACGGTCGTGTCGAACATCGCGATGCCCGGTCCGATCTGGGCGGCACTATGCGCCTGGGCGGCCAGGAATGTGAGCTGAAATCAGGGTCGCTGGCGCGCAAAATCTATGGTGCGGATCGCATCGTTGAAAGACATCGCCATCGTTACGAAGTCAATAATCATTATCTGCCGCGCTTGCAGGAGGCCGGACTGGCCGTCAGCGGCCTTTCGTTGACCGGCGACCTTTGCGAGATGGTGGAAGTTCCGGGCCATCCGTGGTTTGTCGGATGCCAGTTTCATCCGGAATTTACATCCACGCCGCGCGGCGGCCATCCGCTGTTCAAGTCGTTTGTGGAAGCCGCGCTGGTACATGTGCGTTCTGCGCGTCGCAAGTCACAGTTGCAGAGTGCTCATTTGCAACGTGCGATCGGTGGCACGGCCTGATGCACAGCAAGCGTCGCTTGTACGCCGTTCTGCCATGAAACTTTGTGGATTCGAAGTTGGACTGGATCGTCCGCTATTCCTGATAGCCGGACCTTGCGTCGTCGAGTCGCGCGCCATGGCTATGGATACGGCCGGTGAACTGAAAAAGATATGCGTGGAACTTAATATTCCGTTTATCTATAAATCCTCGTACGACAAAGCCAACCGTAGTTCGAACAAGTCTTTTCGCGGTCTGGGCATGGATAAAGGCCTTGAAATTCTGGCCGACGTGCGTAAAACGCTGAATGTTCCCGTGTTGACCGATGTGCATGCCATCGAAGAAATTGTGCAGGTCGCAGCAACGGTCGATGTATTGCAGACGCCGGCTTTCCTGTGCCGGCAGACCGATTTCATCAGCGCGGCTGCCGCCGCAGGCAAGCCGGTCAATATCAAAAAAGGCCAGTTTCTGGCGCCCGGTGACATGGTCAATGTGGTTGACAAGGCGCGCGCCGCCAGCGGTACGGACAACATCATGGTCTGCGAACGCGGCGTCACTTTTGGCTATAACAATCTGGTGTCCGATATGCGCTCACTGATGATCATGCGCAACACCGGCTGCCCGGTGGTGTTCGACGCGACGCATTCGGTGCAGTTACCTGGTGGACAGGGTACCAGCAGCGGCGGGCAGCGTGAGTTTGTGCCGGTACTGGCACGCGCTGCGGTTGCCAGCGGCGTCTCCGGTTTGTTCATGGAAACGCATCCGCAGCCGGAGAAAGCGTTGTCCGACGGGCCAAATGCCTGGCCGCTGCAGCACATGAAAGCACTGCTGGCGACACTGACTGCGATCGATGCGTTGGTCAAGCGCGACGGCTTTGCAGAAAACAATCTTTAATCTGACCGAACTATCCGGGAACTGGCAATGAGCGCAATCGTAGATGTGATCGGCAGGGAAATTCTGGATTCACGCGGCAATCCGACGGTGGAGGCCGATGTGTTGCTCGAATCCGGAATCTTGGGGCGTGCCGCGGTGCCGTCCGGTGCTTCGACGGGCAGCCGCGAGGCCATCGAGTTGCGCGACGGCGACATGGCGCGCTATGGTGGCAAGGGCGTGCGCAAAGCCGTTGAGCATGTGAATACCGAGATCTGCGAGGCGGTGATCGGTGTCGATGCGACAGAGCAGTCATTCGTCGATCGCACGCTGCTGGATCTCGACGGCACCGAGAATAAATCGCGTCTGGGTGCCAATGCCATGCTGGCGGTATCAATGGCAGTGGCACGGGCGGCAGCCGAGGAGTCCGGATTACCGCTGCATCGCTACCTCGGCGGTGCGGGACCCATGGTGATGCCGGTGCCGATGATGAACGTCATCAATGGCGGCGCGCACGCTGACAATGGGTTGGACATGCAGGAATTCATGATCGTGCCGATAGGCATGACCAGCTTCAGCGAAGCACTACGCTGTGGCGTTGAAGTGTTTCACACACTGCGCAAGCTGTTGACGGATCGTGGCCTGTCCACAGCGGTCGGCGACGAAGGCGGATTTGCGCCGCGGTTGCCCAAGCACGAGGCGGCGATCAAGGTCATTCTTGAGGCAATTGAAGCGGCCGGTTATCGCCCCGGTGAGGATGTGGCGCTGGCGCTGGATTGCGCCAGTTCCGAATTCTATGAAGATGGCGAATACACATTGAGCTCTGAAGGCTTATCGCTGAAAGCACCGGAATTTGTCGATTACCTGGCGGCCTGGGTTGATAAATACCCGATCATCAGCATCGAAGACGGCATGGCGGAGAACGACTGGGATGGTTGGAAGACGTTGACGGATAAACTTGGCAAACGCGTGCAGCTTGTCGGCGATGACCTGTTCGTGACCAACACCCAATATCTCAAACGCGGTATCGAACAGGGTATTGCCAACTCAATCCTGATCAAGGTCAACCAGATCGGCACGCTGTCTGAAACGCTGGCGGCCATCGAGATGGCCAAGCGCGCGCGTTACACCGCGGTCATCTCGCACCGCTCAGGCGAAACAGAGGACACCACAATTGCCGACATCGCGGTGGCTACCAATGCCATGCAGATCAAGACCGGCGCCTTGTCGCGGACCGATCGCCTGGCGAAATATAACCAACTGCTCCGTATCGAAGAGGACCTCGGCGATACAGTGAGCTATCCGGGGCGCAGTGCGTTTTACCAATTGCGCTAGCCGGCGATTCCGGGCCTGCCTTCCGGGCTGATGCCATGCGGTTACTTGCTCTGGCACTCGGCTCGCTGATCCTGCTGATTCAGTATCCGCTGTGGCTGGGCAAGGGCGGCCTGCTGCGGGTATGGGAAATGGAGCGGCAGATCGAGGCGCAGCGCCAGGCCAATAGCCGTTTTCAGGCACGCAATAGCGCGCTGGATGCCGAAGTGCGCGACCTCAAGCAGGGGCTGGAGGCCATTGAGGAGCGGGCGCGCAGTGAACTGGGCATGATCCGTCACGACGAAGTTTTCTTCCAGGTGCTTGATGCAGAGTCGGGAGATGCCGGCAAAGTCCGGAGATAGCCGGCAACCTTTGGATATTTAGAGCGTTTTTAATGACACGATTTTTGGGAATTCAGCGATGAGCGCGAGAATCATCGACGGCGCTGCCATGGCGCGAGAGGTGCTGGGCGAACTGCAGGGGCGCGCTGCACATCTTGTGCGACTCGGGCGTCCGGCAGGATTGGCCGTTGTGCTGGTCGGGGATGATCCGGCTTCTGCAGTCTATGTGCGCAGCAAGGAGCGGGCCTGCCGTGACGCAGGCGTGCGGACATTCGACACGCGCCTGCCGACGACGACGACGGAGCATGAACTACTGCAGCAGATCGACAGACTGAACGCAGATCCCCGTGTGCATGGAATTCTCGTGCAATTACCGCTGCCTGCACATATTGAATCCATGAGAGTCTTACAGCGTATCGATGCCGTCAAGGATGTCGATGGCTTCAACTGGCGCAATCTGGGCGCTTTGCTGGATGGACACACGGCGCTTGCGCCATGTACCCCGCTAGGTGTGATGGTGATGCTGAAGCGTTCTGGAATTACCATTGCCGGACGTCACGCCGTGGTGCTCGGTCGCAGCAGTATCGTCGGCAAACCCGTGGCGCTGATGCTGCTCGAACGCGATGCAACGGTCACCATATGTCATTCGCGCACGATTGACCTGGCTGCGATTGCTCGTGAAGCCGATATTCTGGTGGCCGCCGTCGGCAAGCCAAATATGGTGACGGCAGACATGGTCAAGGCTGGCGCTGCGGTCATTGATGTCGGTATCAACCGGCTGCCGGACGGCAAGCTGTGCGGCGACGTGGATTTCGAAGCAGTCCGCGCGCGTGCCGGCTGGATTACGCCGGTACCGGGCGGGGTCGGGCCGATGACAGTGGCCATGGTCATCACCAATGTGATCGCCGCCGCGGAGCAATCCACTTGATCCTGATTGGATCAGCAGGAGAACGTGTTGGCAAAACCGATCAGGAATTCCGCGCCGAGGTAGCCACGGAACGCAGCGTAGGTGACTATCGCAGCGAGTGCAGACAGTAACATCCACACCAGCAGTTTTATTGCAGATGGCGTCATGGAGCAGCGATCCTGATGTTATATCGATTATCGCATGAGGACGGGACAGGCCGGCTCGTGCGTATTATTGCTGCAGGCACTAAGCAAATAACCATGGCAACTCAGGCGGGAATGAACCCGTTGATATAATCAACGTTTTACGATCCCGCCCAAACTCCCTTGAAGCTTTCTCCCGCATTGATGCTCCGCTTCGGTTTATCGTTCGCAGATCTCTACCACCGCGAGGGATTACTCGGTCTTGACCGAGCGTTCCTGCGGGAACTCGAAAAAACTGATGATGCAGTGCGCACGCGGCTTGTGGCTGGACGCGACGGTGCGGTGCTGACGCCCAAGGAAGAATCTGAACTGCTGCTCGCACTGGCGCCGCATCTGGATGATTTTATTGCACAGTTGTTCGGCATCGAGAAAGAGGTTCGCGCATTGTCGGCACGTCATCATGAACTGGCGCCGCTATACAGCGTCAAGCGTTTGTTTGTGCAGCGCAAGGCCATGCACAAATACAAGGCCGAAGCTGCTGCTGCATTCGACGGTGTTGCCATGGGAAAACAACTTGAAGCACTGTACGGCGCGCCCTTCTCGGAACTGGCTTTCGCGCAGCATGTTCTACAGTGGCAGCAGGACGAGAAAACTCATGCGGATGCGTTGGAGTTGGCGCTGCAGTATGCGGCATGGGCGGCGCGTACGACGGCAGGCCATGCGCGGCATCAGGCCGGCGTGCTGTTCAAGTCGCCTCATAAACTGGATATGCAGCATCTGGTGCCCGTGCAGTCAGCGACGACTGCCGGTTACACCGAACACCGTTTCGATGTGTCACGGTTGCGGCAACGCCAGGGTTTCAAGCTGACCGACAACGGCACCGATCTTACGGGAGCACTGGATCAGGCCAATTACTGTATCTGGTGTCACGAGCAGGGCAAGGACTCCTGCTCAAAAGGCCTGCTGGAAAAAGGTGGCAGTGGGCGCGGCACGCCGTCTTTCAAGAAATCCCCATTTGGCATTACGCTGGCCGGCTGCCCGCTCGAGGA
Organism: Betaproteobacteria bacterium; assembly: GCA_032128415.1. Classification (GTDB taxonomy): domain Bacteria; phylum Pseudomonadota; class Gammaproteobacteria; order Burkholderiales; family SG8-41. The sequence continues at coordinate 37,915 of JAQBGW010000134.1, read as the reverse complement.
AAAAATATCGGAGTTTCACAAAGCCAAGACGGAAGGGCTGGCCATAGGCGCGATTGCCATCATTGCGATTGACAATCCGATGGTGGCGGCGACCGGACATCGCATCTGCAACGACTGCATGAAAGCCTGCATTTATCAGAAGCAGGAACCGGTCGATATTCCGCAGGCGGAGACCCGCACGCTGAAAGACGTGCTCGAACTGCCGTGGGGGTTCGAGATCTACAGTCTATTGACGCGCTGGAATCCACTCAACCTGCGCAATCCCGTGCCCAAGGCGCTGACCGGTAAACGGGTGCTGATCGCCGGCATGGGGCCGGCGGGATTTTCACTGGCGCATTACCTGATGAACGACGGCCACACGGTTGTCGGCATCGATGGTTTGAAAATCGAACCGCTGCCGCCCGCATTCTCGGGCGTGGACACTACCGGCAAGCGTGTGCCGTTTAAGCCCATTCAGGATGTGCGTGAGCTGTATGAATCACTGGACGAACGCACGATGGCTGGTTTCGGCGGTGTGGCCGAATATGGCATTACCGTGCGTTGGGATAAAAACTTCTTAAAAATCATAAGGTTACTGTTGGAGCGCCGGGAGCAGTTCGCGCTGTTCGGTGGGGTGCGGTTTGGCGGCACGATCACTGCCGAGGAAGCGTTTGCCGCAGGGTTCGACCACATCGCCCTGGCAATCGGTGCGGGGCGCCCCACGGTGCTTGATATGCCCAACGGCCTGGCACGGGGCGTGCGTACGGCGTCGGATTTTCTGATGGCGTTGCAACTGACTGGCGCGGCGAAAACCGATTCCATTGCCAACATGCAGTTGCGCCTGCCGGTGGTGGTTATTGGCGGCGGGCTGACGGCCATCGACACGGCGACCGAAGCGCTGGCCTATTACCCGTTGCAAGTCGAGAAATTCCTGTTGCGCTATGAGTTGCTGGCGCGCGAGCACGGTGAAGCAGCCGCGCGCATCATGTGGGATGCGGAAGAACGCGAAATCGCCGACGAGTTCATTGCGCATGCGCGCGCGCTGCGCAGCGAGCATATGCGTGCTGTTGCCGAGGAGCGCCCGCCACGCACGGTCGAGTTGCTGCAATCCTGGGGCGGTGTGACCGTCGCTTACCGCAGACGGCTGATTGACAGTCCGTCGTACACGCTTAATCACGAGGAAGTGCACAAGGCGATGGAAGAAGGCATTACGTTTGCTGAGTGTCTGACGCCGCTGGCCATCGATTTGGATCAATATGGCCATGCCCGCGCGTTAACGGCAGCAGTGCAGATCAGGAACGAGAATGATGAGTGGCGCGAAACGGGGCGTGTGGAGTTGCCGGCACGCGCTATCCTGATTGCCGCCGGCACGCAGCCCAATACCGTGCTCGCGCGGGAAGATGCAGCACATTTTGTACTGGACGGTCGTTATTTCCGCGCTTGCGATGCGTCCGGTCAGCCGGTAGTTGCGGAAAAAGCGATCTCCAAACCGAATGCCGTCAACGTGCTGCTGTCCAAGCGTGACGATGGCCGTTGCATCAGCTATTTCGGCGACGTACATCCCTCGTTTTTCGGCAATGTGGTCAAAGCCATCGGCAGCGCCAAGCAGGGATATCCGGTAGTCAGCAGCGTGCTGGAAAAAGTGCAGCCGGCGTCAGCAATGGATGATCCTGCATTCCTCGGCGCGCTACAGCGCGATCTGCGCGCGACGGTGCATGAGGTCAAGCGATTGACGCCGCAGATCGTTGAAGTCGTGGTGCGCGCGCCGCTGGCGGCGCGACGTTTCCGGCCGGGGCAGTTTTACCGTCTGCAGAATTTCGAGTCGCTGGCACCCAAGACCGCCGGCAGCACGCTGGCCATGGAGGGATTGGCACTGACCGGCGCCTGGGTGGACGCAGAGCAGGGCCTGCTCTCGACCATCGTTCTGGAAATGGGCGGCTCCAGCGATCTGTGCGTGGAATTGAAGCCCGGAGAGCCCGTCGTCCTGATGGGACCAACGGGCACGCCGACGGAAATTCCTGTGGATGAAACGGTAGTGCTGGTCGGCGGCGGACTGGGCAATGCGGTGCTGTTTTCGATCGGCCAGGCCATGCGCAAAGCCGGTTGCAAGGTGTTGTATTTCGCCGGTTACAAACGCATGATCGATCGCTATCGGATTGAGGATATCGAGGCAGCGAGCGATGTCGTGGTCTGGTGCTGTGATGAAGAACCGGGGTTTGTGCCGGCGCGTCCTGACGATCGCAGTTTTGTCGGTAACATCGTGCAATCCATGAGGGCCTACGCCGCAGGCGAACTCGGCGCGCAGGCCATACCGTTCAAAGATGCAGATCGCATTATCGCCATCGGCTCCGACCGGATGATGGCTGCCGTGGCGCGGGCGCGTCATGACATGTTGAAACCCTATCTGAAGCCGCAGCATCAGGCGATCGGCTCCATCAACTCACCGATGCAATGCATGATGAAAGAGGTCTGTGCGCAATGCCTGCAGCCGCATGTCGATCCGCAGACCGGCAAGACCAGTTACGTTTTTTCCTGCTTTAATCAGGATCAGCAGCTGGATTGTGTGGACTGGCAAGCGCTCGATCAGCGACTGAAGCAGAATTCAACGCAGGAAAAGCTGACTGCAGAGTGGCTGGATCATTGTCTGGTCAAACTCGAACTGCGCGACATCCAGCGCATCTAGGAACTGCAGGGGCAATCAGCGCGCGCCGTGAAAATAGTTATAACTTATTGTTTTTAAACAATATTTTATAATAAAGGGTGGCGGCCGACGGTGCGCAGTGCATCCCCCAGGATGCCGACCAGTTCATCGATCTGCGCCTTGCTGATGATCAATGGCGGCGACAGGGCGATGATGTCGCCGGTGGTGCGGATCAGCAGGCCTTGTTCGTAGCATTTCAGGAAGGTTTCGTAGGCACGTGCAGTCGGCGCACCGGGCCGCGGCTCCAGTTCGATGCCGGCGACCATACCCATATTACGCACGTCGATGACATGCGGCAGTTCGCGCAGCGACTGCACGGCTTGTTCAAAATAAGGCGAGAGTTCCTGCGCGCGCTGGAACAGACCTTCTTCAGCGTAGGTATCCAGACTCGCCAGCGCAGCCGCGGTCGCCAGAGGATGGCCGGAGTAGGTGTAGCCGTGAAAGAGCTCAACCATACCCGGCGGCGCGCTGTTGACGATGGTTTCGTATATTCCGCGCCGGGCCACGACGGCACCCATAGGCACTGTGCCGTTGGTGAGTCCCTTGGCGATAATCATCATGTCCGGCACCACACCGACTGCATCGGCAGCAAAACACGGACCCGTGCGACCGAAGCCGGTAATGACTTCGTCGAATATCAGCAGCAGGCCGTGTTTGTCACAGATCTGGCGCAGGCGTTCGAGATAGCCTTTGGGCGGCACCAGCACGCCGGTGGAGCCGGCGAGCGGTTCGACGATCACTGCAGCGATGTTGCTGGCGTCATGCAGCGGGATGATGCGGTTTTCCAGTTCATCGGCGAGGTGCGCCCCCCATGCCGGCTGGCCGCGGCTGTAGGCGTTTTCCTGCAGACTGTGCGTGTGTGCGAGATGATCGACTCGGAACAGCATGTTGCCGAAGGCTTTCCTGTTGGCCGGAATGCCGCCAACCGATATACCACCGAATCCGGCCCCGTGATAGCCGCGTTCGCGACCAATCAGCACATTGCGCTGTCCTTCGCCGCGTGAGCGGTGATAGGCCAGCGCGATTTTCAGCGCCGTATCGACGCCCTCGGAACCCGAATTGCAGTAGAACACGTGATCAAGGTCGCCGGGCGTCAGCGCAGCGATACGTTCAGCGACACGGAATGCATCGGGATGGCCCATCTGAAACGCCGGGCTGTAATCCATGGTGGCGACTTGTTTCTGCACGGCTTCGACGATGCGCGGCCGGCAATGGCCGGCATTGACGCACCACAGCCCGGCAGTGCCGTCGAGGATCTTGCGCCCGTCGTCCGTCATGTAGTGCATGTCTTTGGCGGCAACGAGCATCCGCGGTGCCTGTTTGAAGGCGCGGTTCGCGGTGAAGGGCATCCAAAAGGATTCGAGATCGGGTGAGCGGGCGGTCATCATTTTCGCTCCGGTACAGTCAACGCAATCGGTAAATCAAAGATGAAGTGCATGCTACCATCTTCGCGCAATGCAAAGACACGACTCGCGTAAATCCTCATTCTTCATGGAGACTCGTCTGCTGCACAAGCTGCGTTGTAGTCTCAGCATAGTGCTGCTGTTCGTAGTGATGTCGAATGGTGTGGCGGCCCATGCCAATGAGCCGCTGCGCATCGGCTCCAAGCGCTTTACGGAATCGTACATCCTCGGCGAGATTCTGACGCGTACCGCGTCAGGCGCCGGAGAGGTGTCTGTAGTACATAAACCGGGGCTTGGTAACACCGCAATCCTGTTCGCAGCGCTGAAAGCAGGGGCGGTAGATGTGTATCCGGAATACACCGGCACCATCGCGCTGGAAATACTGGGCCTTGCGGAAGTGCCTGATCTTGCTACGCTTAACCAGCGACTGGCGGAGCACGGACTGGTCGCTGGAATGGCACTCGGATTTTCCAATTCGTATGCGCTGGCCATGCGCGAGGTCGATGCGAGAGAGCGCGGTATTCGTCGCATGTCCGATCTGGGGGCAGGTCGCAGCTTGCGACTGGGATTGTCACAGGAATTCATGAATCGCAAGGACGGTTGGCCGGCATTGCGTGCGGCGTATGGGTTGACTGCGCTGCCTGTCCGCGGACTCGATCATGGTCTGGCGTATGACGCGCTGACGCGGGGACAGGTGGACGTCATCGATGTGTATTCCACCGATGCCGGTATCATCCGCCATGGTTTGCGCGTGCTCGCGGATGATCGCGAATTCTTTCCGCGTTATGAAGCTGTATTGCTTTATCGCCGTGATTTGCCGGAACGGCATCCAGCAGCTTGGGCCCGGCTGCGCGAACTGGAGGGTGCCATTGATGCAGCGCAGATGATGCGTCTGAACGCTGCGGTGGAAGTGGAGGGACAGACTTTTGCGGGCGCAGCGGCGACGTGGCGACATACGGGGGCAGCGGCGGCGCGACCCCGTTCGTTACTGGAGGTAATCGGCGGACCGGATCTATGGCGATTGACGGTAGAGCATCTGCTGCTGGTTTGCAGTGCAGTGCTGCTCAGCGTGCTGCTGGGGGTGCCGCTGGGGGTGTGGGCACAACGCAAGCCACGTACCGGGTATTGGATACTGGCCTTGACCGGCATGGTGCAGACTATTCCCAGTCTGGCTTTGCTGGCCTTTCTGATTGCAGCGCTGGACCGTATCGGTGCGGTACCGGCAATAGTGGCGTTATTTCTGTATGCCTTGTTGCCGATTGTGCGCAATACTGAGACGGCGATAAACGGCATTTCGCGCAGCGTCAGCGACGCCGGCCGCGCACTGGGACTGAGCGCCCGCCAGGTTTTCACGCTGATCGAGTTGCCGCTGGCATTGCCTGGTGTGCTGGCCGGGATCAAGACTGCCACGGTCATCAGCGTCGGCACAGCGACCATCGCTGCATTTATCGGTGCCGGCGGTTACGGTGAGCGCATTGTCGCCGGATTGGCAGTCAATGATCACCGGATGCTGCTGGCGGGCGCAGTGCCCGCGGCCGCGCTGGCCTTTCTGCTGGAAGGCGTGTTCCGACTGATTGAGTGGCGCGCAGACCCGGTAGTACGCAATCGAGCCGCCCTGCGCGGGAATCCCGCATAATGGAATACACCACCTTCCGCAGCAGCAGCCAGACTGAACTTATAGCTGTACCGCAGGTCTCTGCAAAAACCGGGCAGCGCCAGGATTTGCGCTGCCATTCATGGAGTTATACTCCAGCGCCTGTCCGGTCGTCGAGGCTATCGCACCGGCAGTGCACCGCAGTATCAGGGACCGGATAAAAATGAGCGATCGCGAAGTCGATCAGCAGTTGGTGGAGCGTGTACAGAAGGGCGATAAGCACGCGTTCGATTTGCTGGTCATCAAATACCAGCGCAAGCTTGGACGCCTGCTGTCGCGCTTTGTACGCGATCCTGGCGAAGTGGAAGACGTGACGCAGGAGGCTTTTATCAAGGCGTACCGCGCGCTGCCCGGCTTCCGCGGGGATAGTGCGTTCTATACATGGCTGTACCGAATAGGCATCAATACCGCCAAGAATTATCTGGTGGCGAAGGGGCGGCGGGCGCCGACGAGCACCGGAATGGATGCGGAAGAGGCTGAAAGCCTGGAAACGGGGGAGCAGTTGCGGGATTTGAACACGCCGGAAAACCAGATGATGAGCCGGCAGGTCGGAGATGTCGTGAACCAAACGCTGGAGATGTTGCCAGAGGAGCTAAGGACGGCGCTGACCCTGCGGGAAATCGAGGGTCTGAGTTACGAAGAAATCGCTGTCGCTATGCAGTGCCCGGTGGGCACCGTCCGGTCGCGGATTTTTCGGGCGCGGGAAGCGGTGGCGGAGAAATTGAGACCCTTGCTCGGCACGAACAAGGACAGGAGATGGTGATATGGACAAGATTTCGGCGTTGATGGATGGTGAACTGGGCGGGCAAGAGGCTCGTCAGGCCTTGCTCCGGCTTAAAGCGGACAGGGAAATCCGGGAGTCGTGGGCGACCTATCACGTGATTGGTGATGTGTTGCGCGGAGAAAACCTGGCGGCATTTGATGTCTCCGGCCGGGTGGCAGCGTCGATTGTTGACGAACCAGCCATACTCGCGCCGCGGCGCCCGGCACGGATAAACCGACCATTGACCTACGCGCTTTCGGCAGCAGCGTCGGTCGCGGCCGTAGCCGTGGTCGGCTGGATGGCATTTTCGGGCAATTTGTTGCCGTCCCCGGTGGAAATCGCCCGGACTGCGCCAGTGGTTCAGCAGTTGCCGGAAGTGCAACTGGTCAGCACGCCCAGTGACGGACAGATGAATGAATACCTGCTGGCGCATCAGGGTGTGTCCCCCAGCAACCGCTTGCATGGCGTCGCTCCCTACATCCGCACGATTTCCATAGCCCCGGCTGCCGGACAATAAACGCGATTAAAACGCGTCATTAATACGCAATGAGAATCTGGCTCGTAATTTTTCTGGGATTTCTGCCTGCAGCCGCGGTAGCAGAAGAGGAAGCTCTCGCTATTATCGGGAAAATGGCTGCAGCTGGCAGGACGGTCAATTATTCCGGTACATTCGTATTTCAGCATGACGGGAAAGTGGAGATGTCCAGCATCGCCCATTTCGTCAATCCCGCCGGCGGCGTATTGGAAAGGCTCGAGATCATGGACGGGCCGGCACGTGAAGTCATGCGTACCAATGATCAGGTCACCTGTTACTTGCCGGGCATACGCACTGTCCTGATTGATCCTCGCGGGTCACGTCAATTCTCTATTGAGCCGGAACAGATTCCTGATCTGGCACGGCATTACCGCGTGGTGAAAGGTAGTGTGGATCGGGTGGCAGGAACAGAATGTCTATGGGTGGCTTTGCTGCCTCAGGACAACTTGCGCTATGCGCGCCGTTTTTGCGCTGATGTGCAAACAGGTTTGACGCTGCGTTCATTGACGATGAACGAGAAGAACGAGATCGTCGAATCTTTTGCATTTACGACGCTGCAGATCGGTGGGCCGTTTCGCCGGGAAATGGTGATGTCGCGATATGCCGCAATCAGCTCAAAGCAGAATTGGAGAGTCGATCGTTCGGCACTGACTGCAAACGATACCGGCGATTCAGGCTGGGTGGTCAGTGATCAGCCTGCAGGTTTTCGAAAGGTGATGGAGTTGCGGCGCTCCATGCCTGGTAAAAAAGGGACTGTATCGCATCTCGTTTTTTCTGATGGCCTCGCTGCGATTTCAGTTTTTATCGAACCCGGTACCAAAAAAGGTAGAAAAGAAATTTTGAGGCATCAGGGTGCAGTGTATTTCTACAGTCGCCCGGTTGCAGGACATACGGTTACGGTTCTGGGTGAAACGCCGGCTGAAACTGTGATGCGATTCGCGAAATCAGTCGAGCCGAAGAGCGCGCTTGCGATCCAGCGGTAGCTCCAATTTCTTACTGTTAGTAAAAATCTCCTCATAATGTATTACTAGAAAGGCTGAACATGTTCAGATCCCTGATTCTGGCTCTTTGTCTGCTATTGCCGTTGCCATCGACAGCGCAGCTCCCGGACTTTACCGAACTGGTGGAGAAGCATGGCGCTGCTGTGGTGAATATCAGCACCACACAATCAACGCGCAATGCGGCATCACCGCAGATGCCGCAACTCGATGAGAATGATCCGTTCTACGAATTTTTCCGGCGCTTTATCCCGAATCCCGGACCGCGGGAGTTCCAGTCGCAGTCGTTGGGATCAGGCTTCATCATTTCGAATGATGGTTATATTCTGACCAATGCCCATGTGGTTGATTCGGCCGATGATGTAACGGTTAGGCTGACCGACAAACGCGAATTCAAGGCAAAAGTCATCGGCGCCGATCGTCGCACGGACGTGGCACTGATCAAGATTGAAGCGGACAATTTGCCGATCGTGCAATTCGGCGATCCGGGCAGTCTGAAAGTGGGAGAGTGGGTCGTTGCCATTGGTTCACCGTTCGGGTTTGACAATACGGTGACTGCCGGCATTGTCAGTGCAAAAGGGCGGTCGCTGCCCCAAGAGAATTTCGTTCCTTTCATTCAGACCGACGTCGCAGTAAATCCCGGCAACTCCGGAGGACCGCTGTTTAACATGAAGGGTGAAGTTGTGGGCATCAATTCGCAGATATACAGCCGGACCGGTGGTTTCATGGGCCTGTCTTTTGCAATTCCCATCGACGTGGCGAACGGTATTGCGCAGCAATTGCGCACCACCGGGAGGGTGACTCGCGGCCGCATTGGCGTGGTCATTCAATCGGTGACGAAGGAACTGGCCAATGGATTCGGCTTGAGCAAACCGCAGGGTGCACTGGTGAACTCGGTTGAGAAAGATGGGCCGGCAGATAAAGCGGGCATTGAATCGGGCGATGTCATACTCCAATTTGACGGGAAAGTGGTTAATGCATCCGAGGATTTACCGCGTGTGGTTGGTGGTACCAAGCCGGGCAGCAAAGTGACAGTGCGTGTGTGGCGCAACAAGGCCGCGCGCGACTTGCAGATTACGGTGGCGGAACTGAAAGATGACCTACGGCACCAGCAGGCGCGTGGCGGCAAGCCGCCGGCGGCGGCCGTGCAATACGGTATGGGCCTGGCAGATCTTACCGACGCCCAACGCAAGGAGCTGAAGATCGAAGGTGGCATTTTTGTCGACAACGTTCAGGGGGTGGCGGCGCGAGCGGGCATACGTCGGGGCGACGTGATTCTTGCCGTCAACAACCAGGACGTGAAATCTGTGGAGCAATTCCGCCAGCTAATGGGCGGATTCGATAAGGGGCGGATTGTAGCGCTGCTGGTGCGGCGCGGTGGCAATTCGCTGTACATCCCGTTCCGACTTGATGGAAATAACTGAACGCCGCGGCGTTGCGTTGACGCTTTATAGTCGCCGCTGGTGCCATCTGTGCGACGACATGCTCGCGGGTCTGCAGACATTGCAGACCCGCGAGCCCTTTAAGCTTGCGGTGATCGACGTCGATAGCGAACCTGCATTGGCGGAACGTTACGGTGAGCGGGTCCCCGTCCTGTTTCACGGTGATCTCGAGCTGTGTCAATACCACCTTGACCGGCCTTTAGTTACTGATTACTTGCGGAAAATCCGCTAAAATACGCGATCTTACGAACGGATCGGGGCACTCCGGCGAAGCCTGGGTGTCCTTTTTTTCTGGGCGATTGAATTTAAGTGCAGCATATTCGAAATTTCTCCATCATCGCGCACATCGATCACGGCAAATCAACGCTGGCTGATCGCTTCATACAATTGTGCGGCGGGTTGTCTGACCGCGAGATGGAATCGCAGGTACTCGATTCCATGGATCTCGAAAGAGAGCGCGGCATTACCATCAAGGCGCAGACTGCAGCACTGACTTATCGTGCCCGTGATGGAAAGTCTTACCAGCTCAATCTGATCGACACGCCGGGTCATGTGGATTTTTCGTACGAGGTATCGCGTTCGCTGGCGGCTTGCGAGGGCGCGTTGCTGGTGGTGGATGCGTCGCAGGGCGTGGAAGCGCAGACGGTGGCTAACTGTTATACCGCTATTGAGCAGGGCGTGGAAGTCGTCCCGGTGCTGAACAAGATGGATTTGCCGCAAGTCGAGCCGGAGCGCGTCGCCGAGGAGATTGAAGATATTATCGGTATTCCGGCGAAGGACGCTGTCAGAGTAAGCGCCAAAAGCGGGGAAGGCATTACCGACGTGCTCGAGGCGGTGGTCAGTCTGATTCCGCCGCCCAAGGGTGATCCGGCGGCGCCGCTGAAGGCACTGATGATTGATTCCTGGTTTGACAATTATGTCGGCGTGGTGATGTTGGTGCGCGTTTTCGATGGGGAATTAAAACCCAGGGATCGCATTCAACTGATGTCTACCGGCAGCGTTCACCTGTGCGAACAGGTCGGAGTGTTTACACCGAAATCGCAGGCGCGGGAGCGTCTGGCAGCAGGTGAAGTGGGTTTTGTCATTGCCGGCATCAAGGAGTTGCAGGCAACAAAGGTCGGCGACACGCTGACTTTGGCTACCAATCCTGCACAAGAGGCCTTGCCGGGATTCAAGGAAATCAAGCCGCAGGTCTTTGCCGGACTCTACCCGGTAGAGTCAAACGAATATGAGGCACTGCGTAACGCGCTGGAGAAGCTGCATCTGAATGATTCGTCGTTGCGCTTTGAGCCGGAATCGTCGCAGGCGCTGGGGTTCGGTTTTCGTTGCGGTTTTCTCGGCCTGCTGCACATGGATATCGTGCAAGAGCGGTTGGAGCGTGAATACAACATGTCGCTCATCACTACGGCGCCGACGGTGGTGTACCAGGTTGCGCTCCGTGACGGCAGTGTGATCGAAATCGAGAATCCATCACGGTTGCCCGAGGTGACGGAGATCGAGGAAATTCGCGAACCGATCATTACAGCTTCGATTCTGGTGCCTAGCGAATACGTGGGTCCGGTGATGACCCTTTGTACCGAAAAGCGCGGCCAGCAGCGCAACATGCAGTATCTGGGCCGTCAGGTCATGCTGACCTATGAATTGCCACTGAGCGAAGTGGTTATGGATTTTTTCGATCGCCTGAAATCGGTATCCCGCGGTTATGCTTCGCTAGACTACGATTTCCTCGAATATCGTGCCGGTGACATGGTGCGGTTGGACATCCTGATCAACAGCGAGCGCGTTGATGCGCTGTCGCTGATCGTGCACCGCGCCAATTCACAATATCGCGGTCGCGAGGTTGCAGCAAAAATGCGTAAATTGATTCCGCGCCAGATGTTCGATATCGCCGTGCAGGCGGCCATCGGCGCGCATATCATCGCCCGCGAGACGGTCAAGGCGATGCGCAAGAACGTGCTGGCAAAATGTTACGGCGGCGATATTTCCCGCAAGAAAAAACTTCTGGAAAAGCAGAAAGCGGGCAAGAAACGCATGAAACAGGTGGGTACTGTTGAAATTCCGCAGGAAGCGTTCCTCGCCATACTGCAGATTGACAAGTAAGGACTACTGGAAATGAACTTTGCGCTCGGAATGCTGGTGCTGCTGGTGCTGACTGGCACGGTCTGGCTGGCCGAAGCCCTCTACTTCGGCAAGCGGCGCGCTGCGGGCACTGCGCAACCGTGGTGGATTGAATATCCGGTCAGTTTTTTCCCGGTCATTCTGGTGGTGTTTCTGCTGCGCTCGTTTCTAGTCGAGCCTTTCAAGATTCCCTCAGGGTCCATGTTGCCGACGCTGCTGATCGGCGATTTTATCCTGGTCAACAAATTTACCTATGGTATCCGGGTGCCGGTGCTCAATACGCGAGTGATTGAAGTCAACGACCCGCGGCGCGGCGAAGTGATGGTGTTTCGCTTTCCAGAAAATCCTGCGCTGGACTACATCAAGCGCGTTGTCGGATTGCCCGGTGACGAAATTGTCTATTCCGGCAAACGGCTGACCATCAACGGCAAGGCTGTGCCCGTACGCGAAGATGGCGATTACAATTATCTGGAAGGTGGACTCAATTTTGTGACCACCCGGCGCATGCAGGAACATTTAGGTGAACATCTGCACGCTGTGCTGTTGCAGGCGGAGGTGCCGCCAGTGCAACTGGGTGGAGTGCAGCGGTTTCCCTTCCGCGAGAATTGTGCCTACAATGAAGGCGGTTTTCGCTGCAAGGTGCCGACAGGTCATTACTTCATGATGGGGGATAACCGGGACAGCAGCAGTGACAGTCGTTACTGGGGATTTGTGCCGGAGCGGAACATAGTCGGCAAGGCGTTTTTGATATGGTGGAATTTTGACGATTTCAAGCGGATTGGTCATTCGATCGATTGAACTGGAAGGAGAGATTTTCATGCACGCTCAGCGCGGTATTACCATCACGGGCTTTCTGGTATTTGCGTTCATTGCCATCGCGATCCTGTTGCTTGGTTTCAAGATTGGCCCGGCGTATTCAGAGTTTTACACCATCCAGAAAATTTTCCGGGCAATGGCTGCTGATTCGGCCATGCTGACTGCAACGCGTGGCGAAATCAACAGCTCATTTAATAATCGTTCTGGGATTGATAACATCAAGGCGATCGTCTACAACGATATTGAAGTCGTCAAAGAGGGTAACGGAATTACCTTCAGTGCAAGTTACACGATGCGCGTGCCGCTGTTCTACAATCTCAGCGCCTGCATGGATTTTCGCCCTACCTCCGAGAAATAACCGGGAGCGGACGTCGCAGTGAATGTGGACCCGGGCGACGTCAGTCAGCGCATAGGGCATCGTTTCAGCGATCCGGAGTTGTTACGACGGGCGTTGACCCACCGCTCATATGGAGTTGTACACAACGAACGGCTGGAATTTCTTGGCGACAGTATCGTCAACTGTGCCATAGCGCTTGAATTACACGGACGATTTCCCAATCTCAGCGAAGGCGAACTATCTCGCCTGCGCGCCAATCTGGTCAATCAGGACGCACTGCACCGTATTGCCCTGGCGATCAATGTGGGCGATGCCTTGTTACTCGGCGAAGGGGAGCTGAAAAGCGGCGGCGCACGTCGTCCGTCGATTTTGGCGGATGCTGTCGAGGCACTGGTCGGTGCAGTCATGCTCGATGGTGGATTTTCTGCAGCCCAGGCCGTGATCAAAAAACTGTTCGCCGACAGTCTTTCTGCCATAGACCCGGAGGACACCGGTAAGGATGCAAAAACGCTGCTGCAGGAATTGGCTCAGGGCAAGGGCATGCCGTTGCCCAGCTATATACTGCTCGCCACACTGGGCCGGGCACATGAACAGACATTCCAGGTGCAGTGTGTTCTGGAGGTCATGGACATCCGCACCGAGGGCACGGGTACTAGCCGTCGCGCTGCCGAGCAGGACGCCGCGCGCAAAGCCTATCTGCTCGCCAGCCGTCCATGACAGCTACTGATCATCACTCCGGATATCTGGCCATCGTCGGTCGACCGAATGTGGGCAAGTCCACATTGCTCAATCAACTCGTCGGCCAGAAAGTCAGCATTACCTCGCGCCGGCCGCAAACCACCCGTCAGCGCATCGTCGGTATCGTGACCCGGCCCGGTGCGCAGTACGTGTTTGTCGATACCCCGGGATTCCAGAGGCAGCATGGCAATGAAATGAACCGACTGATGAATCGCAGCGTCTCGCGCAGCATCGTCGATGTGGATGTAGTGGTCTGGGTGGTCGAATCGCTGCGACTGGATGCTGAAGAGCGGGCGCTGCTGCCGATGCTGCAGGATGGTGCGCCGCTGGTCATCGCCGTCAATAAAATCGATGTTCTCAGCAATAAGAATGAGCTGCTGCCCTATATCCGGGATCTCGATGCATTGGCGCACCCGGCTGCCATTGTGCCGGTATCGGCGAAGAGCGGTGTCGGCACTGAAGAATTATTGGCGGCAGTGCGACCGTTGCTGCCGTTGCGGGAGCCACTCTACGGTGAAGATGAATTCACCACGGCGAGCGAGCGCACATTGGCGGCAGAGTTGCTGCGCGAAAAACTGTTCCATCTGCTCGGCGCCGAGCTGCCGTATTCAGCAATGGTGGAGATTGAGCGCTTTGAGACGGAGGCAGGTGGCTTGCGCCGCATTCATGCTGCTATTCTGGTAGATAAAGCCGGGCAAAAGGGCATCGTCATTGGCGCCAAAGGCGAGAAGCTCAAGCAGATCGCGACGCTGGCCCGCAAAGACATGGAGCGCTTGTTTGGCGGCAAAGTGTTTCTCGAAGTCTGGGTCAAGGTAAAGTCGGGCTGGGCGGATGATCAGGCGATATTGCTGCGCATGGGGTTAGATTAAAATAATTAATAAAAACAAGATGTTACATAATATTATTAATAAGTATTTTAACTCATGCTGGAATTGATCCATGGCCGTTGATCGCGTACGCCGCGACGGCCAATCGGCTTATCTGCTGCATACCTACCCGTACCGGGAGACCAGCCTGGTCGTAGAAACCTATACCCGGGAAGTGGGGCGAGTTGCCGTTATTGCCCGCGGTGCCCGCCGGCCACGTTCGGCATTGCGGGGTGTGCTGATGGCGTTTCAGCCGCTGCTGTTGGGTTGGACAGGCAAAACCGAGTTGAAGACCTTGCATAAGGCTGAATGGCAGGGTGGCTACCGGCCGCTGCGGGGCCTGAGTCTGATCTGTGGTTTTTATCTCAACGAATTGATGCTCAAGCTGCTGCCCCGCGAAGATCCGCATGAACAGCTGTTCGAGGCCTATGCCGCGGCGTTGGCGCAATTGCCGGATGATCGGGATCACGGTGCCGTGCTGCGACGCTTCGAGCGGGTATTGCTGCGCGAGCTGGGATACGGCCTGGTGCTCGACCGGGAGGTCGCCGGCGGCACGCCCATCGCCGGCGACCGGCTGTATCGTTACATTCCGGATCGCGGGCCGGTACCCGCCGCCGAGATTACTCCGCAAAGCGGCGTAGAATTAGCGGGGCAGACGCTGATCGACATGGCTGTCGATCGTTATGAAAACCCCCAGACTATTCAGCAAGGCAAGGTGTTGATGCGCGCATTGATCAATCACTGTCTCGGCAACCAAACGCTGCACACCCGGCAACTGCTCCGCGATCTGCAGCAGATGTAATCGCGGCCCACGATTTTTTGTAAAATGCTTTCCGCAAAACGCATGACCCGACTCAGCGTCAATCTCAACAAAGTCGCGCTGCTGCGCAATGCGCGTGCGCTGGGCATCCCGAGCGTGATTCGGGCTGCGGGCATTGCGCTCGACGCCGGCGCGCACGGCATTACCGTTCATCCCCGTCCGGACGCACGGCATATCCGCGCGGCGGATGTTCATGAACTGGCGCAGTTGCTCCGCGCGCGACCCTCAATCGAATTCAATATCGAGGGCAATCCGTTTGAACCACCGCTGCTCGATCTGGTGCGTGCCGTGCGGCCGCAGCAATGTACTCTGGTACCCGATGATCCCGGAGCTCGAACATCGGATCATGGCTGGAGCATGACGCAAGATGCGACGCGGTTGCGACCGGTGATTTCTGTACTTAAAAGTCTGGGTGTACGCGTCAGCCTGTTCATGGATCCGCTGCCGGATGCCATGAAGGCAGTAGCGGCGGCTGGCGCCGATCGCGTTGAGCTCTACACTGAGCCTTATGCGCGGGCATTTGGCGGAGCGGAAGAGGCCGGAATACTTGCCCTTTACACCAACGCAGCGCGCGGTGCTCATGCTGCCGGACTGGGGGTGAACGCCGGACATGATCTCAACCGTGACAACTTGCCGCACTTTCTCGCGGCTGTGCCGGATGTTGACGAAGTGTCGATCGGTCACGCCTTGATTGCCGATGCGCTCGAGTTCGGTTTGGCCACAACTGTGGCTGATTACCTGCGGATCATGGGCGGGCAGCGATGATTTACGGTATCGGCATCGACGTCATCCAGCCACATCGCGTCGCACGCCTGCTGGAAAAATACGGCGAGCGCTTCATCAACCGCGTCCTGACCCCGTTGGAGCGGCCACGATATGCCCGCAGCGCGCAGCCGGTGCTTTTTCTCGCCAATCGTTTTGCCGCCAAAGAGGCGTTCTCCAAGGCGATGGGTACAGGATTCCGCTACCCGGTTACTTTGCAATGCATCAGCGTGGTACAAAACAGCGCCGGCAAGCCGAGCTTATCCTTCAACGAACCGCTGAATGAACTGGTCAACAAGCAGGGCATAGTCGGTCATCATCTGACTATCAGTGATGAGTCGAATATGGCCTGCGCTTGCGTGGTGCTCGAAAAATGACAAAAACCATACCACTGGGACCGGTGATGCTGGATGTCGTCGGCACGACGTTGACCGACGCGGACCGGCAACGCCTGCAGCACCCCCTGGTCGGCGGGGTGATTCTGTTCACCCGCAATTTTGAATCCTGCGCACAACTTACACAGCTCACCTCGGAAATTCACGCGGTGCGTAGTCCGCCACTGATCATCGCGGTCGATCACGAGGGTGGCAGGGTGCAGCGATTTCGTGAAGGGTTCACGCGCATTCCGCCGATGCGTGAGCTGGGGATGATTTGGGATCACGACCGGCGCAAAGCGGCCGATCTGGCGCGGTCGCTGGGCTTTGTGCTGGCCGCGGAGTTGCGCGTCCATGGTGTTGATCTTTCGTTCACGCCGGTGCTCGATGTCGATTATGGCAACAGCGGCGTCATTGGCGATCGCGCATTCCATACCCGACCGGATGCAATTTCTGAACTCGCAATTGCGCTGATCCACGGCCTGCGCGACGCTGGCATGGCGGCAGTCGGCAAGCATTTTCCCGGTCATGGGCATGTACGTGCTGATTCGCATCACGAAGTGCCGGTGGACGAGCGTCCTCTGGCGGATATAGTCGGTGAGGACTTGGTGCCGTTTCGCCGCTTGATCGACGCCGGGTTGGGCGGAATCATGCCGGCCCATGTTATTTATCCGCAAGTTGATGCTGCGCCGGCCGGCTACTCGGAGAAATGGCTGAAAGACATGTTGCGCGGTGAATTGGGATTCGACGGCATCATTTTCAGCGATGACCTCAGTATGGAAGGTGCGAGCGTAGCGGGTGGCGTGGTGGCGCGCGCCCATACAGCACTACGTGCCGGTTGCGACATGGTACTGGTGTGCAATAACCCGCAATCAGCCGACGAACTGCTGGCGGGCCTTGATTACACGATGCCGGCGACGGCTCTGGTGCGTCTTGCCCGTATTCATGGCCGGGCGCACGCTGCCGATCAGGTCAAGCTGCGTGAAGATCCGCGTTATGTCGCAGCTCTGCACGCCATTGCCGGACTGGGCGGGCGCAGCGGCGAATTGCCGTTCGCTTGAGTTGCGGACGTGGTTGTGAAGAGAAAATCCGCCGGTAGCCATGATGCGGCATATCCACCGTTTTCCACGAGCTGCACCCGCTGCCCGCGTCTCGCCGGACATCTGGCCGCAGTGCGGGTTTCGAATCCAGACTATCATGCGCGACCGGTCATTCCATTCGGCGATCCGCAGCCGCGTCTGCTGGTAGTCGGGCTGGCGCCCGGCATGCACGGCGCCAATCGCACCGGGCGGCCGTTTACCGGTGACCATGCCGGTATCCTGCTCTACGAAACACTGCATCGTTTCGGCTATGGCAGTCAGGCGGTGGCAACAGCTGCCGGAGACGGTCTGAAATTGCGTGGCTGTCGCATTACCAATGCAGTTAAATGCCTGCCGCCGGAAAACAAACCGTTGCCTGCTGAAGTACGTGAATGCAATGGCTTTCTGCGCGCCGAACTGGCGGATCTGGCCGAAGGTGCAGCCGTATTGGCGCTGGGCACTGTTGCGCACCAGGCCGTGCTGCGGGCGCTGGATATGCGCGTGGCGGCTTTCTCGTTCGCGCATAACACCAGCCATGCGCTGGAGCGGGATATGCGCCTGTTCGACAGTTATCACTGCAGTCGTTACAACACGAATACCCGGCGTCTGACCCCCGATATGTTTCGCGACGTATTTGAGCAGATTGCCGCTTTTCTGACGGCCCACAATGGGGCGCCGGTGTGACACCACTCGCCGACATCGCAGGCCGATTGCCGCACTTGCCCGGTGTCTATCGCATGCTCAACAAAGACAGCGAAGTACTCTACGTCGGCAAGGCGCTGGATTTACGCAAGCGTGTCAGTTCTTATTTTCAGCGCACCGAAGCCTTGTCGCCGCGCATCCGGTTGATGGTGGCGCAAGTCGCCGGGATAGAGACCACGGTGACACGATCGGAGGCGGAAGCGCTGTTGCTTGAGAGCAATCTGATTAAATCGCTAACTCCGCGTTACAACATCCTGTTCCGCGACGACAAGTCCTATCCCTATTTGATGCTGAGCGGGCATCGTTATTCACGGTTGGGATTTTTTCGCGGCACGCCGGACAAGAAAGACCGTTGTTTCGGACCATTTCCCAATGCCGGCGCGGTTCGCGAAAGCATGCAATTGCTGCAAAAAGTATTCCGGTTGCGCACCTGCGAAGATAGCGTATTTGCGCACCGCTCGCGTCCCTGCCTGCTTCACCAGATTCACCGCTGCACGGCGCCGTGTGTCGGGTTGATCGGAGACGCCGAGTACGCGGAAGACGTGCGTAGCGCCGAATTGTTCCTGACCGGACAGGAGAGCGTTGTGTTCGGTCGGTTAGATGAGCGTATGCACGCTGCGGCCGAGGCGCGCCGCTACGAAGAGGCGGCGGTATGCCGAGACCAGCTTGGAGCGCTGCATAAAGTACGCGAAAAACAATATGTCAGCGATGAATCCGGGCGCGACGTTGATGTGATTGCCTGCGGTTCTGCGGTGGGTATCGTCTGCGTAAATCTGGTGATGATCCGCGGCGGGTTGCATCTCGGCGACAAGAATTTTTTTCCGCTAAACGCTGAGGATGCAACGCCGGCTCAAATACTTGAAGCTTTCATGGCCCAGCATTACCTGTTGCAAGCAGTGCCGCCACAAATCATTGTCGGGGAGGCCATTGCCGTCGAGATGTGGCAGCAGACTCTGAGCGAACGCAGCGGACGGCGGGTGCAGATTGCGGCGCATCCCATCGGTGACCGCCGGGCATGGCTGCAGATGGCGCAGAAAAATGCCGAACTGGGGGCAGGGCAACGCAATGTGCGATTACTGGGTGATGCAGCAAAATTGACGGCCCTGCAGCAGGGGTTGAATCTGCCGGAAACCGTGCAGCGCATCGAATGTTTCGACATCAGCCACACTCAGGGCGAGGCTACTGTGGCGTCCTGCGTAGTATATGACCGTGGTGCCATGCAGCGCAGCCAATATCGCCACTTCAACATGCGCGACGTAGTTGCCGGAGATGATTACGGAGCCATGCGCGAAGTGCTGACCCGCCGCTATCGCAAAGTGGTATCGGGAGAGGGTAAGATGCCTGATCTGATCTTGATTGATGGCGGACAAGGACAGTTAAATGTGGCGTGCGAAGTAATGGCGGAACTGGGACGTGCCGATTTGCCGCTGTTGGCTGTAGCCAAGGGGCCGACACGCAAGCCGGGGATGGAGGAACTGCTGATGCCGGGGCGGGAATCCGGATTCAGTCTGCAGACTGACGATCCTGGGCTGCACCTGATCCAGCAGATCCGCGATGAAGCGCACCGATTTGCCATCGAAGGTCATCGCGCCCGACGTGCCCGTGCCCGAACCACGTCGCCGCTGGAGGATATCCCCGGCATCGGTGCTAAACGCCGCCAGCGGTTGCTGGCACGTTTTGGCGGTCTGCGCGGGCTGGTGGCGGCGAGCGTGGATGAAGTCGCCGAGGTCGATGGCATTAATCACGCGCTGGCTGAGCGCATCTACGCAGCGCTGCATTGATGTCATGAGTTTAAACTGGCCCAATGTGTTGACCTGGCTGCGGATCATGATGATCCCGCTGTTCGTCGGCGTATTTTATTTTGAGAAAAGCTGGGTGTCCCACGCCAACCAGAATCTGGTCGCAACCGTAATTTTTGCGGTGGCGGCGATCACGGATTGGCTGGACGGCTGGCTGGCGCGCAAACTCAATCAGACCTCGGCATTTGGTGCATTCCTCGATCCAGTCGCCGACAAGCTGATGGTGGCGGCAGCACTGATCATTTTGGTGCAATTGGGTCGGGTTGATGCCGTGATTGCGCTGGTTATCATTGGCAGGGAAATTGCGATTTCTGCATTGCGCGAATGGATGGCTTCAATCGGACAGGGCAAAAGTGTCGCCGTTTCCATGGTCGGAAAATTCAAGACTGCAGCCCAGATGATCGCCATTCCCATGCTGCTCTATCACGATCCGATCGGGGTTTTTGTGCCCCAGCACGTCGGTACCTGGCTGATCTGGATCGCTGCCGTGCTGACCCTGGTTTCCATGGGGTATTACCTGAAAATGGCCTGGCGCGCTGCTGCCGGCCGGGTTTAGCCGGGTTGCGAGTCAGGGAGGGGTTGTCCTATAATCGCCCGTTGCAACGCGGGAGTAGCTCAGTTGGTAGAGCGCAACCTTGCCAAGGTTGAGGTCGAGAGTTCGAGACTCTTCTCCCGCTCCAAATACCCGGGGAAAACGGTGGAATATACAGCCAGCCGTTTTCCCCTTTTAGTTCCAATGGCGGGGTGGCAGAGTGGTCATGCAGCGGCCTGCAAAGCCGTGTACGCCGGTTCGATTCCGACCCCCGCCTCCAGCTTGAAGTAAGCTTAAAACACAAGTGGCGAGGCCCGGTCCCGATGTTATCTTTGGCCTACGGGGCGAGTGGTGAAATTGGTATACACAAGGGACTTAAAATCCCTCGGCGCAAGCCATGCCGGTTCAAGTCCGGCCTCGCCCACCATCCTGTCAGGTGCTACTGAATCATGATTGTATTTGACCTCGGCTGCGACAACGATCACCGTTTTGAGGGCTGGTTTTCCTCGGGCGATGAATTCGAGCGCCAGCAGAAAGAACATCTGCTGAGTTGTCCGCTGTGCGGCAGCCAGGCGGTCCAACGGCTGGTCACTGCGGCACGGCTCAACACCGGGCGTGCCGAACAGCCCGCAGATGTACCGCAGGATGCTGCGCAATACGCCAATTTTGATCCAGCCAAAGTACTCCGGCTGATTTCGCGCATAGTCGAGAATGCGGAAGATGTCGGCAGGGCATTCCCGGAGGAAGTGCGGCGGATTCACTACAAGGAAGCACCGGAGCGGCATATTCGCGGCACGGCATCCGCCAAGGAAGTCTCTGCGTTGCGTGATGAAGGCATCGACGTAATCTCATTGCCAGTGCCGCCGCACTTGGCCAATAAGCCACACTGATTCTACCGGTACCATACCGCTAGATTGATCTCGATCAAAAGCGGGCTGAGTCACCGTGATAAGCTGAATTCCATCCCGGTGCTGGTTGGCGTAGGTCTATGAAACCGGGCAGGGGGTGAGCATGTCCGTTCCAGTTACCGGCGACGCTGCAGCGAGGATTACAAAAGTGGTTGCAGATTTCCTGCGACAGTACCCGCCGTTCGGGCAAATGGAGGAAGACGCGCTGTGTTTTCTTGCGGCGCGCCTCAATCTTGGCTATTACCCCAAAGATACGGTAATCCTCGATCCGGCGCAGGGTGAGCCCGCGGTGTTCTACATTATTCAGCGCGGTATGGTGCAAGTGGCACCTTTCGATGTCGCATATAGCGATGATATACACGACATCAACTTGGGCCCGGGTGAATTTTTTCCCGTCACCGCCATGCTGGAGAAACGTCCGGTGACAGCGCAGTACATCGCCATTGCGGACACCTTTTGCTACGAACTGCCAGCAGCGCAATTTCCGGAACTGCTGGAGTGCAGCGCAGTATTCCGCAACCATGCCACACGGTATCTGGTCAGTCTGCTCGCGCAGTCGCGAAAACTGATTCAATTGCATAGCACATCGTCCACCGACGAACAGCAGGTGATGAATCGGACATTGCGCTCCCTGCTGACGCGCCCGCCAGTCACATCCGGGCCGGATACGCCGGTGGCAGCGGTGCTGCAGACCATGCGGGACCGCAAAATAGGATCGATGCTGATTGTCGATGTCGCCGGTAAACTGATGGGCATATTCACCCGGCACGACGTGCTCGATCGTGTCGCACTCAGCCAGTGCAATCTGAATTTGCCTATCAGCGCCATCATGACAACCGAACTGCGCACGCTACCTGCGGAAGCGAGCGTCTATGAGGCCGCGTTATTGATCGCGCACCACGGCATACGCCACGTTCCCGTTCTCGATGGCGGGCAGCTGATCGGAGTGGTGACTGAGCGTGATTTGTTTGCCCTGCAGCGCGTCAGTATGCGCGCCATCAATCGCACGATCGCAAACACGGAGTCTCTCGCTGAATTGCGCGATGCTGCGGCAGATATTCGCCGGCTGGTGCGCAGCATGCTGGGGCAGGGTGTCGCTGCTGAACAGCTGACGCTGATTATTTCGACGCTGAACGATGCATTGGTGCGTCGCATACTCGATATCGAAATGCAGAATTATCCGTTAAACGGCATACGCTGGTGCTGGCTGGCGTTCGGCAGCGAGGGACGTTATGAACAGACCATCAGCACTGACCAGGACAATGGTTTGATTTTTGAAGTTGACGACATGACGGCGGAAGCAGCGCGAGCGAAGCTGTTGCCGTTCGCGCTGGCAGTCAATCGCGACCTCGACACCTGCGGATTTCCGTTGTGCCTGGGCAACATCATGGGCAGCAATCCGCAATGGTGTCTGAGTCTTGACGAGTGGCGCGGACAGTTTGATTTCTGGATCGCCAATACCGATCCGCAGGCATTGCTCAATTCAGTGATTTTTTTCGATTTCCGCCCGGTGCATGGCGAGGAATCGCTCGCTGCCTTGCTGCGCGAACATCTGCTGGGACTCACCCGGGTGAACAGCCGTTTCCAAAGACAGCTTGCGCAATATGCGCTCGAAACCCGGCCGCCGCTGGGCTTGATCAGCGATTTTTCGACTGTGGACGATGGTGAATTCAAAGGCACGCTGGATCTCAAAAAATCCGGCGCCCGCCTGTTCACCGACGCTGCGCGCGTATTGTCGCTGGCCACTGGCGTGTCCCACACCAACACCGCACAGCGTTTGCGTCAGGCCGGACCGCAGCTGCAGATGTCGCCCACGGAGATCTCGTCAATAGTCGATTCTTTCTTTTTCATACAGTCTCTGAGATTGCGCGGACAGTTGGCGGCAGATACGGGATCGAAGGGTGGCAATCGCGTCATGCCGGCGCAGCTCAATGAAGTCGATCGCCGCATTCTCAAGGAAAGTTTTCGCCAGATCCGCAAACTGCAGGCCCGGTTGGCGCTCGACTACCAGCTATGAGACGGAAACCATGAACTGGTTGCGGCGTTTGATGGGCAGGGCGCCGGTGTTGAACGTTGAACAGCAACTGGCTTTGGCTGCTTATCATGCACAGCCTGTCGTTGATGTTGCCACGCCGCTGGCTCACTTGCGCTTTGTGGTGGCCGATGTAGAAACTACCGGGTTGCAGCCTTATTCCGATCGACTGATTTCCATCGGCGCCGTGGTGGTCGAGCAGGGCCGCGTACGCCTGAGTGAGAGTTTTGAAGTAGTGTTTCGTCAGCCGCAGGCCAGCAACACCGCCAATATCCTGATTCACGGCATCGACGGTACTACGCAATTGTCAGGACGCGCGCCTGCCGATGCCATGCTGGAATTTCTTGATTATGCGGGTGCCGCTCCGTTGGTGGGATTCCACGCCGATTTCGACCGGGTAATGATCAGCCGCGCAGCCGATCACTCCATCGGCAGCAAGCCAACCAACAACTGGCTGGATCTGGCTTTTCTGGCGCCAGCGGTATTCGACACTGCCAATTCCAAATCACTGCGGACGCTGGATGAATGGTTGCAGCGCTTCGGCATCCTCAACTATGCAAGGCACAACGCGCTGGCTGATGCTCTGGCGACGGCACAACTGCTGCAGGTGGTGCTGGCGCAAGCGATGACGAACGGCGCACAGACCCTGCACGACTTGATGGAAACCGAGAAAGATCAGCGCTGGCTGCGGCAATACCGGTCAAATTGAGGTATGTTGGCTCGCCCTGTGGCCCCGCACTTTCACAATACGAACCAATGAATAATCTGCAGGCTTTACTCAGCCCCCGGTCCATCGCCATCCTCGGCGCTTCTGCCGATCTCAGCAAGATCAACGGCCGCACGCTGCGCTTCCTGCTCGACAAGGCTTATCAAGGACGTATTTATCCGGTCAATCCGAAATATGCTGAGATTGCCGGAATGCGCTGCTATCCGGATATTGCGGCGCTACCGCAGACCCCGGATCTCACGGTGATCGCGGTGCCGGCAGCGCAGGTGTTGGTCGCCGTGCGTCAGCTGGCACAGCGCGGCGGACGTGCCGCGGTCATATTCAGTTCGGGATTTGCCGAGATGGGCGAGGCAGGGCGGGCACTGGAGCAGGAAGTAGCCGCCGCTGCGCACGCTGCAGGGCTGCGGTTGTGCGGTCCCAACTGTCTGGGATTGATCAACGCCTTTGATCGGGTCATTGCCACTTTCGGCCAGTTTGCCGAGGGTCCGACGCCGCCGGGGCCAGTGGCTTTTGTGACCCAGTCCGGCGCTTTCGGCACGGCGATTGCTGCGCTGGCGCGGCGCCGCGCGCTGGGGCTGGGCTATTTCGTCAACACCGGCAATGAATGCGATGTCGATTTTGTGCAGGTGATGCGTGCTGTGCTCGACGATGATCGCATCCGCGTCGGCGCCGGTTATCTCGAAGGCGTGCGCGATGGTGCTGGCCTGAAGGCGTTGGCGGCGCAGGCGCTGACGCAGGGCAAGCTGTTGACGTTGACTAAAGTCGGGCGTACCGCTGCAGGCGCGAAAGCAGCAGCATCACATACCGGTGCGCTGGCCGGCGCTGATGCGGTATTCGACGGCGTGATGCGCGGACTCGGCGTCGCCCGTGCGCGCAATGAAGAACATATGCTGGATATTGTTGAAGTGCTGGCTGCGTGCAAACTGCCGGCAGGCTGCGGCATAGGCATTGTCACGCAATCCGGCGGCGCCGGTGTGCTGATGGCGGATCGTGCCGAAGAAACCGGTCTGCAGGTCGCCGAACTCACCGTGCAGACTCGCGATGCGCTGAAAAAAGTCATACCGGGTTTTGGCACCACGGTGAATCCAGTCGATGTGACTGGACAATTCGTTGCTGATCCCGAGATGCTGTACGACAGCGTGCGTACGGTGATGGACGATCCCCACGTGCATATCGGCATCGTCTGGCTGCAATTGATGGACGCCCATGTCGATCGCCTTGTTAAAATATTCAACAAAATCAATAAGATAGTGAACAAACCTTGGGTAATTTGTTGGGTTGCCGCCCCTGCCACCGCAGTGACGCAACTGCATGCGGCAGGCATGGCCGTGCTGCGTGGTGCTGAACCAGCCGTCGATGCCGTTGCAGCGCTGGTGCGCTATGCCGAGGCACGCCGGCACTGGCTGAGCGATCAGCCTGCGCGCGAGGCGCTGCAGTTGGCCAAGCCTGCACTGCCTGCCGTCACCGGCGCAGTAGGAAGTATTGAGGGGCAGGCGCTTTTGCGGTCGTTTGGCGTGATTACTGCGGCGGCGCGACTGGCTAAAACAGCGGATGAAGCCGTGGCCGCTGCGCAAGTTCTGGGTTATCCGATAGCACTCAAGATTGAATCGCCAGACATCCTGCACAAGACCGAGGCGCAAGGCGTGGCACTGAATCTCGGCGATGCTGCCGCCGTGCGCAAAGCCTTCGACACCTTGATCGCCAATGGCAAACACTACAAAGCTGAGGCCCGCATTACCGGCGTGCTGGTGCAAGCGATGGCGGAGGGCGATGTGGAACTGGTGATTGGCCTCAAGCGTGATCCGACCTTCGGTCCGGTGGTGATGGTGGGGTTGGGTGGGGTACTGATTGAAGTGTTCAAGGATGTAGTGTTTCGCGCAGCGCCGGTGACCGAGGCTGAAGCGCTGCGCATGCTTGATGAACTGAAAAGCCGTGTCATGCTGGACGGTGTGCGCGGCAGGCCGCCGGTGGACAGACAAGCCATCGCACGCATGATCAGTGCGGCGTCGTGCTTCGGCGCCGCGGCCGGCCCGCGTCTGGCAGAACTGGACCTCAATCCTGTGCTCGCCGGGCCGCAGGGTGCGATTGCCGTCGACTGGTTGATGGTGCTGGATTGATGATTAATCAAAGCGGAGGCTTGCCTTGAGTCTGTCATCACGTAGTCCGATGCTTGCGCCGTTCAGTGTCCGCAGTTTCCGTTTTCAGTGGCCCGCGGATATGGCAACTTCGTGGGCGCTGGAAATGGAAATGCTGATCCTCGGCTGGTATGTGCTGGTCGAGACCCGTTCGGTGCTGATGCTGACCATCTTCGCGTCGTTGCTATACATCGGCACGCTGCTCGCACCCATGTTCGGCGTCATGGGCGACCGTGTCGGCCATCGCAATATGCTGTGTGCTATGCGTGCGCTATATGCGGGGCTGGCGTCGCTGCTGATGGTGTTCGCGTTCATGGGTGCGGTAACTCCGACCATCGTGCTGGCGACTACCGCGGTGTTGGGGCTGGTGCGGCCGTCCGACATCGGCATGCGTACTGCGCTGGTCGGCGAAACGATTCCACCGGCGCAACTGATGGGGGCGATGAGCATCCAGCGCACGACGCAGGATTCAGCACGGATCGCTGGTGCGCTGACCGGCGCCGGCCTGGTTGCGGTGGTGGGCATGGGGCCGGCGTATGCAGTTGTTGTTTGTTTTTACGTCATCAGTGTGGTGCTGACGCTGCAAACCGGCGGCGCACGCATGGCGCACCATGCGACCGCGGAACAGAGGGCCACGCCGTGGCGCGAATTGCGGGAAGGGTTGTCCTATGTCTGGCGATCGCCGCAACTGCGCGCAACCATGTTGTTTGCTTTTCTGCTCAATCTCACCGCGTTCCCGTTGTTCAACGGCCTGATGCCCTACGTGGCGAAAGTGGTCTATGGTGCCGATCAGAGCACGCTCGGCACCATGGTCGCGGCGGCCGCCAGCGGTGCGCTGACCGGCTCGATCATCATGAGTCGCTTTGGTGGCGCGTTTCGTCCGGCGCGTGCGATGCTCGCTTTCGGCGCAGCCTGGCTGGTGCTGTTGATGGTGTTTGCGCAAACGACACATCCTGCTGCAGGCATCCTGGTACTCATGCTCGCGGGGTGCATGCAGTCCATGAGCCTGATCCCCATCAACGCCGTGCTGCTGCGTAACACCGATCAGCGTTATCGCGGGCGCATCATGGGCATACGCATGATGGCCATTTACGGTAATCTGCCGGGCCTGCTGCTGGCCGGTCCACTGATTGCGCACTTCGGTTATGCGGCGATGGCTACCAGTTATTGCATGTTCGGTATCGCAGTTATTGTGCTGATTGCTACGTACTGGCGCAGGCATCTGTGGCAGAGCGAAGCGCCGGCTAATATGCGGTAAGCTATGCGAAGTTATGAAATAGTAAAAATTTCCTATACTCAATCATGAAACTGATCTCCCTGAAGATCACAATATGACGGATATCACGCTGCGACGCTTGGTGGGTGCTGCGTTGATTTTGCTGTTTATCTATCAAGCCACAACAGTAGTAATTGGCATGGCGAATGCCGCCGCCGGTGGTGCGACGGCGGTCTTCGTTGCGGCGGTCACTTTTGTCTGCGCGCAGCGCGCCAACGCCGGTGTGGGCAACCGGATTTGGTTTATGGTTCCGGCTATCCTGTTTACGGTGTTGCCGCTGGCGCTCAGAGCTTGGGATTTATACTCCAGCGAGACCAGTACACTGACGTGGATCGTCAGCTTCACTCCACTGTTTGTAGGTTTCATTTTTCCGGTCTTTCTGCTATGGCTGACTTATGCCGAATTGCGCAAGAGAACCCGCGTGCTGCCTGTTGTGCCGACGGAAATTTGAGCGCGAACCAAGGAGAACGTAATGTCCAACGAGGGTTATCACGAGCCAATAGCAGAATTGTCCAATGAAACGCGCGATATGCATCGTGCGATAGTTTCGCTGATGGAAGAGTTGGAGGCCGTGGATTGGTACAACCAGCGCGCGGATGCTTGCAAAGATCCGGAACTGAAAGCGATCCTGGCACATAACCGCGACGAGGAGAAAGAACACGCTGCCATGGTGCTGGAATGGATCCGGCGCAAGGATCCGACGTTTTCCAAAGAGTTGAAAGAATTCCTGTTCACGGACAAGCCTATTACGCACAAATAGCGGTCACTAGTGATATGGGGGAGCGGAGCCCGATTTCTTTGGACGATTGATGTCGGAGTGAGTGTTTCCTGAGCCTTTGCTGACCGCAGTTCGCATTTCAATCGGAGTAATGTGCAGTACGCGAAGTAATCTCAGTGCCGGAGTCGTTTTCTTCTAAGCCGTTGTTGGTTGCCGGCGAATTCACGGTAACTCCAGACATTTTTCAGGCTGGCATAAGGCCGGGCAGATATGGCACTCGAAAGCACGCTGATCCCGCTGTGGATCAAACTGGCCTACTCCCTGTTTGTGTGCGTCACCGTGGTGGTGTATGCGCGCAAGTACCCGCTCGCCAATTTCCTGTGGTTTTCCGACATCACGTTGCTGGGCATGGTCGCGGCGCTATGGCTGGAAAACAGCCTGCTCGCGAGCATGATGGCGCTCGCGGTACTGCTGCTGGACGTGGTGTGGAACGTGAGCTTTTTTGTGCAACTCATGACAGGGAAGGGGGTGCCAGGGGTTGCGGATTACATGTTCGATCCTGCCTATCCGCGCTACCTCAGGGCGCTCTCGCTGTTTCACGTGTTCATGCCGGTGCTGCTGGTGTGGACGGTCATGCGTCTGGGCTATGCACCACAGGCGCTGCCGGCGCAGACGCTGCTGTGCTGGATCGTGCTAATTCTTACCTTTAGTCTGACTGCCCCGAAACTGAACGTGAACTGGGCGTTCGGGCTGGGCGACAAGCCGCAGCAACACGTCCCGCCGCTGGTTTATCTGATTGTGCCGATCGTGGGCTTTCCGGTTTTGGTTTATCTTCCTACCCATCTGCTGTTGCAGTGGCTGTTGAGTTAAAAGTCAAAGGGGCGCACTTTGACCTCATCGGATTTTTCCATTGGAATTTCCGGATCAGCGCCAGCACGGTTACCATCGACACCACTGCCACGAAACCACCAAACCGGTCACTGCGCTGGGCGATCTCCGATACCAGCACGACGACGGCAGCAGTCAGGAAATATTTGGCAATGATCCAGGCCATGTGCCTTCCAGTGCACCAGGTGGCGTGCAGCGCAAACAGAATGTACAGCGTGTCCAAGTGATCGGCGCGGGCCGCAGAGCAGACTTGCTGGTGTGAGCCGAACCGGTTATTCCCTGTCAGGGACTCTGGTTTTTGATTCGCCGATTATCCAGGAAATGGCGATGCCTACTGCGAAGTAGTCGTGATCTTTCACCAGCGGGCTGTCTTCGAACACTGCACCGCGCAGGTTCTCCCACCGGGCGAAGCTGCCAACCCAGAAATTCTGGTATCGCTTGCTGAGGCTGGCGGTTATTTGCGCACCCGCGTAACCGTGACCGGGAGCATAGGCCGGGCGGTCCGTCGTGGCGAATGCCGGATCAACAGCGTAATAGTAATGATTGTAGCGGCGACTTGAAAAATTCAGACCGGCCATCAGATTGGATTTTAATCCCTGATTCCCGGCAAAGTTCTTGATGGTGATTTCGACATTTGGCTGAAATACCCAGCCTTCGTGATGTACTCGGGAAAAATCGGTGGCAATGACCGCGCGCAGCGGCAGGTGAAGCTCCAGATTGCGCAGCCTGTCCTGCGTGCGCCACAGGATGAAGTTCAAGGTAGGGCCAATCTCCAGCGTCGGGTCGAGGTCGGGCATTCCGCGCCGCGCATTGTTCTTGGTGCTGTCAACGGGAGGCGATCCGCTCACGGTGACGTCCAGCTCCGCGCGATCGCTCTTGAAGAACAAGCCGTGCATGCCGCGATCATCGACGCGCACGGATTCACCGCGGTAGACGAAGTAAGGGTAAGGCAACACCCAGGTGCGCCGTTGCTCCGAACCGCGATAGTCGGGGAAATTGATTACGGCGACACCTGCGCCTGCTTCCCAGAGCGGCAGATCTGCAGCACGGGCGGGCGTCGCGCCGCAACAAAGTGCGATCAGCCCCGCCTTCAGCAGCAAAGCGGTGTGGCTCCGTGGGGTCCATACACTGCGGGCTTGGCTAAACGGCGCACATGCTGTACTCGCATTGGGGATTTTGTGCAGGAAAATTCGACTGCTCGGAATTAATGGGATTGAAGTGCTCGCGCGCAATGACTTAAGCAAACCTGCTTCTCCTGGTGAGTCCTGCCACTCTGAATCTGTTCTTCGAGATCGATAGTAAAGTGGTTCAGGACAGCTTTCCAGCTCCGCATGGGCATTGTCCATTTTTTGCTGATGTTTCTGAGGGTCAGGTCCGCTGGCCGATCAATCCGCCATTCCTCGATATTGCCAACTTTCGGGCTCACCCGCGAAGCGCTGTGCAAGGATCTACGACCCAATGCGCAGCCGCGCTTCGAAACAGTCAGTCGGGTTTGCGCCGCTTTGGGAGTCCGGTTGGTGGCGCAACCCGTATCGCATGGAACCTCGGAGTGATCGAGTGATGGATGCCGGAGTGTATTTTTTTGAGATATTGTCGATTGCCAATCAATAAATCGGTTCCGCCCATTCTTTGCCAGACACAATCCCGATAAAATAGCGTCTGTTGACTGAGGAGTATGGCCATGGACGACGGCGTTATAACCATCAAGGACAAACCCGCAGCGGGACTCGCGATCCGGCTGCACACGGACGACAATGTGCTGATTGCACGCGGCGACATCGCCATCGGCGCCAAACTCGAAGGTGGGTTGACGTCGAAAAGCCAGGTACCCGCCGGCCACAAGATTGCATCGCGGGTGATCAAGCAGGGCGAGCCTGTCCTCAAATACGCGGTGACCATCGGTTTCGCATCGGCCGACATTCCGGCCGGCACTTACGTGCATTCGCATAATCTTGAGTTCCGCGAGTTCGATCGTGATTACGCTTATGCCCGCGACTACGCACCGGTGGACATGCTGCCCGAAGCCGAACGTGCTTCATTCATGGGTATCGTCCGCGCCAATGGCCAGGTGGCGACGCGGAATTACCTGGGCATCCTTGCAACAGTAAATTGTTCGGCAACAGTGGCGCACAAGATCGCCGAATACTTCACGCCGGAGCGGCTGGCGGAGTATCCGAACATCGACGGCGTGTGCGCCTTCGCCCACGGTACCGGCTGCGGCATGGAAATGACCGGTGAGCCGATGGATCTGCTGCGACGGACCATGGCCGGTTACGCGAAGCACGCCAATCTCGCCGGTGCGCTGATCGTCGGACTCGGTTGCGAGCGCAACCAGTTGAAGGGCCTGATGAAGGATGAGAACCTTGCGGTGAGTCCGCGGCTGAAGACTTTCGTGATGCAGGAATCCGGCGGCACCCGCAAGACTATCGAGGCGGGTATTGCCGCATTGAAGGAAATGCTGCCCGAGGCCAACAAGGTGATGCGCCAGCGCGTGCCGGCCAGTCATCTGATGATGGGTCTGCAGTGCGGCGGTTCGGATGGATTTTCCTCGATTACCGCCAACCCGGCACTGGGTGCGGCGATGGATATTCTGGCGCGTCATGGTGGCACTTTCATTTTGTCGGAGACGCCGGAAATCTATGGCGTCGAGCATACGCTGACGCGCCGTGCGCGCAGCCGCGAAGTGGGTGAAAAGCTGATCGAGCGCATCCGCTGGTGGAAGGACGTGTACACGGTCGGCCGCGATACGCAGATCAACGGCGTGGTCAGCCCCGGCAATCAAACCGGCGGCCTTGCCAACATATTCGAGAAATCGCTGGGTTCTTCGATGAAGGGCGGCACCGGGCCGCTGAATGCGGTGTACCGCTATGCCGAGCCGGTGACGGACAAAGGCTTTGTGTTTATGGACACCCCGGGTTTTGATCCGACCTCGGCCACCGGCCAGATTGCCGGCGGCGCCAACATGATCATGTTCACCACTGGCCGCGGCTCAATGTTCGGCGCCAAACCCGTGCCGTCAATCAAGCTGGCGACCAATACGCCCATGTTCAACCGTCTGAGCGAGGACATGGACATCAACTGTGGCGAAATCCTCGAAGGCACGGCATCGTTGTCCGATGTCGCACAGAAGATTTTCGATTTGATGCTGCGCACCGCGTCAGGTGAAAAAACCAAGAGCGAATTGTTGGGTCTGGGCGATCACGAATACGTGCCCTGGAATATCGGCGTCACAGGCTAAGGTGTAGCACGTGAATTACACCGCTTTCGCCGCAATCGGCATAGGCGCCGCGCTGGGCGCGTGGTCACGCTGGGGATTGGCTGTTGGGTTAAATCACATGGTGCCGGCGCTGCCGCTGGGCACGCTGGTTGCCAATCTGACGGGCGGTTTCCTGGTAGGTGCTGCACTGGAATTTTTCCTGCAGCACGCGACATTGCCTGCCGAATATCGTTTATTCGTGATTACCGGTTTTCTCGGCAGCCTGACGACGTTTTCGGCATTTTCAGCCGAGGCGGTGATGCTGTTGCAGGAGGCGCGCTATGGCTGGGCGATGCTGCTCATCGGCAGTCATCTGCTAGGCTCGCTGGCGATGACCATGCTTGGTTTGTACGTGGTGCGCGCGTTGAGCGCCTGATTTCTAGCGGTTCAGCAGCACGCGTGCGGCGTCAATGACTTCACTTGCAGTGAGACCGATGGGGCCGTTACTGGTGGCAACCATGATGTCCGCTGCGGCGCCATGCAGATATACCCCCGCAGTTAATGCATGCCGTTCATCAACGCCTTGTGCCAGCAGTGCCACGATGATGCCGGTCAACACATCGCCCATGCCGGCGCTGGCCATGCCGGGATTCCCCGAAGTATTGATGGCCCAGTGGCCATCGGGCCAGGCGCAGATGCTGCCCGCACCTTTGAGCACAACACCGGCATTGCATTCTTGGGCGAGTCGCAATGCGGCAGCGACGCGATCGCGCTGCACCTCGGCTGTCGTGCAGGCCAGCAACCGTGCTGCTTCAGCCGGATGCGGCGTCAGCAGGGTAGGTATAACTCTTTGTTTTAATTTGTTTTTTAATTCAGGAAAGGCGGCAACTAGATTCAAGGCATCGGCATCGAGCAGCAGCGGCGCTGTCGTTTCCAGCGCCCAGTCGAGATATTCAGCGGCGTCAGGCGAATCACCGAGACCCGGACCGATGGCCAGCGCAGTGAGATGATCGAGGCGCAGCACGCCGTCGGCCGGACGCAGCATCAGTTCAGGTTGCAGCGGATCAACCAGCGACGCATCGTTGGCAATGAAACCGGCATACACGCGACCGGTGCCGCATTTCAGCGCGGCACGTGCGGCCAGCAGTGTGGCGCCGACCATGCCATGCGCGCCGCCCACGATGCCGGCGCTGCCGTAAGTGCCTTTGTGTGAATTGCGCAGCCGCGGCGGCAGGAGATGGGTTAATACGTCATGGGCGATGACCACGCCGTGCGGCATTGCTGCGACTGCGTCTGTCAGACCGAGATCGGCAACATGCACTGTGCCGCAATAATCGGGGCCATCCAGTGTCAGCAACCCCGGTTTCAGCGCAATGAAGGTCATCGTGTGATCGGCCTCTATGGCGCAGCCCATCACGCGTCCGCTGTCGGCATCGAGACCGCTGGGTACATCCAGCGCCAGCACCGGCGCGTCCAGCGCATTGATC
The DNA here is from genome assembly GCA_032128415.1 of Betaproteobacteria bacterium. Lineage (GTDB taxonomy): Bacteria > Pseudomonadota > Gammaproteobacteria > Burkholderiales > SG8-41. The sequence continues at coordinate 4,130 of JAQBGW010000134.1, read as the reverse complement.
TGGTCCACCAAAGCAGCGTAATCATCATCGAGATCGCGCTTGAGTCCGATGCCGAACAGGCCATCAACGACCAGCGCCCAATCCGGTGTCGTCGGGATGGCTGACTCCACATTGCCTCCGGTCTTGCGCCAGGCCTGGAGCGCTGCGGCAGCGTCGCCGGTGTATCTTTTGGGATCAGCAATGCAGACGACAGTGACGTTGAACCACCATTGCTTCAGGTGACATGCGACGATGAACGCGTCACCGCCGTTGTTGCCGGGGCCGGCAAGGATCAGCACGGGCTTGCCATTATCGCCGGCCATCTTGCGCGCCAGATCCGCGGCTGCCAGTCCCGCAAGTGCCATCAGCGACGGGGGATTGCGACCGCGCAAGGCGGCTTGCTCAACTGCCCGCAGGTCAGTGGACAGCAGTATGGGCGCAGCGTGCGGCAGTGACATTGTCATGGGCGCAAGTTTAACGCATGCGCTACACAAAACCGGTCGTCGTTTCGGGTAAAATCACGCTTTCCGATCACTCATATGCCATGCCGCAATTTCTGAAGCTCAGAGGACGTAACGCCCTCTCTGCTTTCCGCAGCAAGAAGCTCCTCGCAGCGGTTGCCGGCGATGTGACGGGTCTCGATCTATCTGCGGAATACTGGCATTTCATTGAATTGCAGCGCGCGCTGGATGCCGAGGAACTGCACAAACTCGAACGCATCCTGAGCTACGGTCCGCGCAGCAGCGAAATCGCGCAGACCGGTACATTGCTGCTGGTGACGCCACGGCTGGGAACCATTTCGCCGTGGTCCTCCAAAGCCACCGACATTGTTCGTCACTGCGGGCTGGCAGCCGTGCTGCGCATCGAGCGTGGCGTAGCCTGGTGGTGCAACCGCGCCGGAAAATCATTAAGCGCATCCGAGCATACTGCGCTGCTGCCGCATGTGCATGACCGCATGACCGAATCGGTGCTCGACGATCTGGATGCAGCGCGGGCGCTATTCCGGCATGTGGCACCGAAACCGCTGACGAACGTTGATGTGCTGGGTGGCGGACGGGCGGCACTTGCCAGGGCCAATACGGATATGGGTCTCGCCTTGTCTGCCGATGAAATCGAATATCTGCTCGATAATTTCAAACGCGTGGGCCGCAATCCGACGAATGTCGAGTTAATGATGTTTGCACAGGCAAATTCCGAGCATTGCCGACACAAGATTTTCAATGCCGACTGGATCATTGATGGCGAGAAGCAGGATCGTACGCTGTTCGGCATGATCCGCACCACGCATGAGAAACATCCGCAGGGCACTGTGGTGGCGTATTCCGACAATTCATCGGTGATCGAAGGTGCGAGCATTGATCGCTTTTATCCGGCAGATCAGCAGGCTTACGGCTATCAGCAGGAACTGACGCACATCCTGATGAAAGTTGAAACGCATAATCATCCGACGGCAATATCACCGTTCCCCGGTGCAGCTACGGGTTCCGGAGGAGAGATTCGCGACGAAGGCGCAACCGGCCGCGGCGCCAAGCCCAAGGCCGGTCTGACCGGATTCTCGGTGTCCAATCTGCACATTCCGGGATTCACGCAGCCGTGGGAAGTGAATCCGATCGGAAAACCCGGACGTATCGCCTCGGCACTGCAGATCATGCTCGACGGCCCCATCGGCGGGGCGTCGTTCAACAATGAATTCGGCCGGCCGAATCTGACGGGCTATTTCCGCAGTTACGAAATGCGCGTGGGCAGTGAGGTGCGTGGTTATCACAAACCGATCATGATTGCCGGCGGACTGGGCAACATTGACGCGCGGCATACCGCGAAAAACGCATTGCCGGAAGGTGCATTGCTGATTCAACTCGGCGGCCCCGGCATGTTGATCGGCATGGGCGGAGGCGCTGCTTCAAGCATGGACACCGGCAGCAACCAGGAAGATCTTGATTTTGATTCGGTGCAACGCGGCAATCCTGAAATCGAGCGCCGCGCGCAGGAGGTCATCGACCGCTGCTGGGCGTTGGGTACAGCCAATCCGATTTTATCCATCCATGATGTGGGTGCCGGCGGTTTGTCGAATGCACTGCCGGAACTGGTGCATGGTGCGCATCGCGGCGGGCGTTTTGAGTTGCGCGACATACCCAGCGAAGAGCCGGGTATGTCGCCGATGCAGATCTGGTGCAACGAAGCACAGGAGCGCTATGTGCTGGGTATAGCACCGCAGAAACTGCAGCAATTCCAGGAGATTTGCGAGCGTGAACGTTGTCCGTTCGCGGTGGTTGGTACGGCCACGGCAGATGGCCGCCTGAGTGTCGGTGACACTGAGTTTAATAATCAGCCTGTCGATATGGATCTCACCGTATTGCTCGGCAAGCCGCCGAAAATGACGCGCGATGTCAAGCGGCTGGTCCACGAAGGGCAGGTGTTTGACGCCGCCGGCATCGACATCCGTGAAGCGTTGTACCGCGTGTTGCGATTGCCGAGCGTTGCCGACAAGACCTTCCTGATCAGTATCGGCGACCGCACGGTCGGTGGCATGACTGCGCGCGATCAGATGGTCGGACCATGGCAGGTGCCGGTGGCGGATGTCGCAGTGACGCTGATGGGATTCAATACGGTGCGTGGCGAAGCGATGGCCATGGGTGAGCGCACGCCTCTGGCTGTGTTGAATCCGCAAGCCTCGGGACGCATGGCAGTGGGCGAAGCGATCACCAATATTGCGGCAGCAGCAGTGACAAAACTGGGGGACGTGAAACTCTCGGCTAACTGGATGGCTGCAGCCGGACATTCCGGCGAGGATGCAGCGTTGTTCGATACCGTGCGTGCAGTAGCGATGGAGCTGTGTCCGCAACTGGGCATCAGCATCCCCGTGGGCAAGGATTCGCTGTCGATGAAGACCGCATGGATGGATGGCGCGGCACGCAGGGAAGTGGTCGCACCACTGTCGCTGATTGTCTCGGCCTTTGCACCGGTGAGCGATGCCCGTATAACGTTGACCCCGCAGTTGCGCACGGATTGCGACGAAACCGAATTGCTGTTGATCGATCTCGGCCGCGGTCGTACGCGGCTGGGTGGTTCAGCTCTGGCGCAGGTGTATGGCGCGACGGGTAATACCACGCCGGATGTGGTGGATGTGGTCAGCTTGAAAAATTTCTTTGCCGCGATCCAGCAATTGAATCAACAGGGCCTGTTGCTTGCGTATCACGATCGTTCCGATGGCGGTTTGCTGGTGACCTTGTGCGAAATGCTGTTTGCAGGCCGCTGTGGCGCGCACATCGAGTTGCAGGGGGATGACGCTGCCGGCAAGTTGTTCAATGAGGAGCTCGGTGCTGTGCTACAGATTCGCCACGGCGATCGGGCTCAAATATTGCGGGCGCTGGATTCGGCGGGACTCGGATCATGCAGCGCGGTAATTGGCACGGTCAATACGGCAGCAAGGCTGGTTGTGCATGTCAACGGCAAAATGGTGCTGGATGAGGCGCGCATCGACCTGCATCGCGCCTGGTCGGAAACTACCTACCGCATGCAGCAGTTGCGCGACAACCCGGATTGCGCGCAGCAGGAATTTGATCGGCTGCTCGATGCTGATGATCCGGGTTTGACGCAGCATCTGACATTTGATCCGAATGAGGACATTGCCGCGCCGTTTATCAACCGCGGGGCCAAACCGCGGGTGGCGATACTGCGCGAGCAGGGCGTCAACGGACAGATCGAAATGGCCGCGGCATTCGACCGCGCAGGTTTCGCCGCCGTCGATGTTCACATGAGCGACATCATTGCCGGACGTGCAAGCTTGCGGGATTTCGGGGGCTTTGCTGCCTGCGGTGGCTTCTCGTATGGTGATGTGCTGGGGGCGGGCGAGGGTTGGGCGAAATCGATTCTGTTCAATGCCCGTGCCCGCGACGAGTTCGAAGCGTTTTTCAGGCGCAGCGACAGTTTCGCGCTGGGCGTCTGCAATGGCTGTCAGATGATGAGCAACCTGCACGAACTGATCCCCGGCACCGAGCGCTGGCCGCATTTCGTGCGCAACAAGTCGGAACAGTTCGAGGCACGATTCGCGATGCTGGAAGTGCAGCAATCACCGTCGCTGTTCTTTAACGGCATGGCGGGCAGCCGTATGCCGGTGGCGGTGGCACATGGGGAAGGTTATGCCGAGTTTA
>JAQBGW010000133.1:0-4057 GCA_032128415.1 Betaproteobacteria bacterium | reverse complement strand
CAGCGCGCGTCACGAACTGGTTGAAACGCTGGTGCATCGCCAGCACCTTGCAGCACTACAGCAATTGCTCGACCGTCTGCATCCTGCGGACATTGCCTACGTCCTCGAAGCCCTGCCGCTGGAACAGCGGCTGGCAGTGTGGAACTTGGGCAAACCGCGCTCATACTCCTCGCGCCGAACCTAAATTGTCGCCACGCAGCGTGGCCGCTTGCCCGCAAGTGTATGTGATAGTAATATACAACCATGATCGACTGGGCTTTGATCACGGGGTTTGACTGGGATAGAGGCAATGCCCGGAAGAATGACAAGCACGGCGTCTCCATGGCTGAGGCGGAGCAGGTCTTTTTCAACCAGCCCTTGTTGTTGCTTGCAGATCCGAAGCACAGCCAGAACGAGTCACGGTTCTATGCGCTGGGAAAGAGTGACGGTGGTCGAGTAGTGCAGGTCACCTTCACCCTGCGCGGCCGTGGCAGCCTGATTCGAGTGATTTCTGTCCGTGACATGCATCGAAAGGAGCGCACGATTTATGAGCAAACCAATTAAACCCTTGCCCAGGTTTTCCAGCGAGGCGCAAGAACGCGCGTTCTGGGAAAAAAATGACTCGACCGAATACCTCGACTGGACCAAGGCACAACGCGCTGTCCTGCCCAACCTCAAGCCGACGACGAAAACCATTTCCTTGCGGCTGCCTCAGCACCTGCTTGAATCCATCAAGACGGCGGCCAACTCCCGCGATGTGCCATATCAATCCTTGATGAAGGTCTGGCTGCAGGAGAAGGTTCGCGGGCAGTAATCCGCCCCCGATGTTTGCAGGCAGTCCGCCGCGGGTGTGATCGTGATTTCAACGGACATCGAATTCTTGGATACTATGCGTTGTCTTTAACCAGACCCTCGCAGCGCGTCAGCGGCGGACTCCTGCCCTAGAACAACTCCCGGTGGCCGAGAACTCACCCAATCGCCCAGGCGTAAATGCGCACCTTGAGCAGGTGCTGGAACTGTTGCGTCGCCACGAACTGGTCGAGAATCTGGTGCATCGGCAGGACAGCGCGCGTCACGAACTGGTTGAAACGCTGGTGCATCGCCAGCACCTTGCAGCACTACAGCAATTGCTCGACCGTCTGCATCCTGCGGACATTGCCTATGTCCTCGAAGCCCTGCCGCTGGAACAGCGGCTGACCGTCTGGGATCTGGTCAAGGCTGATCGCGACGGCGATATCCTGCTCGAGGTGTCCGATGCCGTGCGCGAGACGCTGATCGCGCATATGGACGAGGGCGAGCTGGTCGCGGCCACCGGGCAGCTCGACACCGACGAGATTGCCGATCTCGCGCCCGATCTGCCGCAGGAGGTCATGCGTGATGTGTTCAAGTCGCTGTCGACCGGGGAACGCGAACAGTTGCGCGCGGCGATGTCCTACCCGGAAGACGCGGTCGGCGCGCTGATGGACTTTGACATGATCGAGGTGCGCGAGGATGTGACGCTGGAAGTGGTGCTGCGCTACCTGCGCCGCCTGGAACAGCTCCCGGACCATACCGACCAGCTGTTTGTGGTCGATCGCGACGATAACCTTTGCGGCCTGCTGCCGGTTAACCGTTTGCTGGTGAGCGATCCCGAGGTGCTGGTCGGTGCAGTGATGGGCCGCGAGTATTCCAGTTTTCAGCCGGATCAGCTTGCGCGCGAGGCGGCCCGCGCATTTGAGCGTTATGACCTCGTATCCGCACCGGTCATCGACAACCAGGGTCGTCTGGTAGGGCGCATGACGATCGATGCCGTCGTGGACTATATCCAGGAAGCCAAGGACAGTGAAACGCTGTCGGCCGGCGGTTTGCAGGAGGACGAGGATTTATTCGCATCGGTCTGGAAAAGTGTGCGCAATCGCTGGGCGTGGCTGGCGATCAACCTGATTACGGCCTTCATTGCATCGCGCGTGATCGGTGTGTTCGAGGACTCGATCGCGCAGCTCGTCGCGCTGGCGGCACTGATGCCCATCATTGCCGGCATCGGCGGCAATTCCGGCAACCAGACCACCACGATGATCGTCCGCGCGCTGGCGCTGGGCCAGATCACGCGCGATAGCGCCAGGATACTGTTCCTGAAAGAGATCAGCGTTTCCGCATTGAATGGACTGATCTGGGGTAGCGTGGTCGGCTTGTTTGCATTCCTGATTTATCACAGCTGGCAGCTCGGTTTGGTGATGACTGGCGCCATGGCGCTCAACCTGCTGCTGGCGGCAGTGATGGGCGTGGCGATTCCGCTGATCATGCAAAAGTTTGGCCGTGACCCGGCCATCGGTTCCAGCGTGATGATTACCGCGATTACCGACAGCGGCGGTTTTTTTATTTTCCTTGGGCTCGCCACCTTGTTTCTGGTGTAGTCCGCTGAGACCTGCGGTCGATGTCGCAGCGATCGGTTCCAGCCCCGGCAGTTCTCGCGCCACACACAAAGATCTGAATGAGGAATAATATGCTGCAATCGCGTGTTTAGCAGGGGAGCCTCGTGAATCGACCGGAGTCCGATGTGTTTGCCGATCAGGCTGTGCAGTACATCCCGCGTCTGCGGCGGTATGCGCGGGCGCTGACGGGCAATGCGGCGGCGGCCGATGATCTGGTGCAGGACGCGCTGGAGCGCGCGCTGGTTAAGCGTAATCTGTGGCAGGACGGAACCGACTTGCGCGCGTGGCTGTTCACCGTGATGCATAACGTATTCGTCAATCAGGTGCGCAGCGCGGCAGCCAGCCGGACGGTGCCGCTGGATGATGATGCCGTTGCCGACATGGCGCATCCACCCAGCACGGATCGCCTGGAAATCCGTGACCTGGATGTTGCATTGCGGGCGCTGCCTGAGGAACAACGGGTCGTAGTACTACTGGTGGGATTGGAGCAGATGACTTACGACGAAGCCGCCCATGTGTTGGAGGTGCCAATCGGCACGGTGATGTCGCGGCTGTCGCGCGGACGGGAACGGCTGCGCAGCCTGTTGCAGGGTGTTCCAGATGCCTCGCCGCTGAAGGTAGTGAAATGAGGGTAGTGAAATGAGGGTGGTGAAATGAGGGCGCTGAAATGAGCGGGACCCCGGTAATCGAATCCGAGCTGCTGGCTTATGCGGATGGCCGGCTGCCTGCCGCGCGCGCGGCGGAGGTATCACTGCATCTCGCGCAACACGAAGAAGACGCCCGCCGGGTTGCCGACTGGCGCGATCAGAATACCGCGCTGCAAGCTGCTTTTGACCCCTTGCTCGCCGCCCCAGTGCCTGCCCGGTTACAAACGGCGGTGCGCCGTAACAATCGCCGGGGGATGGGGATGATCCAATACGCTGTTGCCGCAGGGTTGATGGCCATCAGCGGCTTTGCCGGTTGGCATTTGCATGGTTTTGTCACTTTGGAACGGGCGCAGACCATCTATCTGGTACGGAATGCAGCCATTGCCCATGTGGTGTACACCCCGGAGGTACGGCACCCGGTGGAAGTGGGCGCGGACCAGGAGGCGCATCTGGTGCGCTGGCTGTCGAAAAAGCTGGGAACAGGCCTGAAGGTCCCGCATCTCGCACCGCAGGGTTACGCGCTGGTCGGTGGCCGCCTGTTGACGGACGAGCGCGGACCTGCAGCGCATTTCATGTATCAGGATGCCAAAGGCCAGCGCCTCACTTTGTATGTGCGTATCAATAATGAAGTGCGCGCGCAAACCGCATTCCGCTTTGCGCAGGAGAAAGGCGTCGGCGTGTTCTACTGGCTTGACGGTCGCATCGGTTATGCGCTGTCCGGAGACACGGACCGCGGCGAATTATTGCGCGTGGCTGACGCGGTGTATCGGCAACTCAATCCCTGAGTAAGTCCTTAATTGCGTTCCTGAGTGTTCTTGTGCTGCCTTGTGCAGCCTTGGGCGCATGGCGTAAGCCATGTGCGCCGTACGTTGCTGGCGTGCGCATAATGACATAACCTATTGATTTAATTGATATTTTATTGCTGCCACAGCAAGGCCGCGCCCAGGTGCTGGCTACTGCCAGCGGGAGCGCAATCCGGCAACATATAAAACGGCGATGTGCGCTACGCAAACAACTACA
>JAQBGW010000132.1:0-9952 GCA_032128415.1 Betaproteobacteria bacterium | reverse complement strand
CTCGTGGATATGGTGCGAACTTCCGGCGTGCCCGGAAATCGGCTGATGTTTGAAATCAGCGAGAATGCCGCCATGAGCAACGTCGATGCCATGACTACGTTTATCGACCAGTTACGGCCGCTGGGCACCCGCTTCGCGCTCGACGATTTCGGCACCGGATTCAGTTCATTCTATTATCTGAAGCGTTTCGCCGTGGACTGCCTGAAAATCAATGGCAGCTTTACGCAGGATATCGATGGCAGTGCCGAAAACCAGGCATTTATCAAGGCGGTCAACAGTCTTGCGCATGATCTCAACCGGCAAGTGGTTGCCAAAAATGTGGAAACGCCGTTGATGCTCAAGCATCTAAAAGAAGCCGGCACCCTTTATGGGCAAGGCAACTTTTTCCAGGCGGCGGTGCCGATCGACGCGGTTACCGTCACACGCACCGGCAAGGGTAAACGCCGCGCCTGATACTGCTCGCCTACCCGGGCGCACAGGCGCTTTTGGGATGAGTTCTAAATCGAGGCGCGGATAGCTTCGATGCACAGCAACATCAACGGCTGCGGCATCACCCCGAGCACGAGCGCTGCAAGTCCGTTTACCGACAGAACCACGCGTACATCCCCGGTAGCCGTGATCGGCGCGTTATCCTGCGGTGTATCAAAATACATCAGCTTGACGATACGCAGATAGTAATAGGCGCCGATCAGCGAGAACACCACGGCAATCACGGCAACCGGCCACAGGCCGATTTGCACGACCGCCTGCAGCACCGACAGCTTGGCGTAAAACCCGACAGTGGGCGGGACTCCTGCCATCGAAAACATCAGCAGCAACATCAGGAAGGCATACCACGGGCTGCGCTGATTAAGCCCCCGGTAGTCGTCAAGATTTTCAGCCTCAAAACCACCGCGGGTCAGCAGCAGGATGATGCCGAAGGAGCCCAGCGTCATCAGCACATAGACCACCACATAGAACATGCTGGCGCCAAAACCGTCGATGGTGCCGGAGAGCACGCCAAGCAACAAAAAACCCATGTGCGAAATCGTCGAGTAGGCCAGCATGCGTTTCAGGTTGGTCTGCATGATCGCCGCCAGGTTGCCGATGGCCAGCGACAGCACCGCCATGACCGTCAGCATCTGCCGCCATTCATCGACCAGCGCTTCCGCACCCAGCGCCTGCGCCAACAGCCGCATGACTATGGCAAACGCAGCGAACTTGGGCGCCGAACCGATGAACAATGTCACTGCGGTGGGTGCGCCCTGATAAACGTCTGGCACCCACATGTGGAACGGCACCGCACCCAGCTTGAAACCCAGGCCGGCCACGATAAACACCAGACCGAATATCAGCACCGCCTGGGTGCGCACGCCTTCTGCAGACAATAGCGCCAGTTCGGTAATTTCCAGGGTGCCGGTGGCGCCGTAGAGCATCGACATGCCATAGAGCAGCATGCCGGAAGCCAGCGCGCCCAGCACAAAATACTTCATTGCCGCCTCGGTGGCCTGCACCGAATCACGCTGCAGCGCTACCAGCGCATACAGTGACAGCGACAGCAATTCCAGGCCGAGATACAGCGTCAGCAGATGATTGGCTGAAATCATCACCATCATGCCCAGAGTCGCGAACAGCACCAGCGTGAAAAATTCACCGCGGAACATGCCGCGCGCCGCCGTGTAGGCGCGCGAATAGACCAGCATGGTGATCACCGCGATGCAGGTCAGCAATTTCAGCGTATCCGCCATCAGGTCATCGACGAACATGCCGTTGAAGGTATAGACCGGATCGGCATTGCCGGTGAAAAACGTCAACAACGCACAACCGGCGAGCGTGAGCTGGGTTAATCCGTAGATAAGGATGCGGTTGTCGTCACTGATGATCAGATCAACAATCAGGATCACGCAGGCCATCACCAGCAGGAACAACTCAGGATAGGCAGGCCACAGGGGGAGTATGTATTGCATTGATGATTACCTGTCAGTCGCCTATGGCAACGGCAGTTTGCTGTGCGACACATGCGCCAGCAGCTCGTTGACGGAAGTGTGCAGTACGTCGGCGAAGGGCTGCGGCCACAAGCCCATCACCAGTACCGGCACGGCGAGCAGCCCCAGCACCAGAAATTCACGGGCATTGATGTCCTGCAATACCTTGACATGATCATTGGCAACCGCGCCGAACATCACCCGCTTGTACATCCATAGCGTGTAGGCGGCGCCGAAGATCAGCGTAGCCGCGGCGGCAAAGGCATACCAGAAATTGACCTTGACCGCCCCCATGATCACCAGGAATTCACCGACGAAACCACTGGTGCCGGGCAATCCGGAATTGGCCATGGCAAAGAACATGAACAACGCGGCGAAAACCGGCATTTTGTTGGCGACGCCGCCGTAGTCGGCGATGTTCCGGGAATGCATCCGATCGTAGAGCACGCCCACGCACAGGAACAGCGCGCCGGAAATGAAGCCGTGCGAAATCATCTGGATCACCGCGCCTTCGAAGCCCTGCGCGTTGAAAATGAACAATCCCAGCGTCACAAAACCCATGTGCGAAATTGACGAATAGGCGATCAGCTTTTTCATGTCGGTCTGCACCAATGCCACCAACCCGATATACACCACTGCAATCAGTGACAACGCAATGACGAAGCCCGACAGCACATGACTCGCATCCGGAACTATGGGCAGGCTCAGGCGCACAAAGCCATAGCCACCGAGCTTCAGCATGATCGCCGCCAGCACGACCGAGCCGCCGGTGGGCGCCTCGACGTGCGCATCGGGCAGCCAGGTATGCACCGGCCACATCGGCACCTTCACCGCAAAAGCCATAAAAAATGCAATAAAAACAAGTAGTTGCGTAATTATCGGTAGTGGTGTCTCGTAAAAATCCAGCAACGAAAAGCTGTTGCCTGCAGCGTTGTAGAGATAGATCAGCGCCACCAGCGAGAGCAACGAACCGAGCAAGGTGTAGAGAAAGAACTTCACTGCCGCATACACGCGATTGGGGCCGCCCCAGACACCGATGATGATGAACATCGGAATCAGCGTTGATTCGAAGAACACGTAAAACAGCAAAGCATCGAGCGATGAGAACACGCCGTTCATCAACCCCGACAGGATCAGGAATGCCGCCATGTACTGGGAGACGCGTGACTGGATGATCTCCCAGCCGGCAATCACCACCAGCACCGTAGTAAAACTGTTGAGCAGAATCAGCAGCAGAGAAATGCCATCGATACCGAGGTGGTAATGGACATTGAACGTCTCGATCCACGGCCGCAGTTCGGTGAACTGAAATCCGCCCTGCAGCAGGTTGAAGCCGGTGTACAGCGGTATCGTTACTGCAAAACTGATCAGCGCACCGATCAGCGCAATTATCCGCGCCACGGGCGCATTGCGGTCGCCTCCGGTGAACAGCACCGCGACGCCGGCGATGATCGGCATCCAGATGGCGAGGCTCAGTAAGGGTAATCCGTGCATCTTCAGTTCTTTTTCTTCAGGATCAACTCGTTCAACTCGGGAATGCCAGCGTCAGCAACAACAGAATGCCGATGATCATGGCGAAGGCGTAGTGATAGATGTAGCCCGACTGCAATTGGCGAATTACCGCCGCGCACCAGCCGACAAAACGCGCCGAGCCGTTGACCATCAGATTGTCGATCACCGCAACGTCGCCGCCTTTCCACAGCCCGGTACCCAGCGCGCGCGCGCCGCCGGCGAAAAACCAGTCATTGAATCGATCGAAGCCGTATTTCTCCATGAGTATGGTCACCACCACACCCCACTTGCGGCGCAGCACCGGTGGCAGGTCGGGACGCACGATGTAAATAAACCAGGCAGTGCCGGCGCCGGCTATCGCCAGCCAGAACGGCTGGGTACCAACGGCGTGAATCATCATACCAATGACGCCGTGAAATTCCTTGCTCAGTGTGGCCACTGCCGGATGCGCCGCACTGGTCATGATCGAACTACCGAAATAATCGCTGAACACCATCGTGCCGATAAACCAGCCGGCGCATACCGAGGGGATCGCCAGCAACACCAGCGGCACCCACACCACGGCGGGCGATTCGTGCGGCACGTGGCCGTGGCCATGGCCATGGTTGTCATGACCGTATTCATCCTTGGCATGATCGTCATGCGCAACCAGCGCTGCCGCCTCGGCATCTGCGGCTTTCGCATCGGGATCGTTCGGATCAGCGAAACGCTCTTTGCCGTGGAAGGTGTAGAACACCAGCCGGAATGAATAGAAACCGCCGACGAACACGCCGGCCACCGCCAGCGTGAACGCAAAACCCGCACCCGGCACCGTGGCATGGTGCAGCGCCTCGATGATCGTATCCTTGGAGAAGAATCCGGCAAACGGCGGCAGCCCGGCATTGGCCAGCGCACCGATCAGCATGGTCATGTAGGTAATCGGCATGTATTTGGCGAGCCCGCCCATCTTGCGCATATCCTGCTGGTGATGCAGCGCGATAATCACCGAGCCGGCGCCGAGAAACAGCACTGCCTTGAAAAAGGCGTGCGTGAACAGATGGAATATTGCCGCCGAGTAGGCCGAGGCGCCCAGCGCCATGGTCATGTAGCCCAGTTGCGACAGGGTCGAATAAGCCACCACCCGCTTGATGTCGTACTGCACCGTGGCAATCAGCGCCATGAAGAATGCAGTAATGGCGCCAATGACCAGCACAAACGACAGCGCGGTTTCCGACAGCTCGAACAGCGGTGACATGCGTGCCACCATGAAAATGCCCGCAGTCACCATGGTTGCGGCATGGATCAGTGCGGAGATCGGCGTCGGGCCTTCCATCGAGTCCGGCAGCCACACATGCAGCGGGAACTGCGCCGATTTACCCATGGCGCCGATGAACAGCAGGATGCAAATCACCGTCATCAATGACCACGGCACGCCTGGGAACAGCTCGACGGTATTGCCGGCCAGACGCCCCGCGCTGGCAAACACAGCGGCGTAATCCAGCGTGCCGAAATACATCAACACCAGTGCGATGCCGAGCAGGAAGCCGAAATCACCGACGCGATTGACCAAAAACGCTTTCAGGTTGGCGTAAATCGCCGTCGGCCGCGTGTACCAGAAACCGATCAGCAGGTACGACACCAGTCCCACCGCTTCCCAGCCGAAAAAGAGCTGGAGAAAATTGTTGCTCATCACCAGCATCAGCATCGAGAAGGTGAACAGCGAGATGTAGCTGAAGAAACGCTGATAGCCGGGATCGCCGGCCATGTAGCCGATGGTGTAGATGTGCACCATCAGCGACACAAAGGACACCACCATCATCATTACCGCCGACAGCGGATCAATCAGAAAGCCGATTTCGAAACGGATGTTGCCCGACACCAGCCAGGTATAGACCGGGCCATTGAACAGGTTGCCGCGCATGACGTCCTGGAAAACCAGAAAGGAGGCGACCAGACACGCCACCATGCCGATAATGGTGACGGTGTGCGCGGCGCGGCGGCCGATTGCCCAGCCGAACAGCCCGGCAATGATGGCACCGGCGAGCGGCGCCAGCGGCACCAGCAGATAAAGTTTTTGCATTTCCGTCATTGGCGCATCAGCCCTTCAACCGGTTGATGTCTTCGACATTGATCGTGCTCAGGTTGCGGAACAGCACCACCAGGATCGCCAGGCCGATGGCCGATTCGGCGGCCGCCACAGTGAGTATGAAAAACACGAATACCTGCCCCGAGATGTCACCGAGGTAATGCGAAAAAGCGACGAAGTTGGTATTCACCGCCAGCAACATCAACTCGATGGCCATCAGCAGCACGATCACATTCTTGCGGTTGAGGAAGATACCGATGACCGATATGGAGAAAAGAATCGCGCCGAGGATCAGATATTGGGAAAGTGAAATCATGGATTCAATCCCCGCCGCTTTGCGGATTACTCTCGGAGGGCATGGTGACCATGCGCACCCGATCTTCACGGCGCACATTCACCTGCTGCGCCGGATCGATGTATTTGCCATGCTTGCGGCGACGCAGGGTCAGCGCTATCGCGGCGATGATCGCCACCAGCAGAATCACCGCCGCCAGTTCAAACGGATACACATATTCGGTATAGAGCAGGCGGCCCAGTTCCTTGGTGTTGCTGTAGCCCGCGGCGGCCGCTTCAGGGCGCGGCGCCTCGATCAGGCCGAAATACGGGCCGGCCAGCACCAGTGCCATTTCGGCCACCAGCAGCAACGCCACGATGGCGCCTACCGGCAGATAGCTCCAGAAACCCTCGCGCAGCCGCTCGAGATTGATGTCGAGCATCATCACCACAAACAGGAACAGCACCATCACCGCACCGACGTAAACCAGCACCAGCACGATGCCGAGGAATTCGGCCTCCAATTGGATCCATAGTCCGGCAGATGTACAGAACGCCAGCACCAGAAACAGTGCGGCGTGCACCGGGTTACGCGCAGTGATCACACGCAGCGCGGCGAAAATGAGGATCACCGAGAAAAAGTAGAAAATGATTTCCTGAAACGTCATTTTGATTTTCTATCGATACGCCGCATCTGCCGCGCGGTCTTGCGCAATCTGTTCTTCGTAAGCGTCGCCGATCGCCAGCAGCATCGGCTTGGTATAAATCAGGTCGCCGCGCGTTTCGCCGTGATACTCGAAAATGCGCGTCTCGACGATGGAATCCACCGGGCACGATTCTTCGCAGAAACCGCAGAAAATGCACTTGGTGAGATCGATGTCGTACCGCGTAGTGCGGCGCGTGCCGTCCTCGCGCTGCTCGGACTCGATGGTGATCGCCAGCGCCGGACACACCGCTTCGCACAGCTTGCAGGCGATGCAGCGCTCTTCGCCATTGGGATAACGGCGCAAGGCATGCAATCCGCGGAAACGCGGGCTCAGCGGGGTTTTTTCCTCCGGATACTGCACCGTGATCTTGCGCTTGAACAGGTAACGCCCGGTCAACGCCATGCCCTTCAGCAGCTCGAAGAGCAGGAAGGTGCGGAAGAAATCCTGGATGCTACGGATCATGCGCGGTTCCTCATGATTTCCACCATATCCATAACGGTGTCTGCATCCACGCGCCGAGGACGACGATCCACACCAACGTCACCGGAATGAATACCTTCCAGCCCAGGCGCATGATCTGGTCATAGCGATAACGCGGGAAGGTGGCGCGGAACCATAGAAACAACGAAGCCACCACGAACATTTTCAGAAACAGCCAGCCAAAACTGGAGACGCCGAGGATGCCCCAACTCTCCGGAAACGGCGACAACCAGCCGCCTAAAAACATGATCGAGGTCAGCGCCGAAATCAGGATCATCGCGGAATATTCAGCCAGGGAAAACACAGCAAAGGTCATACCTGAATACTCAACATGGAAGCCGACGATTTCGGATTCACCTTCCGCCACGTCGAACGGCGCGCGGTTGGTCTCGGCGATGCCCGAAATCAGGTAAGTCAGAAACAGCGGGAACAGCGGCAGCCAGAACCAGCCGAAGAAGCCGGCGCCACTGTCCTGGGCCCTGACGATATCGGCGAGATTCAGGCTTTGCGCGGCCATTAGTACGCCGACCAGCGAAAAGCCCATGGCGATTTCATACGACACGATTTGCGCCGCCGAACGCAGGCTGCCGAGGAAGGCGTATTTCGAGTTCGACGCCCAACCGGCAATGATGATGCCGTACACCCCCAGCGAGGTCATCGCCATGATGTAGAGCAGGCCGGCATCGATATTCGACAGGATCAGTTCCGGTGAGAATGGAATCACCGCCCAGGCGGCCAAAGCCGGCGCCAACGCCATGACCGGGGCGAGCACGAACAGAAATTTGTTGGAGCCGGTCGGGATGATGACTTCCTTGACCAGCAATTTGAGACCGTCGGCAATGGGCTGCGCCCAGCCGCCCAGCCAGGGAATACCGAAGAACGTCGTGCGGTTCGGGCCGATGCGGATCTGCATGAAACCGATCATCTTGCGTTCCCACAGCGTCAGATAGGCCACGCACAACATCAGCGGCGCAACGATCAGCATGATCTTCACCAGCGTCCACACCACCGGCCACAGCGGGCCGAGTAACGATTGCGGATAGGCGAGCAAGGTGTCGAGCATTACGCGGTCGCCTTTTGGGTCTGAGCAACGCGTTCGATCGTCAGCGGCGCAGCAGCAGCGCCGAGCGCTGCGGTTTCCGGATGCGCTGCGGCCAAACGCACACAATTTGCGGGCAGTTGGTCGTCGATGGCGTAAGGCACGGTCAACTCGCCACCATCCTGCATTACGCGCACGTAGTCGCCGTCGCGCAACTCCAGTTGCTCGGCCAGCGCGCGGTTCAATGTTGCGATCGGCGGCTGCGCGTCACGGGTTTTTTGCAGACTGGGTGCGCGGCGCGCCAGCGCATCGGCGGCATAGATCGGCGTTTCTGCAATCCGCGCAATACCGCTGCCGGCACCGGACAGCGCGCCGAGATTATTACTTAACTCATTGTTTTTATTTAATATTTCAGCTTTACCGTGGAGTGCTTCGCGCTGCGCATCATCAGCACCATCGTGCTCGAAGCCGGCGACGCCGAGTAGATTGCCCAGTACGCGCAGTACTTTCCACGCCGGACGTGTCTCACCCAGCGGATTCACCACGCCGGTAAAAGTCTGCACGCGGCCTTCGGTATTAATGAACGTGCCCGCGGTTTCGCTAAACGGCGCGATCGGCAGCAACACATGCGCATATTCAGTGGCGCGATGCTGGAACGAACTCAGTGCGACCACCAGTTCCGCCTGTTTCAGCGCTGCGATCGCCTGCCGCGGATTATGCATATCGAGTTCCGGCTCGACGCCGAGCAGCAGGTACGCTTTTAGCGGAGCCTCTATCATCTGCCGCGCGTTTTTGCCGCTCATTTGGGCACCCGCCTTGCCGGTGGGCACACAACCCGCAACATAACCGCCGACACTGTTGGCCGCCTCGCCGAGAAAACCGAACGGGCAATCGAGCACTGCCCCCAGCGCCTGTGCCAGCGCATGCAGTTCGCCGGCGGCCGGATGCTGCTGCGCGAAGTTGCCGAGAAACACACCGACCTGTTTTCCGGCAACGAGGCTGGCGGCGATGCGCTGCGCTGCGTCGCTGACTGCAACGCCGGTCACTACCGCACTCACTGCCTTGGGTACCGCGACATTCTTCAGTGCCGCGGCCGAATTCACTATCTGCGCCAGCGTCTGCGGCAGCAGACCCGGCGCAACGATGGCTTTGTTGGCGACGCGCATCAGCAGATCGTCGTCCACCGCGTGCAGCAGGTTGAGTTCGGTTTTCTTTTTGGTGGACTGGCGCAGCCGGTGTGCGATCAGCGGATGATCCTTGCGCAACGTCGAGCCGATCACCAGTACGCGGTCCAGCGCCGAAATGTCGGCGATGTTCATGCCCAGCCACGGGATGCCGGCAAGCTTGCCGTCGCTGCTGAAATCAGTCTGGCGCAGCCGGAAATCAACGTTGCCTGAACCCAAGCCCCGCAGCAGTTTCTGCAATAAATGCATTTCTTCCAGCGTCTGGTGCGGCGTCGCCAGCGCGCCGATAGCGGCCGCGCCATGCGCGCCCTTGATGCGCTGCAGTTCTTTGGCAATGAATTCCAGCGCCACCGGCCAGTCCACTTCCTGCCAATCACCGCCCGTGCGCAACATTGGCTTGGGCATGCGGGTTTCCGAGTTCAGCGCTTCATAGGAAAACCGGTCCTTGTCCGACAGCCAGCACTCGTTGACGTCTTCGTTGTCGCGCGGCAGGGTGCGCATGACGCGATTCTGCTTCACCTGCATCGTCAGATTGGAGCCGAGGCCGCAGTGCGGACTGACTGTAGGCCGCCGCGTCAACTCCCAGGTGCGGGCGCTGTAGCGGAACGGCTTCGACGTCAGCGCGCCGACCGGACACAGATCAATGGCGTTGCCCGACAGTTCCGAATCGACGGTCTTGCCGACAAAAGTGATGATTTCAGCATGCTCGCCGCGGCCGAGCATGCCCA
>JAQBGW010000131.1:0-33199 GCA_032128415.1 Betaproteobacteria bacterium | reverse complement strand
GGATACGGCGATGTACGCATAATCCACGGGCTTGGGCGTGTCGGCAAGACTCCTGTACGCAGTGAGGCCGTCAATCTCGGCAGCGGTAGGATGGATCGGATAAATGTCACCGGTGAAGCCGAATTCGCGGATGCGGCGGATGAACAAATTTGGTAATGCATTGCCCTTGGTCGAAGCGCCGACCACGGCTACGGTTTGGGGGGCGAACAGTGGATTGAACTGTTCAATGACGGATTTGCTCATTTTTGTGGTCATCCCAATATGAACCGCGCATCGACCGCAACGGCATCAGTCTCGGACACGATCAGCGGGTTGATATCGGCTTCGCTGATGTCCGCCGCATGCTGCATCAACAAACCGTTGTCGCCGCCGACTTTGAGCAGCACGTCGATGATGGCTTCCAGCGATGCGGGCTTGGTCCCGCGCGCACCCTTGAGGATGGCTGCGCCCTTCAATTCGGCGAGCATTTCTTCGGCATCGACGCGGCTGATCGGGCACAAGCGGAACGACACGTCTTTCAGGATTTCCACGAATATGCCGCCCAGACCCACCATCACCAGCGGCCCGAATTGCGGATCACGCAACCCGCCGATCACCAGTTCATGGCCGGCCGGCACCATTTCTTCAATCAGGAAACCATCGATGCGTGCACTCTTGATTTTGGGCGCGTGCATCATGCCTTCGATTACAGCTTTTACTTCGGCGGCAGTGCGCAGGTTGATCTTGACGCCACCGGCATCGCTTTTATGCAGGATGTCGGGCGACATGATTTTGACGACGAACGGTGCAGTGAGGCTGTTCATCACTGCATCGATATCGGCCACACCTTGCACCACCCGCGATTGCGGAACGGTGATGCCGTACGAGGACAACAAGCGTTTACCTGTGCTTTCGTCGAGCGCATTGCGGCCTGCGAGCCGCGCCGCAGATATAATTGTATCTTGTTGTTTTTTAATCATATTTTCTTGCCTGTCACTTCGCCGATGATGCCGGTATGAACCCGTCCGGCACGGAAAGGCTCCGAGCGCAGAATGTTGATCACTGCCGGGATATTGTTTTTCAGTCCTTGAATTTCAAAAGCATTCAATGCATCCACCAATTTGTCGATCGCCGCCTCGCGGGTAGCGCTGAGGACTATGACTTTCGCGATCATCGGATCGTAATGCGGCGTCACCTCGCGGCCTTCGGCATAGCCAGTATCGACGCGAATCCCCTCACCCTGCGGCGGCCGAAACACGGTGAGCTTGCCAGGCGACGGGAAAAAGTTTTTCGGATCCTCGGCATAGACCCGTGCCTGGATCGCATGCCCTTTGATCTCGGGTTTACCCGGCAGAATATCGGGGAGTTTCTCACCGGCAGCGGAACGAATCTGCGCACGCACCAGATCCACGCCTGTGACTTCCTCGGTGACGCCGTGTTCGACTTGCAGCCGCGTATTCATTTCAAGAAAGCTGAATGTGCCATCGGCGCCTAGCAGCATTTCGACGGTGCCGATGTTGTCATAACCCATGCTGCGCATGATGCCGGCAATCTGGTCTGCAACCGCCACAGCCTGGTCGCGCGGGATCAGCGGGCCCGGCGCTTCTTCGATGACTTTCTGGTTGCGACGCTGGGTTGAACAGTCGCGCTCGAACAAATGCATGGCATTGCCGTGGGTGTCACCGAGTATTTGAAATTCAACGTGGCGTGGACGTTCGATCAGCTTCTCAAGATAAACCTCGGCGGTGCCGAAGCCGCGAGTGGACATCGAACGTGATCGCTCTACCGCACCCAACAATTCAGATTCGTCTTTGGCTGGCAGCATGCCGATGCCGCCACCACCGCCTGCCGGCTTGACCAGTACCGGGAACCCGATCGCTCGCGCGGTGGCGAGGATCACGTCATTGTCATCGGGCAACACACCGGAACCCTGCGACATGGGCATGCCGTACTGCGCGGCCATATCGCGGGCGCGGGTTTTATGACCCATGGCATCTATCCACTTTGGTGATGGCCCGATAAAACGCGCACCGGCATCCATCACCTTCTGCGCAAACGCGGAATTCTCCGACAGAAAACCATATCCCGGGTGCAGACCGTCGGCGTGAGATTTGCGCATGACATCGATAATGACGTCCTGGTTGAGATAACTTTCGCGCGCGGGCGCAGGGCCGATGGCGTAAGTCTCGCTGGCTAATTCCAGGTACGGTGCGCCGGCGTCGGCAGCGGAATACACTGCCACCGCCGGTATTTTCATGACATTCAGCGCGCGGAGCACGCGGGCAGCAACGGCGCCACGGTTTGCTACGACCACCTTATTGAACATCAAAAAATCCTTTAGCCACAGAGGACACGGAGTTCACGGAGAAAACCCGGGCACTGCGGTTTTCTGCTGTTCTCTGTGTCCTCTGTGATCTCTGTGGCTAAATGCCGTTAGTAACTCGTCGGCCAGCTGCGCATCAAATGCTGCCCTACCCCTTTAGTCATACGCAGTTTGTAAACATCAAACATGCGTATCAGGTAGTCGCGCGTGTCCTGCGGCTTAATCACTGTTTGCGCGGCATACACCGAGGCCAGACCCCAGACGTCGGCGCCCTTGCGGATGTTGGCCAGCGCTTCTTCATAGCCCGGCTCGCCGACACCGACGCCATGCACAATCTTGGTGGCGAAATCCGGGCTCATAAAACTTACTTCGGCGGTGGGCCAGGCGGCAGTCTCGTCGGAATGGCGCCCGCCGCCCATGCACACATAAGCGCGTCCGTAACTTTTGCGCACAATGACCGAGATATGCGGCACAGTAACCAGCGTCATCGCGTTCATGAAATTCATGATCTTGCCTGGGGCGCCGGCGCGTTCGGCTTCCATACCGATCTGGAAGCCCGGCGTATCGACCAGCATCACGAATGGAATGTTGAAAGAATCGCACAACACGATGAAATCGACGATCTTGCGGCAGGCGTCGGCATCCAGCGCACCGCCACGATGCAGCGGGTTGTTGCCGATGATGCCGACGGATTTGCCGCCGAGACGTGCCAATCCAGTGACGGCGCTCTTGCCGAAACGCGGCTTTAGTTCGAGTAATGAATCTTTATCAACTATGCATTTGATGACGCGCTTCATGTCGTAGACCTGCTTGCGGCTCTCCGGCAGGATGTCGAATACCTTGGCCATGTCGGCGCCTGAGCCTGCGGGCACAGTAACTTCGGGCGGCGCTTCTTTGTGATGCCCCGGCATGTACGACAGGAATTTCTTGATCAGGTCGAATACTTCTTCTTCGGTATCTGCGAACTGTTCGATGAGGCCAGTCGTTTCGGCGTGCAATCGCCAGCCGCCGAGATCATCGGCAGAAACTTTTTCCCCCAACGCCATCGACACTAGTCCCGGGCTGGATACGGCCATGATCGCGCTCTTGTGCATTACCGCGAAATCCGACTGACACATCAGCCAGGTTGACGAGCCAAACGACGGGCCGAAGGCTGCAGCTGCCATCGGAATTTCGCGCATACGACGAAGCTGAGTGTTGTCGTTCCCCAATAGCAGGCCCATGCCGCGCGATCCCATCGCGTCGGGTAGGCGCGCGCCAGTGGATTCGCCGATCAGTACCAGCGGCATGCCGCGTTCGGTCGCAGCGCGTTTCATGTGCGCGATTTTTTTGCTGTTGGTCGCCGAGGTCGATGCGCCCTTAACCGTAAAATCGTTGACCACCAGACACACGTCACGCTGATTAATGCGACAAAAACCGGCGAGTTTGCCGTCGGTCTGGGTTTCATCTGCCTGTTCGGGATAAACGCCGGAAGAGCCGAACAAGCCGGATTCGATGAATGAGTCCTTGTCCGTCAGATAGGCGATGCGCTCGCGCGCATTCCACATACCCTGGGCTTTGCGCTTGGCGTACTTTTTAGGGCCGCCACCCGCCAGTGCTTTGGCGCGGCGGGCCTCATATTCCTCTAGCAATGCCTCGAATGCCATATTAAATATTCTATAAAAACAATGGGCTATTTGATCTTTTATCTATGGCCGAACGCCGGCACGAAGCTTCGGACCGAGCTGTGTCGCCAGCCTTCCCTGCAGTGCATCGATGAACTGGCACAAATAGGGCCGCGTTTCGCGCGGGTCAATCAAGTCTTCTACGGCGAAAGCCTCTGCGGTGCGAAATGGTGAAGCGAGCAGTTTCAGTTCAGCTTCAATCTCTTGTTCGCGCGCAGCTGGATCCGACGCAGAGTCGATCTCGCGCCGGTACGCGGCCTTGACGCCACCCTCGACCGGCAACGAACCCCATTCCGCGGACGGCCACGCGATCTTGAAATTGAGTCCGCCGCGATCGATGAAGCCCCCGCCGGCGACACCGTAACACTTGCGCACAATTACCGAGAACATCGGTACCCGCGCCTGCAGCGCAATGTAACGCGCGCGTACGCCTTCGCGCAAAATGGAATCGGCTTCAGATTCTCGTCCCACCATCAGGCCGGGAATGTCCGCAAACAAAATGATCGGGATATTGAACATGTCGCAAAGCTCGGTGAAATGCCCCTGCTTGCGTGCTGCTTTGACATCCATAATGCCGCCGACCATCGGATTACTGGCAATGATGCCGACGACTTTGCCGTTCATGCGCGCCAGCGCTGTGATAATTGCGCGGCCGAAGGTTGGCTGAATTTCGAACAGCGAATCCCGGTCGACAATCATGCCAATCAGTTTTTTCATTTCATAGGCTTGGCGATTCGAGCGCGGCACAATATTCGCCAGCGCATCTTCGCAGCGATCGATCGGATCACTGCAGGAAATCTTCGGCGGCAATTCCCAAACGTTCTGCGGCATGTATGACAGGAAGCGACGGATTTGTGCGAAGCAATCATCTTCGTTCGCCGCGACATTGTCGATGGTGCCCGCGGTATCGACGGCAACCCCGGTGCCGCCGAGCTCTTCCTTAGTCAGCTTTTCGCCGAAGGCGCGCTCGACCACTGGCGGACCTGCAGCAAAAATCTGTCCTGTACCTTTGACCATGATCGACCAGTGCGACAGGATCGCGCGCATCGACGGCCCACCGGCGGTGGTGCCCATCACGGCGCTGACCACCGGCACGATGCCGAGCAGATCAACCGCGCGTTCGACGCCATCCTGACCGTAGCCAGGGACGACGGTGTAGCCCTTGCGCTTGGCGGTGTTGACAGTTCCGCCGGTTCCGTCAATCAGATTGACCAGCGGGATGCGGTACTCGTAGGCCAGATCCTCGATGAATCCGCCCTGCCCGCCCTTGCGGCGATCACTACCGAATCCGGTGCCGGCGCGAATGGTGTAATCCTCGCCGCCGATGGCGACTGCTCGATCGTCGATGCGAGCGAGCCCCATCACATACGGCGCGGGTTCGAAGCCGGTGAGTCGGCCCTTGGTGTCGTATTGGCCTTTGCCCGCCAGCTTGCCGACCTCACGAAACGAACCAACATCAGCCAGTTTGGTAATACGTTCGCGGATGGTCAGCTTGCCCTGGGCGCGGTGCCGGGCCACGGCATCAGGCCCGCCACAGGCTTCAGCCAGCGTGCGACGACGCTGCAGTTCTTCGATTTCAGGCTGCCAGATCACGAAATTATTTTTAAAAACAATAAGTTATATAGTTAGCGGGCGCTTACATCCAAGTGTATGCCATTGATCCAGAGTTTCTTTACTCTTCAATGATGGCAACAACTTGCCCCTCGGACACGGCGTCTTTTTCCTTGACCAGAATTTCCTTGATCGTGCCGCCGTCCTCGGTGATGACGGGAATTTCCATTTTCATCGACTCAATGATGATCAACACATCGCCACTCTCGACTTTGTCGCCTGGTTGGGCTTTTAGCTGCCAGACTGTGCCGGTAATTTCAGATTTGATTTCGATACGCGCCATGGCGACGAACTCCTAGTGTTGGCTCTGGATCTTGAAAGGATGCAGATCTTGACCGATGCTATTATTGACCTACATTGTTGTCAAGAAGATTGTTGACAATATTACAATATGCCCGTATTGTGGCATCTCCTATGCTCGTACCTGCCCCTACATCGCCCCCCGGCGCAACAGCGCCCGGCGATTTGCTGGCTCAGTTCAGCGAGTCAGCGCCGCTGACTCAATCATTACCCGAGCAGATTGCCGCGCGATTGTCGGAGCGCATGGTGTCCGGAACCTATGCGCCTGGCCAACGCATCATGGAACAAGCGGTAGCTGCGGAATTTGAAGTCAGTCGCGGCCCGGTGCGCGAAGCACTGCGGCTACTGGAAAAAGAGGGGCTGGTGATCATCCTCGCGCGCCGCGGTGCGCAGGTGACCAACCCGACCATTGCTGAAGTCAACGAAATCTTCGACATCCGCGCCATGCTGAACGGTTTACGCGACCGGATGATCGCTGAGAGCGCACAGCGTGAACGGCTGCTGCCGGTACTCGAGCAGGAAATCGCCAAGCTTGCCGAAAGCGCCACCGCACCAGACGGAACTCAATACGTTGATACCGTGCTGCGGTTGAATCAATTGCTGACCCAGGCTGCGGGTAACCGTCGGCTGCAGACGATCCTCGGCTCACTCGCGGTGCAGACGGTACGCTACACACGCCTCGGCTTGTCAACGCCTGAGCGCCGCCAACAATCGGTGCATCACTGGCAACATCTGCTGCGCGCGCTCCGCAATGGCGACGGCGACGCGGCGGAGCGTATTGCACGCCAGCGCGTGCTCGACTCGCGTGACGCGGCGATCGAGCAGTTGCTGCGGCAACAGGCTATGGCCGACGCAAAATCGGCTGCTTAGCAAATTCCACCGGCTCGCGGGCCGGAGGCGCTGCAGCCTTCCGGTAAACTAGCGACCATTCTCTCGTCACCGGATTTTTAAAATGACCGCACTGCCCAAACTCACCGACGCCACGCTGACGCTCGACGGCCGCGTGGCCACGCTCACGTTCAACCGCGACGATATTCGCAATGCGCTAACTGGAACCGAGCTGGTGTCCGACCTCGTCAACACCCTGCAATGGGCGAATGGTTGCCTCGATGCCTCGGTGCTGATCATCACCGGTGCTGGCAGCGCGTTTTCGGCCGGCGGCAATATCAAGACCATGGGCGAGCGCGCCAAAGCGCCGCCGCACGAACTGCAGCGCAACTACCGTCTCGGTATCCAACGCATGCCGTTGGCGCTGCAGGACACCGACATCCCGGTGATCGCCGCGGTCAACGGCCCGGCGATCGGAGCGGGCTTTGATCTCGCCAACATGTGCGATATCCGCATCGGTTCGACTGAGGCGACATTCGGCGAAACCTTCGTCAATCTTGGCATCATCCCCGGCGACGGCGGTGCATGGTTTCTCAACCGCCTGCTCGGTTATCAACGCGCCGCAGAACTGACGCTGACCGGACGCATCATCAAGGCCGACGAGGCCAAAGCGCTGGGAATACTGCTCGAAGTCACGGCGCCCGGCGAGCTGATGACCGTAGCAAAAAAACTGGCCGCAAAAATTGCAGCCAAGCCGCCGCAGACCATTCGATATTCCAAGCGGCTGTTGAAGCTTGCGCAGCGGCAGAATCTTGAAGAACACCTCGACGCTTGTTCGGCCTTCCAGGCGATCTGCCATAAGACAGAAGATCATCAGGAAGCGTTGCAGGCGTTTTTCGACAAACGCAAGGGCGAATTCAAGGGGCGGTGATGGGCACAATGGTAAGCATGATAGGTTGCGCGCTATTGTCGGCATTTTTGCTGGCGACGCCGGGGCTGGCGCAACAATCCACGGCGAACAAGCCGCAAGACAGCGTATTCACGCCGCGCAATGATGCCGCCGGCGACCGATCATGGACGCGTTTCCGCGACCGCCTGCTGGAGGCCCTGCAGCAGCGTGACAAAAAATTTGTGCTGGGCATTGTCGATCGCAACGTGCGCAACGGTCTTGAACAACCTCTCGGGCACAGCGAATTCATCCGCCAGTGGGATCCCGATGCCGCAGATAGTGCCTTGTGGCGCGATTTGCCGCGCGCGCTCTTTTTAGGCGCTGTGTACTACCAGCATGCGCGCATGCCACGCAGCCTGTGTGCCCCTTACGTGTTGCCGCACTGGCCGAAGGGCGTCGACCCACAGGGCAACGGGGCGATCACTGCGCGCGAGACCTCGATGCGCAGCGGCCCGTCAGGTGCCGCCAGCATCCTGATGGATCTCAGCTATTCAGTCGTCCGCGTCATCGATTGGGAAGTTGCGGACGCTGACCCGGAAGTGAAACAAAAGTGGGTAATCATCCGGGTGCAGGAGCGTGATGGTTATATACCCGAAGAGCATATCCGCAGTCCGATCGAACACCTGGCTTGCTTTCGTCAAACTGAAGCCGGATGGCGATTGACATCGTTTCTCGCCGCAGGCGAGTAGGCCGCGGTCATGTCATGCGCCGGATACTTGCTGCTGCTGCGGTGCTGCTGGTGATGAGCGACGGCGCGCAAAGTCTGGATCTGCAGGGCCATCGCGGTGCGCGCGGTCTGCTGCCGGAGAATACGCTGCCAGCGTTCGCCAAGGCGCTCTCTATCGGCGTCACCACCCTCGAACTCGACATCGCAATCACCCGCGATGGCGTTATTGTCGTCAGTCACGATGCGACGCTGAACCCGGACATCACGCGCAACCCCGATGGACTATGGATCACCCGCAATGACATCACCATTCATGCGCTGAATTGGGCGGAAGTACAGCATTATGATGTCGGCCGCATTCGCCCTGACTCTGCCTATGCGCAACGTTTTCTGAATCAGCAAGCGGCTGATGGCACGCACATGCCGCGTCTTGTTGATGTGTTTAAACTGGCTCGTCGCGCCGGGAACAGCACGGTGCGCTTCAATATAGAAACCAAGATTTCACCCGAACATCCCCAGCGCACGCTGCCACCGGCGGAGTTCGCTCGGGCGCTGATCGCGCTGGTGGTAGACGAAAACCTTGCGTCGCGGGTCACTATCCAGTCCTTCGACTGGCGCACACTGCAGGTCGTGCAACGTGAGGCTCCACAGATCGCTACGGCGTACCTGAGCGCACAACAATCCTGGCAAAACAATATCCGTGCGCAAGAGGCGTCATCGCCATGGACTGCAGGCTTGCATATCAGCGGTTACGGTGGCTCAGTGACGCGTATGATTAAAGCCGCTGGCGGAACAGTTTGGTCACCTTATTTCGACGAAGTCACGCGGGAGTCCGTGCGTGAAGCGCAACAAGCTGGGTTGAAAGTCGTGGTGTGGACCGTCAACGACGCCGCGGACATGGCGCGCATGCTGGATCTCGGCGTCGATGGCATCATCTCGGATTACCCGGATCGTTTGCGACAGATCGCCGGGGAACGCGGCGCTGTACTGCCGCCAGTCACACCGGTTACCCCCTGAGCCCGGTAATAGATCAAAAGAAAAGGGGGCCGTCGGCCCCCTTGTTGGTTTTACAAATATTTTGCGGCTTCAGGCTATATCAGCGCAAGCCGGTGATGTACTCCGCTACTGCGGCAATTTCCTGATCACTCATTTTTGCCGCTGTACCGCGCATCATCTGCGCCGGGTCATTGGTACGCTGGCCGCCGCGGAATGCTTTCAGTTGCGTAACGACGTAATCAGCGTGCTGCCCGGCAACGCGCGGAAACTGTGCCGGCATGCCGGCGCCATTCGGACCATGGCAGGCTGCACAGGCGGGCACACCTTTGGCCGCGACACCGCCGCGGTAAATTGCCTCACCCTGCTTGACCAGTGCGGCATCGCGCGCCGCACGCGGTTTGCTCTTCTGCGCAGCAAAATGCGCAGCGATATTTTTCATATCGTCTGCGGAGAGGTTCGCCACCATGCCGCCCATGATCGGATTGGCGCGCTCAGCCACTTTGCCGCCTTGCGGCTTGAAGTTCAACAGTTGCTTGTAGATGTACTCCGGATGCTGCCCGGCAAGATTCGGATTGGCCGGAATCGCACTATTACCGTCGGCGCCGTGGCATGCTGCACACACCGCGACGATTAGCTGCGCTTTGGTGGAATCACCCGTGATGACTCCCTGCGCAAAGGCGGCCGGCGCCAGCAGCGTACCTGCCATCAGGGCCAACAACTGCCAGTAGGTTACGCGGCGGCTTATGCGGCAAAAATCCATGCCTGCTCCTCGATCACAATATCGGTAAAAAAGGCCTGTATTCTATAGCATTCCCCCCGCCCGTTTCCCCATACACCAGGAGTATCCGCATTGCCCTTGTTCTCACAGCTGGAATTTCGTTATGCCGTGCATCAAATAGCCGATATGCCGCCCGACCAGGGCGCCGAGGTCGCATTTGCCGGCCGCTCAAACGCTGGCAAATCGACCGCCATCAACGCGCTGGCCAACCGCAAGAAACTGGCATTTGTCAGCAAGACGCCGGGACGCACTCAAGCGCTCAATTTTTTCGATATGGGCGATCATTGCTTCCTGGTCGATTTGCCGGGTTATGGCTACGCCGCCGTGCCGGGGCGTGAGCAAGAGCGCTGGAGTGAGTTAATAAGCACTTACATTATGAATCGTAACTCATTGAAATTATTGATTTTAGTTGCTGATGCCCGTCATGGCATTACACCGCTGGACCATTATCTGCTCGACTGGTTGGCGCCGACCGGCAAACCGGTACACGTGCTGTTAACTAAAGCTGACAAGCTGACCCGACAACAGGCTACGGCCGCATTGAGGGAAGCCACCACGGAGCTCGCGCGTCATCCCGTGGAGTCTTCCGTGCAGATTTTTTCAGGGTTGCGCAAGACTGGAATCCGCGAAGCGCAGGCTGTCGTTGTGAAACGGCTGCAACAATAAAAAACCCCCGGTAAAGGGGAGTAAACCGGGGGCGAAAAAGCCTTAATCAGAATTAAGGCGCCCGCTCAGGGAGGAAGGCGGGCGACGGCCTGAGCCATCTGTATCCTGAGACGACTATAATCTGCAGAAGTTCCCGCCGTAGCGGGACGAAAAACTTTCCCATAAATCCAAGGTGTTAGCGTCATGTTTCCACTCGGTCGGTATCCATCAGTACGTATGCGCCGGATGCGCAAGGACGATTTTTCGCGCCGCCTGATGCGTGAACACCACTTGACGACCGATGACCTGATTTACCCGATTTTCATTATCGACGGCAAAAACCGCACCGAAGCTGTGGATTCGATGCCTGGCGTGCACCGCTATACCATCGATAAATTGTTGCGGCATGCTGCAAGCTGCGTCGAGCTCGGCGTGCCAGCCGTAGCCCTGTTCCCGGCAATCGAGCGCTCGCTGAAAACTGCTGATGGACGCGAAGCTATCAATCCCAAAGGGCTGGTGCCGCGCGCCGTGTCTGCGCTGAAAAAACGTTTCCCTGAACTCGGCATCATCACCGATGTGGCGCTGGATCCGTACACCACGCACGGCCAGGACGGGGTCGTCGATCGGAACGGCTATGTGCTAAACGACGAGACCATTGTGGTACTCGAGCGACAGGCAGCGACCTGCGCTGCGGCAGGAGTCGATGTTGTCGCTCCCTCCGACATGATGGATGGCCGCGTCGGTGCAATCCGTACCGCGCTCGACAAAAAAGGATTCATCCACACGCGCATCATGGCCTATTCGGCCAAATACGCGTCGGGCTTCTATGGTCCATTCCGCGACGCTGTCGGCTCGGCCAAGCAGCTCGGCAAAAACGACAAGCGCAATTACCAGATGGATCCCGCGAACAGTGACGAGGCGCTGTGGGAAGTGGGTCTTGATCTGCAGGAAGGCGCCGATATGGTGATGATCAAACCGGGCATGCCTTATCTCGATATCGTTCGACGCGTAAAGGACGAGTACAAGGCACCAACCTACGTCTATCAGGTCAGCGGCGAGTACGCGATGTTGAAGGCCGCCGCGCGTAACGGCTGGCTCGATGAGCAAACCTGCGCGCTGGAAGCGCTGCTGGCATTCAAGCGCGCCGGTGCCGATGGCGTGCTGACCTATTTTGCCTTGGATGCCGCGCGCTGGCTGCGCAACGGCAACACCTGATTAGCCACCGGGGATCAGGCCAGCAAGTTTTGAACTGCGGCTAGCCGCGCGCGTTCAATAGTGCGGCCTTCCGGCGTCGCGCGCGCCGGCATCCGCAGGTCGCGCAACTCAAATACCGTCAGTTCGACCTCGATTCCGTCGTCGGTGATCGTGAACACCGGCAGCACGCGCACTTCCTGACCGGCATATAACCGGGTCTGCGTCGTCTTGTAGGCAATATCGCGGTTGATCAGCAGCAGTTCCACTGCCTTAATGTTGTCGGCAAACAACTGCAGGTGGATGCTGGCGTAGGGCCCCGCTATGCCGGACAGCGCAGATCCGGTCAGATGCGGATCAAAGTCCATCAGCTCACGCATGACTTTCACTGCGTGTTGACGCAACTCGCGTATCCGCTGTGCCTGGGCATCGCCCTGGTAAATCCCCTGGTATTCCCGCAAGGCGACATCGATTTCATCGTTGGTCGGCAATTTGCCCGACTCTGGGAGACCCATTTGCTTTGCCGCTTTGCGCTTGGCAAGTCCATAGTCCTCTATGCCATCCTGCGCCATCAACCGCGCGGCACGGACGGCAATCGCGCGACGGGTGTCATCGCGGCTCCGCTCCCTGGGCATGCGATGCTCCTAAAATAACTGGTTGCGGACTTCGTCAGGCAACTTCTCGCCCCCGGCCGCACTCTCCGGGGTATGATCGGGCGCCGGAAATTCCTGATAAAAATATTCGTTGATCCCGCCTTCCGCGGAACGTAACCCGGTTTCGGGATTGATCTGCATCGACACGATACCGGATGGGGGTTCGAATGGCTCCTCGGGCGCACCTTTCAGGACCGCGCCCATGTAATTGATCCAGACGGGCAGCGCAGCACTGCCGCCGGTTTCGTTGCGCCCCAGCGTTTTGGGTTGGTCAAAACCCATCCATGCAATCGCGACAAGGGTAGACTGAAAACCGCAGAACCAGGCGTCAACAAACTCGTTGGTGGTACCCGTCTTGCCGGCAAGATCAGTGCGCTCTAACTGCTTGGCGCGCGTAGCAGTACCTGACTGGACAACATCGCGCATGATGCTCGTCATGATGAAGGCATTACGCGGATCAAGGACGCGCTCGGCGGATACGCCGGCGATCTGTGGTTGATTAACCAACAGCACGTTGCCCTTGCTGTCTTCCACGCGATCAACAAAATACGGTGTAACCCGGTAGCCGCCATTGGCGAATACCGAGTAAGCCCCGAGCATCTGTAGCGGCGTCACGCTACCGGCGCCCAGCGCCATCGTCAGGTACGGTGGATGCAGTTTGGGGTCGAAGCCGAAACGGGCAATATAATCTTGGGCGTATTGCGGGTTGATGGCTTGCAGCACGCGCACTGACACCAGGTTCTTCGACCTGGCGAGCGCCATACGCAGCCGTATCGGCCCGTCAAACTTGCCGTCGTAATTTTTCGGCTCCCATGGTTCTGATCCGGTCTGAGCAGCGGTGAATGTCAGCGGTGCGTCATTAACCACTGTTGCCGCCGTAAATCCCTTCTCCAGCGCTGCAGAATAAATAAACGGCTTCAAGCTCGAGCCAGGCTGGCGCAAGGCCTGGGTCACGTGATTGAACTGGTTGCGGTTGAAATCAAAACCGCCGACCAGCGCGCGGATTGCGCCGGTGCGCGGATCTGCAGCAACCAGCGCCGATTCAACGGCGGGTAACTGCGTGATGTGCCAGCGCTTCTTCGCATCGCGGGCGATACGCACGATATCACCTCGACGCAATCGTTGATTAGGTGCCGCCCTGCCACCAAGCATACGTGCCGCGAATTTCAAACCGTCATCGGTAATCGTAATCTTCTCGCCGCCGGACTTGTAAACACGCACCCGTTTGGCATTTGCCTCGAGAACCACTGCGGCATACAGATCGTCGCTGTCTGGTACATCCTGCAGCAATTCTTCGAGCCTTTCGTCAGTCAACACGCCGACCAGCTCAACATGGGCCTCCGGTCCGCGATACCCGTGGCGCCTGTCATACTCGTAAACGCCCTTGCGCAGCGCGTCATAGGCCGCCTGCTGATGATCTGATTGCAGCGTAGTGCGCACAATCAGGCCGCGGGTATAGATCTCCTCGCCATAGCGTTCGAACAGCTGCGCCCTGACCATCTCGGCAAAATAATCGGCACGCACAGTGTAATTACTCAGGGTCTGCCGGATTACCGGCGTCTCCTTGTCGGCTTGTGCAAGTTGCTGTGGCGTTATCATGCTCAGCTCGCGCATGCGTCGCAGGACATATCGCTGGCGAAGTTTGGCGCGCGCCGGATTGGCAACCGGGTTAAATCGTGAAGGCGCCTTGGGCAAACCGGCGAGCATGGCTTGCTCACCAATAGTCAGTTCATCGAGCGACTTGCCGTAGTACATATGCGCGGCGACCGCAAAACCGTAGGCGCGTTGTCCCAAATAAATCTGGTTGATGTAGAGCTCGATGATTTGCTGTTTGCTGAGACTGGATTCAATCTTGAATGCCAAAAGCATTTCATTGAATTTTCGGGTCAGAGTTTTTTCCTTGGTCAGGAAAAAATTTCGCGCAACCTGCATGGTGATGGTGGACGCGCCCTGGCGCACGCCCCCCGAAGCAAAGTTTGACAATGCGGCGCGAGCAACGCCGACGTAGTCGACGCCGCCGTGCTGAAAAAACCGCTCGTCTTCGGCGGCGACGATGGCATCGACCAGGGATTTTGGTACTTGGGCAAGCGCGACCACTGCGCGGCGCTCTTCACCAAACTCGCCAATCAGCTTGCCGTCCGCGCTGTAGACTCTAAGCGGGATTTTGGGCTGATAATTGGTCAAAGCCTCCAACGACGGGAGGGTCGGATAAACGATTACGGCGGTGAAGCCGAGAACCAGCGCGCCGGCCGCTGCCAACAAAAATACCAGTAATAGTGGGAAAACCCACCAACGAACAGACATCTAGTGGAAAATTTATTTTGTGAAAAAAGTCAAATGAATCTGTGGGTTACGCGCCACACCTCATGCAAAATCTTATTGCTTGATTGGCAAAAATCCTGCACAGTAGATGGCGTCGCGAGAGCATTATAGGCGGATAGCACCGCAAAGGGAACGCAGCAAAAATCCTTTACTTAATAAAAGGTTGCTGCTAATGTCTAAAGTAACTTATGTGGAGTTCGCGCTAAGAACATATGGCTAAAGGAAAATTCAGCCTGAACTTTGACGCTATCGAGGGCTTGTTCAAGCCCAAGATGCCGCCGCTGATCGGCGTAGACATCAGTTCCTCCGCAGTGAAGATGGTCGAGATCGCCGACGCGGGCAAAGGCGGCTTCCGTCTTGAACGCTACGCGATTGAACCGTTGCCCACCGAGTCTGTGGTTGAGGGCAACATCAATAACCTCGACGCCGTCATTGAGGCTGTCAAACGCTGCCATAAGCGGCTCGGAACCAATTTCAAAAATCTCGCGCTGGCACTGCCTAATGCAGCGGTTATCAGTAAAAAGATTCTGGTGCCGGCAGGTCAGACGGACGACGACCTGGGCCTGCAGGTGGAAACTGAGGCCAATCAGTACATCCCTTTCTCGCTTGATGAAGTCAATTTGGACTATCAGGTTGTCGGGCCCGCCCCCAACAGCCCGGAAGACGTGGAAGTGCTGATTGCCGCCTCACGCAAGGACAAGATTGAGGACCGTGTGGCCGTTGCTGAAGGCGCCGGCTTGAAAGCGGTCGTTATGGACGTTGATTTATTTGCTGCGCAGGCCGCGTTTGAACTGATCGAAGCCACTATGCCGGATCGCGGGCACGATCTGAACATTGCCGTTGTTGATATCGGCGCCTCGGTGATGAATGTCAGTGTCATGCGCAATGACCAGTCAATATACATGCGTGAACAGCCTTTTGGCGGCATACAACTCACTCAGGAAATTCAGAACAAATTCGGCCTTTCTGCCGAAGAAGCAGAAGCAGCGAAGCGCGCCGGCGGACTGCCGGAAAACTACGAATCCGAAGTGCTGCTGCCGTTCATGGATAACCTAGGGCAAGAAATTGCACGCGCCATTCAATTCTTCTTTTCATCGACCCAATTCAACAAGGTCGATCACATCGTTCTCTCCGGCGGCTGTGCAGCAATTCCCGGCATGAATGAAGCGGTCGCCAAACGTACGCAGGTAGAAACCACCGTCGCCAATCCGTTCTTGAATATGGCGCTGTCCTCACGCATCCGGATGAAGAACCTGGAACAGGATGCGCCGTCGCTGATGGTGGCTTGTGGTCTTGCCATGAGGAGATTTGACCGATGAGCGCGCGCATCAACCTCTTGCCGCATCGTGAGATGCGGCGCAAGGAACAGCAGAAACAGTTCCTCGTCATGCTGGGTATCGTGGTCGTAGCCGGTGCCGTGATCTGGTTCGGTGTGCATGGCTATCTCGACGGGCAGCTGACCAATCAGCAGGCGCGGAACAAATATCTCGAGGGCGAGATCGTCAAGCTCGACAAGGAAATTGCCGAAATCAACAAGCTGAGGGAACAAATTGCCTCCTTGCTCAAGCGCAAACAGGTGGTCGAAACGCTGCAGGGCAACCGCGCCGAGGTGGTGCATTTGCTTGACCAATTGGTGCGCCAGCTGCCGGATGGCATGTATCTGAAGTCCATCAAGCAGCAAGGAACCAAAGTCACCATTGTCGGGTTTACCCAGTCCCAGGCGCGAGTTTCTACTTTGATGCGAAACCTTGAAGGTTCCCAATACCTGAAGAACGCCAACTTGGTGGAAATCAGCGCCGCGTCTACTGGCGGACAGCGCATCAACCAGTTCACGATGAATGTCGACGTCACACGCTCCGTTGAACCTGACGCCCGCAAGGGCGGA
Organism: Betaproteobacteria bacterium; assembly: GCA_032128415.1. GTDB lineage: Bacteria > Pseudomonadota > Gammaproteobacteria > Burkholderiales > SG8-41. Next base: position 16,408 of record JAQBGW010000131.1, on the reverse strand, counting down.
AGGAAGGGCTAATCATGACTTTGGACGAACTCAAACGACTGGATCCCAATAAGATCGGCAGTTGGCCGATCCTCCCCAAGCTGGGCATACTGCTATTGCTGCTGATAGCCTTGGTGTTTGCCAGCTATTGGTTTGACTGGCAGGACCAGATCACGCAAATCGACGGCGCTAAAACCAAGGAAGGGGTGCTGCGAACCACCTTTCTCGACAAAAAGAAAAGAGCCATCAACTTATCTGCTTACCGCAAGCAACTGGTCGATATCGAGTCCCAGTTCGGTGCATTGCTGAAACAATTGCCGGGAAAATCTGAAATGGATGCCCTGCTGACTGACATCAACCAGGCCGGTTTGGGTCGCGGACTGCAATTTGAGTTGTTCCGCCCTGCTGCGTCTGAGGCAGCGAAGGAATTCTATGCGGAATTGCCGATTACCATTCGCCTCACCGGCAGTTACCACGATATCGGTTCATTTGCCAGCGACATCGGAAAACTCTCGCGCATCGTCACGCTCAACGACATCGCACTCGACAGCGCCAAGGGCAGCCTGACCCTGAATGCGACCGCAAAGACTTTCCGCTATCTTGATGCAACCGAGCTGGTGGCCCAGCGCAAGGCCGGGGCCAAGAGATGAACACCAAGTCTGCAATTCTGATCGCATCTTGCGCACTGATACTGGTGCTGGGGGCCTGCAGCGGAGAGGAACATTCCGACCTGCGGCAGTTCGTTAAGGAGTCCGACAAGATGCAGGGCGGTCGCATTCCGCCCCTGCCCGAAGTCAAACCATACGAGGCGTTTGCATACAACGCCTACGATCTGACGGATCCATTCAAGTCGCGCAAGATCGAGCCACCGAAATCAGCGGCAAAAGGCGGGTTGCAGCCTGATCTCAACCGTCCACGCGAGGCACTTGAGGCGTTTCCGCTCGAGAATCTGGCGATGGTGGGTACGCTGCAGCAAAAGGGCCAAGTTTATGCATTGGTCAAGGCGCCGGACCAGGGGCTATACCGCGTCGCTTCAGGCAATTATCTAGGTCAAAATTTTGGCCGGATTGTTGTTATTTCGGAAACGGATATCAAACTCAAGGAAATTGTTCAAGACAGCGGCGGCAACTGGGAAGAAAAAGAACAGGCGCTACAGCTGCAAGAACAGGAGACTAAAAAATGATTCGATCCTTCGAACTCAAAAAGTACTTTTTCGGTCTGATGACCGCAGTCGGTTTTGCCTTGGCTGCGACTACGGGCTACGCCCAGAACGCCATCGAGTCCATCAACGTGTCCGGACAACAGGACGCTACTGTCGTCAAGATCACCCTGAAGTCGGCCCCCGGTGCGACTCCCGCAAGTTTTGCGGTTAACAACCCACCACGCATAGCCTTCGATTTCCCCAATACCATCAACGGCATGGGCAAGACCGTGCAGGAAATCGGTGAAGGAGATGTCCGTCGCGTCAATATTGTGCAGGCCGGCGACCGTTCACGCGTGGTGCTCGAAACAAGCAAGGCGCTGAGTTACGACACTCGCGTCGAGGGCAATACCATACTGATTACACTGGGTAGCGTTGCTTCTGCCGGTGCAGCGAGCACCACGCAAGCATTTGCGCCGGTCAAATCCGGCGATGGCAAACACAGCCTGCGCGATGTCGACTTCCGCCGCGGCCGGGCCGGTGAGGGCCGTGTAATGGTGGATTTGTCGGACAATCAGGTTGGCATCGACCTCCGGGTACAAGGCCGGTCGCTGATCGTGGATTTCCTCAATACCGCAACCCCGAAGAATCTTGAACGCAAGCTTGACGTAGTGGATTTCGGCACCCCGGTCGAAAGCATTGAAACCTTCACCCAGGGTAACAATACCCGCATCGTCATTACGCCGAAGGGTGCTTGGGAGCATTCGGCATACCAGACCGACAAGCGTTTTATTGTTGAAGTCAAAAAGATAACTGAAGACCCCAACCGGCTTGTACAGCCTGGGTTCTCGGGCGAGAAACTCTCGCTCAATTTTCAGAATGTTGAAGTCCGTGCGGTGCTGCAGGTCATTGCCGACTTCACCGGCCTCAACGTCATCACCAGCGATACCGTCGGCGGCAGCCTGACACTGCGCCTGAAAGACGTGCCGTGGGATCAGGCGCTGGACATCATTTTGCAGAGCAAAGGTCTCGACATGCGCAAGACCGGCAATGTCGTCTGGATCGCGCCGCGCGACGAGCTGGCTACCCGCGAGAAACTCGCGCTGGAGTCGCGCTCACAGATTGCTGACCTTGAGCCCCTGCGCACCGAGAGTATGCAGGTGAATTACCAGAAAGCTGCGGATTTCCAGAAGCTGCTGGCCGACCCGGCGCAGAAAATCCTGTCCAAACGCGGTAGCGCGGTGGTCGATGTGCGCACCAATACGGTATTCGTGCAGGACACCCCGTCACGCCTGGAAGAAATCCGCAAGCTGTTGAAACAAATTGATATTCCGGTGCGTCAGGTGATGATCGAATCACGCATCGTTGAGGCGAACGACACGTTCAGCCGCAACCTCGGTGCACGGCTGGGTTACCACGATCAGGCCGGTCAAGGCTTCAAGATCGGCAGCGGTAGTGGCAACACTCGCGGACTCTTTGGTGGCAACCTCAATGACACCGGCTTTCATTCCGGACAAATTGCAGGTGCACCGTCATTCACTGATTCCCTGGCCGTTAATCTTCCGGCGCAAGGCGTATCTGGCGCCAACCCCGGCGTGTTTTCGTTCATATTGTCCAATAGTACGGGCACGAAGTTCCTCAACCTGGAACTCTCGGCACTGCAGGCTGACGGCAAGGGCAAGATCATTTCCAGCCCGCGCGTGATTACAGCGGACCAAATCGAAGCGACCATTGAGCAGGGCACGGAAATTCCATATCAGCAGGCAACCTCCAGCGGTGCAACCAGCGTGTCGTTCCGCAAAGCCTCCCTGTCGCTGAAGGTCAAGCCGCAAATCACGCCGGATAACAACGTGATCATGAGCCTGAAAATCAACAAGGACAGCGTCGGCCAGAACACGCTGGCGGGGCCGTCGATTGATACCAAGCAGGTCATCACCGAAGTGCTGGTGGAAAACGGCGGCACGGTGGTCATCGGCGGCATCTACACGCAGGACGACCGGTCGACGACGACCAAGGTGCCGGTGCTCGGCGACCTGCCGTTTGTCGGCTTCATGTTCAAAAACAACCAGCGCGTGGATGACCGTCGCGAACTGCTGATCTTCGTCTCACCGAAGATTCTGAAGGACAGCGTGTCGCTGCGCTAAACGGAACGAAGGCATCAGGGGCGGCGCTTTCGCGCCGCTTTTTTTTGCAGATACACGCACGGTGTTACCCAGCAGTAACACGACTGCTAGAATCACACCATGGAAGCAAGTGATTCAAAAGTTCCGATGCCTGTCGATAGGCAGGGCAATATCTTTCTGGTAGGCCTGATGGGCGCTGGAAAGACTTCCGTCGGACGTATGCTTGCCAAACGCATGGGTAAAGATTTCTACGATGCCGATGCAGAAATCGAGCACGTCACCGGCGTCAGTATTCCGGTGATTTTCGACATTGAAGGTGAAACCGGTTTTCGCGGTCGCGAAGAAAAAATGATTGAGAAACTGACCGCCCTGCAAGGCATCGTGCTGGCTACAGGCGGTGGCGCCGTGCTGTCTCCTGCAAACCGGGCACGTCTGTGTACCGGCGGGCGGGTCATCTATCTGCGCGCAACCCCCGAAGACCTGTGGCGTCGCACGCGCCGTAGTCGCAATCGCCCTTTGCTGCAATCCGCAAATCCGCTCGCCCGGCTGCGCGAACTCCATGCACAACGCGACCCGCTATATCAGGAAGTTGCTGACCTGACCGTAGATACCGGTTCGCAAAGCGTGGGGGTACTGACCTCGCATATCCTGATGCTGCTGGCTGAGCCGGTCGTGGCAGAACGTGATCCCGAAGGGTTCCGTGCATGAATTACGGAATAAAAACTTTGCGCGTAGAACTGGGGGACCGCAGCTATCCGATACACATCGGACCGGGTTTGCTCGCAAACGGCGAACTGCTGGCGCAACATCTGCCGCAGCCCAAGGCGGTGATCATCACCAATGCCGTGGTCGCACCTTTGTATCTGGATGTGCTGCAACGCGCGCTCTCCGGACAGAAAATTCAATCGCAATCGATTGTGTTGCCGGACGGCGAAACGCATAAGAGCTGGCTCACACTGAACAGCATTTTTGACGAGCTGTTGACGCACCGCGCGGAGCGCAAGAGCACGCTGATTGCGCTGGGTGGAGGCGTTATTGGAGATCTGGTTGGTTTTGCCGCAGCGGTATACCAGCGTGGCGTCCCGTTTATCCAGATTCCGACAACCTTGCTGGCACAGGTGGACTCGTCCGTTGGCGGCAAGACGGCCATCAATCACCCGCTCGGCAAGAACATGATTGGCGCGTTTTATCAACCCCGTGTCGTGCTTGCCGACACGGACACGCTGAGAACATTGCCGGATCGCGAGTTGTCGGCGGGCCTGGCCGAAATCATTAAATACGGACTGATTGGCGATAGCGCATTCTTCGAATGGCTGGAAGCCAACATGGAGAAACTGGTCGCCCGCGACCCCGCCGCATTGACGCACGCCATCGAGGTTTCATGCCGCAACAAAGCTGCCGTCGTCGCGCAGGACGAGCGCGAAGTGGGTGCACGTGCGCTGCTCAACTTTGGACACACATTCGGGCATGCCATTGAATCCGGCCTGGGCTACGGCCAATGGCTGCATGGCGAAGCCGTTGCCGCCGGCATGGCCATCGCGGTGCGGGTGTCCAGACGCATGGGGCTCGTTGACGCGGCCTGCGTGGAACGAGTCATCAGCCTGCTGCAGCGGGCGCGCCTGCCTGCACACGGCCCTTTGCTCGGCGTGGATCGGTATCTTGAACTGATGAGCCACGACAAGAAGGTGGCGGGCGGCAAAATCCACTTCATTTTGTTGCGGCGTATCGGTGATGCCTTTATCAACGATGCCGTGCCGGCCAAGGCTCTGGCAATAGTGCTTGGCGACGAAGGTGTTCATGCCATCTGAGCGGCCACCCTACGCCGCCAACCCGGCGAATACGCGCGGTCGACGATTTCGTGAAGCGCCCCTGCGTGGCCGCAGCGAATATCAGCGTGATCGCGACCGAATTATCCACTCTACTGCGTTTCGAAGGCTTGAATACAAGACTCAGGTGTTCGTCAATCATGAGGGCGATCTGTTCCGCACGCGATTGACCCATAGTTTGGAAGTCGCACAAATCGGTCGCTCGGTCGCGCGCCATCTCTGTCTCGATGAAGACCTGACGGAAGCCATCGCACTGGCGCATGACCTCGGCCACACACCATTCGGGCACACCGGACAGGACGCACTGAACGCGTGCATGCGCCCCTACGGCGGCTTCGAGCATAATCTGCAATCGCTACGCGTAGTCGATGTCCTGGAACAACGTTATGGCGCGTTTGATGGTCTGAATCTGACCTTTGAAACCCGCGAGGGCATACTCAAACACTGTTCGCCGAAAAATGCACGCACACTGGGTGATATTGGTGAACGTTTTCTGCGGCGCCAGCGACCCGGGCTCGAAGCGCAGATCGCTAATCTTGCAGACGAAATTGCTTATAACAATCACGATGTCGATGACGGTCTGCGCTCGGGGCTGTTGAGCATGGAGCAGCTATCGACGGTGGCCATTTTCCGTCGTCATATGCGGGAGGCTCTGCGGGCGTTTCCTAAAATCGAGGGCCGACGCCTGGTGCATGAAACGGTGCGGCGCATGATCAACACGCTGGTGACTGATCTGATCCGGCAGAGTGCCGCGGATATCCGCAAAGTTGCGCCGGAATCAACCGACGAGGTCCGTCGCGCTCCGGCGATGATTCGTTTCTCGGAGCGTATTCAACGCGAACAGGTGGAGCTCAAACAGTTCCTGCGCGTCAATCTCTATCGGCATTACCGCGTGTCGCGGATGAGCGCCAAGGCGCGCCGGATCATCACCGAGTTATTCCGGGCCTTCATGGCCGAACCCGGCCTGTTGCCGCCTGAATTTCAGGCGCGCTCCAAAAGCGACACTGCACGGGCCATCGCTGACTACATTGCCGGCATGACGGATCGTTACGCCATGGTCGAACACCGGCGCCTGTTTGCCATCGACGTCAGCTGAGATTTCCCCGCGTATTTTCGGGTCGTAGGCCGTTGTCGCCTACCCCTGTTGCAGGTAAACTTGTCCGGTTTCACTCTGTTTTTCGCGCATGGATATTCAGGGGTTGTGGCGATTCCCAAGAAATTACCATAACTCATTGATAACCAATGAGTTTTTGACGAGGCTGCTGATGGCTCACCCAAACCTGCCGGAACCCCAAGGCCTGTACGACGGGGCCCACGAACATGACGCCTGCGGCGTCGGCTTTGTCGCGAACATCAAAGGCAAAAAAAGTCACGACATCATTGAGCAGGGTCTAACCATCCTGCGTAACCTGACGCACCGGGGTGCGGTAGGCGCAGACCCCAAAGCCTCCGACGGCGCTGGCATCCTGATCCAGATTCCCGATGCGTTTTTTCGCGAGGAAATGGCCAAGCAGAATATCAAGCTGCCGCCACCCGGCCATTACGGCATCGGCATGGTGTTCCTGCCGCGCGAACCGGCATCCCGACTTGCCTGCGAATACGAAATTGAGCGCGCGATCAAGGATGAAGGTCAGACCCTGCTCGGCTGGCGCGACGTGCCGATCGACAGCGAAGATCTAGGCGAGTCAGTTAAGCTCGTAGAACCAGTGATCCGCCAGGTTTTCATCGGACGCAGTTCTGCGATCAGGGTCACCGACGCGCTGGAGCGCAAGCTCTATGTGATCCGCAAGAGCGCGGGACATGCCATCCGCGCGTTGAAACTCGCCCACGGTACTGAATTCTGGGTACCGTCAATGTCGGCGCGCACCATCGTTTACAAGGGCATGCTGCTACCCGCGCAAGTCGGCACGTACTACAAGGAACTGCAGGATCCGCGCGTAGTTTCGGCACTGGCGCTGGTACATCAGCGATTTTCGACCAACACCTTCCCAACCTGGGATCTCGCTCATCCGTTTCGCATGATCGCGCATAATGGCGAGATCAATACAGTGCGTGGCAATGTGAACTGGGTACGTGCGCGTCAGGGCGCCATTTCCAGTCCGGTGCTCGGTAACGATCTCAACAAACTGTGGCCACTGATTTATCATGGACAATCCGATTCGGCGGCGTTCGACAACGCGCTGGAATTGCTGGTGATGGGCGGTTACTCGATCGCGCACGCAGTGATGATGATGATTCCCGAGGCATGGGAAGGCCACACGCTGATGGATTCGAGCCGCCGCGCATTCTACGAATACCACGCAGCCATGATGGAGCCGTGGGATGGTCCCGCGGCTATTGCGTTCACCGATGGCCGCCAGATCGGCGCCACACTGGATCGCAACGGTCTACGCCCGGCACGCTACATCGTTACTGATGATGACCTCGTCATCATGGGTTCGGAATGCGGCTGCCTGCCCATACCGGAAGAAAAAATCGTCAAGAAGTGGCGTCTGCAACCCGGAAAAATGTTTCTGGTCGATCTCGAAAAAGGCCGCATCATCGACGACCAGGAGTTGAAGGAATCGCTCGCGACAGCCAAACCGTACGCCGAATGGATGGAGCGTATTCGCGTCAAGCTTGACGACGTCGAAAGCCAGAAAGTACAGCCTGAACGCAGCGCCATATCGCTACTCGATCGCCAGCAGGCCTTCGGCTACACCCAGGAAGACCTGAAGTTCCTGCTGGAGCCCATGGCAACCAACGGCGAGGAACCGACCGGCTCCATGGGCAACGATTCCCCCATGGCTATTTTATCTAATAAAAACAAAGGGTTATATAACTATTTCAAGCAACTCTTTGCGCAGGTAACTAACCCGCCGATCGATCCCATCCGCGAGGAGCTGGTGACCTCGCTGGTGTCCTTTATCGGCCCGAAACCGAACCTGCTCGGCGTCAATGAGACCAATCCGCCGATCCGCCTTGAAGTCAGCCAGCCGGTGCTGGATTTCTACGAGATGGAAAAAATTCGTCACATCGAGGCCTACACCGACGGCAAGTTCAAGTCATGTGAACTCGACATCACTTACCCTGTTGTCTGGGGCAAGGAGGCGACCGAAGCAAGACTGGCCAGTCTCGCGGCCCAGGCCGAGGACGCGGTGCGTGCCGGTTACTCGATCATCATCATTTCGGATCGACGCATCGACCGCGACCACGTCGCCATCCCGGCACTGCTCGCGTTATCGACAATCCATCATCATCTGGTCGATAAAGGCCTGCGTACCACTGCAGGTCTGGTTGTGGAGACCGGATCGGCGCGGGAAGTACATCACTTCGCGCTGCTCGGTGGTTACGGTGCGGAAGCGGTACATCCCTATCTGGCGCTGGAAACCGTGCTGCATGTCGCCGACAGCGGGCGACTGGGCGAGAACGTTGACGCTTACAAGGCAATCAAGAACTTCGTCAAGGCCGTCGGTAAGGGCTTGCGCAAAGTCATGTCGAAAATGGGCATATCAACCTATATGTCTTACACCGGCGCACAGATTTTCGAAGCCATTGGCCTGTCGCGTCCACTGATTGACCAGTATTTTGCGGGTACTGCATCCAATGTCGGCGGCATCGGCGTTTTTGAAGTCGCAGAAGAAGCTATCCGCACCCACATCAATGCCTTCGGCGGCGATCCGTTACTGGCGGGTGAACTGGATACCGGCGGCGAATATGCATGGCGGATACGCGGTGAGGAACACATGTGGACGCCGGATGCAATCGCCAAGTTGCAGCATGCGGCGCGCGCCAACAGCGCGGCTACCTATCAGGAATACGCGGACATCATCAACGATCAGTCGTCGCGGCACATGACGTTCCGCGGCCTGTTTGAATTCCGATTCAACCGGTGTCAGCCGGTGCCGATCGAGGAGGTTGAACCGGCAGCGGACATCGTCAAACGTTTCTCCACCGGCGCCATGTCGCTGGGTTCCATATCAACCGAGGCCCACACATCGCTGGCCCTGGCCATGAATCGTCTTGGCGGCAAATCCAACACCGGTGAAGGCGGCGAAGACCGCAAACGCTACTTGCCAGTCAAAGCCGGCGAGACGCTGCAATCGAAGCTGGGGGCATCGCGTGTGGAAAACTACACAGAGCTTCACGAAGGCGATTCGCTGAAATCGAAAATCAAGCAAGTCGCATCAGGCCGTTTCGGCGTTACTGCCGAGTATCTGGCCAGCGCCGAGCAGATCCAGATCAAGATGGCGCAGGGCGCAAAGCCAGGCGAAGGCGGACAATTGCCTGGCCGCAAGGTGTCGGAATACATCGCCGAGTTGCGCTATTCGACACCGGGGGTTGAATTGATTTCACCGCCGCCGCACCATGACATCTATTCAATCGAAGATCTGGCGCAATTGATTCACGATCTGAAGAACAGCAACACCGCCGCCTCGATCAGCGTCAAGCTGGTGTCGGAAGTCGGTGTCGGTACGGTGGCTGCGGGTGTCGCCAAAGCCAAGGCTGACCACGTCACCATTTCTGGCCACGACGGCGGCACTGGTGCGAGTCCGTGGTCGTCGATCAAGCATGCCGGCACGCCGTGGGAACTGGGTCTCGCCGAAACACAGCAAACGCTGGTGCTGAACCGCCTGCGCAGCCGCATTGCAGTGCAGGTCGACGGTCAGATGAAGACCGGGCGCGACGTCATCATCGGCGCCTTGCTCGGCGCCGACGAATTCGGCTTTGCCACAGCACCTCTGGTAACTCAAGGTTGCATCATGATGCGCAAATGCCATCTCAATACCTGCCCTGTCGGCGTAGCTACGCAGGATCCGGTATTGCGCAAGAAATTTTCCGGAAAACCGGAACATGTCATCAATTATTTCTTCTTCGTCGCCGAGGAGATTCGCGTACTGATGGCGAAACTGGGCATCCGCACGTTCAACGAACTGATCGGGCGTTCCGACCTGCTCGATACGCGCAAAGGCATTGCGCACTGGAAGTCTCGCGGCCTCGATTTCAGCCGTATTTTCCATCAACCGCAGATCGGGTCTGAAGTTGCGCGCTACCATGTCGAAAATCAGGATCACGGTCTGGACAAGGCGCTTGATCACCGCCTGATTGAACTCGCGCAGCCAGCACTCGCACGCGGCGAGAAAGTCACCATTGAGATGCCGATACGCAACATCAATCGCACTGTGGGTACCATGCTCTCGGGCGAGATTGCGAAAAAATACGGACACGAAGGCCTGCCGGACGACACCATCCGCGTGCGTTTTGCCGGATCAGCCGGGCAGAGCCTGGGCGCCTTCCTCGCGCGCGGCATTACCCTGGAACTGATCGGTGACACCAACGATTACTGCGGCAAGGGGCTATCCGGCGGACGCATCACTGTGCAGCCGTCACCAAAATTCCGCGGCGAACCGACGCAGAACATCATCACCGGCAACGTTGTGCTATATGGCGCCATTGCCGGTGACGCCTACTTCCGTGGGGTCGCCGGGGAGCGGTTTGCCGTGCGCAATTCCGGCGCGAACGCGGTGGTCGAAGGCGTCGGTGATCACGGCTGCGAGTACATGACCGGCGGCACCGTGATCGTGCTTGGCGCCACCGGCCGCAATTTCGCCGCCGGCATGTCGGGCGGCATCGCTTATATTTATGACAAAACCGGTCAATTTGCCGCGCACTGCAACACCACCATGGTAACGCTGGAGCCTTTGCTCCTTGAAGCAGAGCAGGAAGCAAAATTGACGCGTGCCCTGTGGCATGGGGGCGAAGCAGACGAAACCATCGCCAGGCGGCTCATCGACAATCATGCGCGACTCACCGGCAGTGCGCGTGCCCGGGAGATTCTGGCCGACTGGACCACAGCGCGCGGCAAATTCGTCAAGGTGTTCCCGAACGAATATCGCCGCGCGCTGGGCGAACTCGCGGCCAAAAGCAAAAAAATCGCTGCTTGATTGCGGCGCTGAAAACAGCAGGATGCGGCCTACGGGCCGCACGAATTCAGGGACAGCAAAGACATGGGCAAGGTAACGGGATTTCTGGAGTTTGACCGACTGACCGAAGCAGCTGATCGGCCGCAGGAACGGCTCAAGCACTGGCGCGAATTCGTACATCACCTGACCGACAGCGATGCCGGCGTACAGGGCGCGCGCTGCATGGACTGCGGCACGCCGTTCTGCATGAGCATGAGCGGCTGTCCAATCAATAACATCATTCCGGATTGGAACGATCTCGTTTTCAAGCAGGACTGGCAGCGTGCACTCGACACCTTGCATTCGACCAACAATTTTCCGGAATTTACCGGGCGCGTCTGCCCGGCGCCGTGTGAGGCGGCCTGTACGCTCAACATCAACAATGATCCTGTTGGCATTAAATCCATCGAACACGCCATCATCGACAAGGGCTGGGAATCCGGTTGGATCGCACCGCAGCCGGCCCTGAGCAAGTCCGGAAAAAAAGTGGCTGTGATTGGTTCCGGTCCGGCTGGGCTGGCCTGCGCCCAGCAACTGGCGCGCGCGGGCCATGCCGTGGTCGTGTTCGAGAAAGAGAATCGTGCGGGCGGGCTGCTGCGTTACGGTATCCCCGATTTCAAGATGGAAAAATCCCTGATCGATCAGCGCATGGAGCAGATGCGCGGCGAAGGCGTCGAGTTCCGCACCGGACAGGACATCGGCCGCACGGTTCCGGCACAACAACTGATCGATGAGTTTGATGCAGTCATCATGGCCGGTGGGGCAGAAAAACCGCGCGACCTGCCGGTACCCGGCCGCGAGCTCGCCGGGGTGCATTTCGCCATGGAGTTTCTGCCGCAACAGAACAAAATTGTCGCGGGTGACAAAATCCCCGGCCAGATCAAGGCCACCGGCAAACATGTAGTGGTCATCGGCGGCGGCGACACCGGGTCGGATTGCGTAGGCACTTCAAACCGGCATGGCGCAGCATCCATCACTCAGTTCGAATTGCTGCCGCAACCGCCGGTGCAGGAAAACAAACCCATGGTGTGGCCGTACTGGCCGATCAAGCTGCGCACTTCGAGCTCACATGAGGAAGGCTGCGAACGCGATTGGGCGGTTGCCACCAAGCGTTTCGAAGGCAGTAAGGGCAAGGTCGAGAAACTGGTGGCTGTACGTGTCGAATGGAAAAATGGCCAGATGCAGGAGGTGCCGGGATCGGAATTCACTCTGAAAGCCGATCTGGTGCTGCTGGCCATGGGTTTCGTAGGTCCGCAGCAGGATGGACTGCTGCAACAACTGGGGGTTGCCACAGACAACCGCAGCAACGTTGAGGCCAACACCGACAACTACCAGACTTCGGTGGCCAAGGTATTCGCTGCCGGTGATATGCGCCGGGGTCAGTCGTTGGTGGTATGGGCCATCCGCGAGGGCCGGCAATGTGCCCGGGCGGTGGATGAATTTCTCATGGGGTCTACGCAATTGCCACGATGAATCGTGGCAATTTCTGACCGCGGAAGGATAAGATACGAACAGGGAGCGTTTCGCCGTCCCTGTTGCCCCCTGACGGGGCGGGCTTACCGCCTGCGAAACGCCTGCTGTGATTAACCCACTGTGACCAATCAAAACTCTCTAAAAAACGATACGCTGATCCGCGCACTGCTGCGGCAGCCGACACCGTACACGCCGGTGTGGATCATGCGCCAGGCTGGACGATATCTGCCGGAGTACAACGCGACGCGGCAACGCGCCGGCAGTTTTCTGGGGCTGGCGAAAAATCCGGATCTGGCGACGGAAGTCACGCTGCAACCGCTCGCGCGTTTTCCGCTGGATGCTGCCATACTTTTCTCGGACATTCTGACTGTCCCGGATGCGATGGGCCTGGGGTTGTATTTTGTGGAAGGCGAAGGCCCAAAATTCGAACGCCCATTGCGCGACGAAGCTGCTATCCGCCAGTTGCGCGTGCCGGAGCCGCGCGAAACGCTGGGCTACGTAATTGATGCCGTCAAACAGATTCGTCAGGCGCTTAACAACTCTGTGCCGTTAATCGGTTTCTCCGGCAGCCCGTACACGCTGGCCTGTTACATGATTGAAGGCGGCGGCAGCGTTGATTTCCGCACGATCAAGAGCATGCTCTATACGCGCCCCGATCTGCTGCATCGGATACTCGATATCAATTCGCGGTCGGTCATCGCCTACCTCAACGCGCAGATCGAAGCCGGTGTCCAGGCCGTTATGGTCTTCGATACCTGGGGCGGCGCGCTGTCCGATGCGGCCTATCACGAATTCTCGCTGGAATACCTGCGACGTGTTATTGCCGGAGTGCATCGCGAATGGAACGGGCAAACCATACCCAATATCGTATTTACCAAGGGCGGCGGCTTGTGGCTGGAAGATATTGCGGCCATCGGTTGCAATGCCGTCGGACTCGACTGGACGGTGAATCTTACCGCCGCGCGGCTACGCATCGGCGAAAAAGTCGCGCTGCAGGGCAATCTGGATCCAGCCATTTTATTCAGCAATCCGGCCACTATCGCAGCGCAAGCGGGTAAGGTGCTGGAGCAATACGGGCGCGGTGCAGGCCATGTATTCAATCTGGGGCATGGCATCTCGCAATTCACGCCGCCGGAGCATGTTGCTGCGCTGGTCGAGGCCGTACATACGCTGAGCCGCGCGTATCATTGAGAGCATTCCAGCGGTGCTAGGCCAAAAAATCTTATGCACAGCAAGGGGTTACGCGGGCAAGACCAATCAAAGACCCCCGGTGTACTCCCGGCAATAGTTTATATCTAATTGTTTCATAACGTATTTTTTACTTTTTCCCGGCGTAATGATCGGCATCTCTGGGAGTCGCCCAGGTGATTGCTGGAAGGGTCTGAATGTTCATCAACAAGGTTATCCACAGCCACGCCTGCCGAGAAAAACCCATTGCTGGCTAGCCAGTTGGCAGCGATTCGGATAATCCGCTTGAACACTGCGCTCTAACTGCCCAGCCTATCGCCGTCATGACTTTGATCCGCGTAGCGCTTGATGTTCCGGTAGCGCGTCTGTTCGATTATCGCTGCGATGACCCGGCGGTGCGCATTGGCGCCCGTGTGCTGGTGCCGTTCGGACGCCGACAACAAGTAGGTATCGTGGTCGCGCGTCCGGCGGCGAGCGAATTACCGGAAAACCGTCTCAAGCGCGTCATCACCTTGCTGGATCATGAGCCGCTACTGCAACGCGCCGATCTGCGCCTGCTGGAATTCGCCGCCGGATACTACGTGCACCCTCTGGGTGCAGTCGTCATGGCCACGCTGCCCGCCGCGCTGCGCCGAATTCGCATACGCACCACAGCACCGACGGCCTATGCGCTGACGCCCACAGGCCGCGCTGTCGATATCGATGCCTTGCCCGCGCGGGCTCAAGCCCAGCGTGGGCTGCTGGCGCTGTTGCGCACGACGCCGGTCGTGGATGCAGCGACACTGCGCGGCTTGGGTCGCGCAACACAGATAGCGCTGAAACTGTTCCTGAGGCAGGAATGGGTGCAGCCCGCGCTTGCAGATGTGGCAATTGCCGACAAATACGTGCGCGCAGCTGATCCTGCACCAGCGCTGACGGCGGCACAAAAAAAGGCTGCGGAGACCGTCATCAGCGCGCTCGGTTCGTTTCAGACGCTGCTGCTGCTGGGCATCACCGGCAGCGGTAAGACTGAGGTCTATTTGCACGCCATCGCAGCGACGCTGGCCGAAGGCGGGCAGATCCTGCTGATGGTGCCGGAAATCGCTTTGACGCCGCAGCTCGAGTCGCTGGTCATCGCCCGTTTTCCCGCTGTTCAGGTAGTGACCTTGCACAGCGGCCTCGCCGACGGCGAGCGTGCAACGCGCTGGCAGGCGGCGCATAGCGGACAGGCGCGCATTGTGCTCGGCACCCGTTTATCCGTTTTTACGCCGCTACCTGCGCTCGCCCTGATCATTGTTGACGAAGAGCATGACGCGTCGTTCAAGCAGGGTGAGGGTTTCCGCTACTCGGCGCGCGATCTGGCCGTCGTGCGCGCCCGCTACGCGGGTATTCCTGTGGTACTCGGCTCGGCCACTCCGGCGCTGGAAACCTACCGCAACGCCATCGATGGCCGCTACCAGCTGCTGACGCTGAAAGACCGGATCAATGCACTGCCGCCGGCCATCGCCTGCATCGACTTGCGTCACCACCGCCCTGACGAGGGCTTGTCTGCGCCGCTGCTTGCCGCCATCGGCGACCGCCTCGCCCGCGGCGAGCAAAGCATGGTATTCATCAACCGGCGCGGTTTCGCGCCGGTACTGATGTGCGGCAGTTGCGGCTGGATGTCCGACTGCCGACGCTGCTCCGCGCGGCTGGTACTTCATCAGCGTGATCATCAACTGCGCTGCCACCATTGTGGGCATGAAAGCCCCGTGCCCGCCACCTGCCCCGAATGTGGTGACGCCGATCTCGCGCCGATCGGGCAGGGCACACAACGCATCGAAACCGCGCTGGCCCGCCATTTTCCGAAAGCCCGCATTCTGCGCATCGATCGCGACACACTGAGAGCCAAGGCATCCTGGCAAGACATGCGCGGGCGCATCCACGACCGTTCGGTGGATATCCTCGTCGGCACCCAGGTGCTGGCCAAAGGCCATGATTTTCCGCACCTGAATCTGGTCGGTATCGTCAACACCGACAGCATGCTCTACAGCATGGACTTTCGCGCCGCGGAACGACTGTATGCACTGTTGACGCAAGTGTCTGGTCGCGCCGGACGGGGTGCAACACAGGGCGCAGTGCTGGTGCAAACGCAATTCCCTGATCACCCGTTATATGTCGCTTTGCGCAACCAGAATTTCGACGCCTTTGCCCGTGAAATGCTCGCCGAACGACGGCAGGCCGGCTTTCCGCCCTACATACACCAGGCCCTGCTGCGTGCGGAAGCGCGGGAATTGAAAACCGCGTTGCAATTTCTGGAGCGTGCGGCGCACGCGGCTCACCGCATCAAACCCGCCATCACCATTTACGAGCCGGTTCCCGCCAACATGATGCGCAAGGCGGGTCGCGAGCGTGCTCACCTGTTGGTCCAGGCCACTACCCGCGCTGATCTTCGCGCATTTCTGAATGCGTGGCAGCTCCGTCTGTCCCAGCCCGGCACTTCCACAGTACGCTGGGCGCTCGATGTCGATCCTGCGGAGTTTTGACTGCTGCGCATGCTAGAATTGCGCACTTTTTTGCAGACCAACACAGACAAAATTGGCGGACGAAAAATTCGGTCGCTGCCCGCCTCAACAGCACGCCCGCTCACCGCTTCTGTGCTTAGAGCCCCTAACACAATGAAATCCATGTTGCGCTGGCACGATTTTGGCTCAGGGCGCGAAGCGCGACGCAGCCAATATCGCGAATATTGGCAAGGCGCGCGACAAAGCCCTGGGC
>JAQBGW010000130.1:0-4301 GCA_032128415.1 Betaproteobacteria bacterium | reverse complement strand
TGCATTGGGTTGCCGCGTCATGTTCCAGAAATCCACCAGCGTGAACGGCCAGTTCTGTGTGACACGGCCCTTATCGTTCTTGTACCAGGTGGGCACGTTGGCAGCGCCCCACGCCATCATCAGATTGCCTGCGTCGATCTTCTCGTTGTAGGCATCGTGCACCTCGCGCCGGCAGTCGAGCGCCGCATGGCCATTCTCCAGCAGCAGCTTGATGCAGCTCATGATGTAGCGGACCTCGCATTCCGAAAAGAACACGATGCTGCCGTTCACCACGATGTTGGTATTGGGGCCGTACAGGCAGAACAGATTCGGAAATTTCGGAATGGTGATGCCCAGATAAGCACGTGGATCGCCGTTCCGAGGATAGAAGATATAGACGCCCCCTTCTTGACTCGAGGGCTACCACGGATGTGGATACCTCAAGTGGTTGTGCGACCACTCATTCAAAACTGGAGGCGTCTATGAATACGAATGTAATTTATGTGGGGATCGATGTCGACGATGTGCAGTACCACGGTTCGGCACTGGATCGGCGCACGGGAGAGGTGCTGAGTTTTCACTGCCGACCGACCTTGAAGGGCCTGGTGGGACAACTCGAGAATGTGCAGAAGCACTTTGGCGGAGCAGAGCTGAAGCTGTGCTACGAAGCCTCATATGTGGGCTTCTCGCTGCAGCGCGATCTGCACAACAAGGATTACGACTGTGCGGTGGTTGCGCCATCAAGTATTCCACGGCGCGGCGGGAAATCTGTGAAGACGGATCGTATCGATGCGGCGGAACTGGCGGAGTTTTATGCGAACGGTTTGTTGACGATTGTGACGGTGCCGGATGCCGAGGTTGAGCAGGATCGAGATCTGCTCCGATCGAGGCAGCAGTTGATGCAACAACAAGGATCGCTGCGTCGGCACATTCAGTCGCTGCTGCGCCGCAACGGCTTGCACTACAAAGCCGAGACCGAACGCAAGACCCACTGGCGGATCCATCACTACGGCTGGCTAAACAGAACGGTTGAGGGGTGTTCCGGAAGTTTGAAGGTCAATCTCGCGTTGTTACTGCGCCAGCTCAACAGTCTGGATGACATGCTGGCTGCTTACGGTGAAGCGGTCGAAACGCTGGCGGCGACACCCCGGTATCACGAGCCCGTCACAGCGCTGACCTGCTACAAAGGTATCAAGCATCTCTTTGCGCTGACGATGATTACCGAGATCGGTGATGTGAAGCGTTTTGCACACCCACGCCAGTTGGTCTCCTGGGCCGGCATGGACATACGCGAGTACGCATCGGGAGGTAAGTCGAACCGTTTCGGCATCACCCGGCAAGGCAATCGGTATCTGCGCACCGCGTTCATTGAAGCGAATCAGCGCGGTTATCGCAGTGCGACGATCAGCAAGGATATCAAGGCCAGGCGCGCGAACTGCGCGGCAGAATACGTGGCGATTGCCGATCGTTGTCTACGCCGGTTGAACAAGAAGGGCAATCGCCTGCTGCTGGCGGGTAAACATCCGAACAAAGTCAAAGTGGCGTGCGCTCGCGAGATGGTGGGGTTCGTGTGGGAGTCACTGAACCAAGCAGCGGCGGGCTAAAGGCTGAGGCACAGCGCAGTTACTGTTTTTGCTGATCTGAATATCAAGGATGATCAGGAGGGTAAGACGGAGATTGGGAAGTCCACGTGTGCTCCCTTAGAGCAACGTGCTGCACGTCAGCACGAAGCGCCTGAGGATAGGTTGTGGTAACCCCGAAACGGACAAATCTTACTGCGTTAACCAGCACGCGAATATGAGGATGTCAGTCCAAGGTCGGTTCCCACTCCGGATCAGACAAGCAATATTCAGGTTGGCAATTGGGGCGTCTATATGAGGGCGCATAACCCGCCTGTTGGTGAATTGTGCTGAGTATGATGCAGCTACCCAAAGAAGCAGAGACGGGTGTTGAATTCACCTGCGATGTGGAATGACGCGAACGGCGGGCGGCTGGCGTGGCCCAGCAAGCGTATCTATTGCGCTGGCTGAGCGGCGGTACTATTCAGTGACGCAGATCAACACCGCAAAGGGTGAACTGTGATCCTCTATGCACGATGTGACCTTGATCATTGAGAGCGCTGATGAACTCAAAGATTGCAGACTATCGCGTCGCGATCGTCAACGTAGGACGCGTTCGAATGCTGGTAGCCTTGCTCGTCCTGACTTCCATTTGCCCTGCCCGAGCTGACGACGAGATACCTTGGTACGGAATGAACATGTACCACTACGTGCTGCCATTCCCACTTGGCCGTTACGTCCACCTCCAGAAAGTCGCTAAACAGTTTGCGCGTCTTCTCCGCTGTTGGATTGTGAAAGCGCCGTAATTCTTCTTCCAATCGGTGGAGGACGAACTTGCCGACATAGCTTCCATCGACTACGCGCATTCGCGCCGTGACCGCTTCGAGCACGCGGTCTTCCACATACGTTTCCCACGCTGTGAGCGCCATGACAAGGCCGGCACGCTTGAGAACCTCGGCATTCTCCGGAGGCGGCTTCCCTGCGGCGTCAAAGTGCGCCAACAGCTCCTCGGCGTCTTTGATTGAGCTGTCGAATCCAGCCTTTGCTTTAGACGTGTGTGATGAGCTCTAACTTCAATTGGTGGTACTTCGTCGGTCGGTTTCCGAACCGTTCTGGATTCCGCGCCGAGTCCCAAGCATCGTCAGTGAGTAGGGTCAGAACAGCCCCTATTCGCTGTTGTAACGCGGCCCCTGTCGAACTGCTGGAGACGCAGGCCGACTACGTGCTCGAGGAACGAGCGGTGTCTTGGCGTCCGCAGATCATGCTGAATCTGCGGCCCGCTCAAATTTATTGACTCGCCACGCGGGATAGTGAGTTCGACTGACCATTATGCTGTTGAGGATAAGCGCGTTGAGTTCCGATGCGACGAGGAAGGTGGTTTGCCCCTTCGTACGCCGCAGATCGATGCAGCCGCCGAGAACATCCGCATCCATTTCGATGTCGTGCAGCGCGATCATCAGTTGCGCGCCACCCAGATCCCAGAGCACGTCGAATACTTCGACCTCGGTCAACGCGGTAGACCACCGCTGTGCCGCGACGGCAAGATCAACGCGATCTATCTGACCCGTGCATCGATGGGTCAGCAGGCCGGCTTCCATGTTCCATTCAGATGCGATCGTCATGATGGCCTCTGTGCGGCAAGCAGCCTCGCACAACTTGAATACCCGCAGTTCAAGGCCTGGGTGATTTGTGACCACTGTCACGTATTGACGGGGGTCATGCGTTCGCCGCCGCCGATCTACAAGTACTTCTTGAACGCACTCGCGGTGACGCGAACCGTCAACGCGACCGCGACCGGAAGGACAACCATGGTCGGGGGCACGTTGAATGGCGACGCACGGTACATGAAGCGGTGGATCCGGAGCAGCGGCCGCGTCGAGCAGTTCGCCCAGTGACACACGAACGCGCATGCGCGCCCGGCGCCGATGCCGAGGAGGCCGGCAGCGTCGACCGACGGGACCCAAAAAGGCATCTCCCGTCACCGGTCGCCGTCGTGAAGGAACGACATCCAACAAATGCCACCTTGCCTTCCATCTGTACAGATTGTACAGTTGGCTCAATTGAATACAGGTGCGCCCGATGACCAGCACGCGCAATCAAGGTGTGGAAGACGCCCGTAAGAATCTGCCGGTATTGCTGGAGCGCGCCAACCGTGGTCAGACGGTGATCATTACCAAACGCGGCAAACCTTTCGCGGCAATCGTCCCAATTGATCAGGCGCCAAAGAAAGACAAAGGCTTGTCGCTGTCGGCGCTGCGCGGTACCGGCAAGGGAATGTGGGGCAAAGGCGCGGCCGTTTGGGTCGAGCGTCTTCGCAAGGAGTGGTGAACGTGTCTGTGGAAGGGATTCCGCACGGTGCCGTCGTCGTCGTAGATTCCGCGCCGATCATTTTCTACCTGGAAAATCGCTCCAAGTTCGCCGAACGGTTTGCACCGATCTTCGAAGCTGCCGAGAACAGCGAACTGGAGATTGCGATCTCCACGATTACCTTGGCGGAAGTGCTGGCGGGCCCGTTCCAGCACGGCAATGAACTGCTTGCCGCGCAGTACGAACGCGCACTGACATCGGCAACGGGCTGGCGTGTCGTACCAGTGGATCAGCAGATCGCCGTACAGGCGGCACGATTTCGCACGGTGTACAAGCTCCGTTTGCCTGATGCTATTCAAGTGGCCACCGCGGCCGTCGTCGGCGCGCATGCCTTGGTCACGCACGACAAAACGTTTGCGCGGATAAAGGAAATGCGGGTTATTGGTTTTTGAGCTT
>JAQBGW010000129.1:0-2583 GCA_032128415.1 Betaproteobacteria bacterium | reverse complement strand
TCTTGAAGGCGGGGCTGATCCGCGCAGCGATGGCGCGGTGGCAGCTTACTAAATGGCCTCGGCGACTGCTTTGCCGAGATCGGCAGTGCTGGCCTTGCCGCCGAGATCCGGTGTTTTCGGACCTTCGCGCAGCACGGCTTCGATCGCCTTGACTACGGCAGCGCCAGCCTCCGGGCAGCCGAGATGATCGAGCATCATCGCGCCCGCCCAGATTTGCCCGATCGGGTTGGCGATTTTCTTGCCGTAGATGTCTGGTGCGGAGCCGTGCACGGGTTCAAACAGCGACGGGAACAGGCGTTCCGGATTCATGTTTGCCGATGGCGCAATGCCGATGGTGCCGGTCGCGGCGGGCCCGAGATCGGAGAGTATGTCGCCGAACAGGTTGGAGGCGACCACTACATCGAACCAGTCGGGGTGCATGACGAAGTGCGCGGACAGGATATCGATGTGGTACTGGTCGGTTTTGACGCCCGGATATTTCACGGCCATTTCCTTGACGCGCTCATCCCAGTACGGCATCGAGATTGAGATGCCGTTCGATTTGGTGGCTGAAGTCAGGTGCTTCTTGGGGCGTTTGTTCGCCAGTTCGTAGGCGAACTTGAGGATGCGGTCGACACCCACGCGGGAGAAGATGGCCTGTTGCGTAACGAATTCACGGTCGGTGCCGCCGTACATGCGGCCGCCTACGGAAGAATATTCGCCTTCGCTGTTCTCGCGCACCACCCAGAAATCGATATCGCCGGGTTTGCGGTCGGCGAGCGGGCATTTCATGCCGGGCATGAGCCGCACCGGGCGCAGGTTGACATACTGGTCGTAGCCGCGGCGGAACGGGATCAACAGACCCCACAACGAGATGTGGTCGGGCAGCTTCGCCGGCCAGCCTACCGCGCCGAAATAGACGGAGTCGTGTTTCTTCAATTGCTCGAGACCATCCTCGGGCATCATGCGGCCGTGCTTGGCGTGGTAATCGCAGCTCCAGTCGAGTTCGTCGAATTTCCACTGGATGTCGAATTTGCGGCCGACGGCTTCCAGCACGCGCAGGCCTTCGGGCATGACTTCCTTGCCGATGCCGTCACCGGGGATGACAGCGATACGAAACGATTTCATTTGCAGGACTCCAGGGTTCTTGAAATCAGGTTTTTAAGGCGGCTGACTGGCGGGCAAAATAAAGGGCAGCCCTCTGGGCTGCCCTGTTACGGACTTCCAAGCGCATCAGGCTGCCGCAGCCTTGGATCTGCCTGGTGTTTTTTTGCCGTATTTCTGATTGAATTTCTCGATGCGACCGGCCGTGTCCAGAGTTTTTTGCTTGCCGGTATAGAACGGATGGCATTCTGAGCAGACCTCGACGCTCAGATCCTTGCCCATGGTCGAGCGTGTCTGCCACTTGTTGCCGCAGCTGCAAGTGATTGAAATTTCAAGGTATTCCGGGTGTATGTCGGCTTTCATGGCGATATCCTGAACAAGGCCCCAGCGGGGCGGGAAACCGACGATTATCTTGGATTTAACCAATCTGAGCAAGAGGGGCCGCCCGGGTGAGTGGCAAACCGCTCGGCATCGCGATCCAGCTCAGGGGGCTGGGTGTGTGGAGGCACCGACTGCCGGCAGGGCCAGCATGGGCGCCGCCGCCGCCGTTAAGTGCGCTTCGGTTCATGACTCAGCGGATGAATTCGCTGGTCAGTGTTCCGCCGAGCACCACGAACTGTCCATATTTTGCGTCGACCAAATCGAAGAAGGAGAGGCTCAGAGAAGATTTGCCCGAAGTGGTGTGATTAATGAAATAGATGTTCCCGGGAACGGTCTGCAGTTGGATTGCGCCGCTGTCTCCAGCGTAACCGGTAATGCGATGTGTGCCACCGGGAACGACTAGGCGCATATAGGTGCCCTGGTAGGTGGAGCCGATCATTTCATCGTCAAGCATGACCGGGGCGAGAAAATCGCGATCCAGCCTGTGCCGCGCGATGTAGATCACCGCACGATCGGCCACAGGCTCAAATCGTTTGGCGGTGGCGTCGCCCGGCAGCGGCGGCAGTTGTACGCAGCCGGCAAGCAACAGTATTGTGATCAGCAGAAATCGGTTCATGTCAGGCTCCTCGAAAAGTTACCAATTGACGTGCCGAAAGGCTATAGCCTACACCCGGCAGGGGCGCTGCGTAAGCAGCACAGCACTACGGGGTAAACAGCCCGGCGCAGGCTGTCATTCCATAGATTGCCGGATAATTGTCCACGCAAGAAGTAACGCAAGTGAGACCGATGGAGCGGGGGTGACCCCGGAAAAGGGCCGGGATTTTGGAAAAAGAAAGACGCCTTTTCGCGACCTGCAGGGTTCGGTAGGACGATTTACCCGCGACGCATGCTGTCAAAGAAATCCGCGTTGTTCTTGGTGGCGCGAACCTTGTCGAGGAGGAAGTCGGTGGCTTCGAGTTCGTCCATCGGGTAGAGCAGTTTGCGCAAGACCCATATTTTCTGCAGCACTTCCTTGGGAATCAGCAATTCCTCGCGGCGCGTGCCGGAGCGGTTGACGTTGATCGCCGGGAAAATCCGTTTCTCGTACATGCGCCGGTCCAGATGGATTTCCATGTTGCC
>JAQBGW010000128.1:0-24422 GCA_032128415.1 Betaproteobacteria bacterium | reverse complement strand
CTACTGATGGTCGATACCATTTCTTCGCTGGCGTCGATTGATTACCGCCATGACGAATGGGGCGTCGATGTCACCATTGCCGGCTCGCAAAAAGGACTGATGCTGCCGCCAGGTCTGTGCTTCAACGCGTTCTCCGACAAGGCGCTCGCTGCCGGCAAGACAGCAAAACTGCCGCGTTCATACTGGTCCTGGGAAGAAATGCTCGGACCCAACAAAAGTGGCTTTTTCCCCTACACGCCGGCGACCAATCTGCTCTATGGTCTGCGGGAAGCGCTGAAAATGCTGCTGGAGGAAGAAGGCCTGGATAACGTATTCGCCCGTCATGACCGCCACGCCGAAGCTACCCGCCGCGCGGTGCGCGCCTGGGGGCTGGAAATTCTTTGCCAGAATCCTGAGGAATATTCGAGCGTGCTGACCGCGGTGATGATGCCCGAAGGCCACAGCGAAGTTGCGTTCCGCAAGATTGTGCTCGAGCGCTTCAACATGTCGCTGGGCAGCGGGCTGGGCAAGATCGCCGACAAGGTGTTTCGCATCGGTCATCTCGGCGATTTCAATGACCTGACGCTGCTGGGTACTCTTGCCGGCGTCGAGATGGGACTGGAACTTGCCGGTGTGCCGCATAAAAAAGGCGGCGTTGCCGCCGCGATGGATTACTTGGTTGGCGGACAGCAGGGCCACCTGAAATCTGCCAAAGCGGCTTAGACCGGGGTTACAGACTCGCCACCTCCCACATGCATGGGCAGGAGCTGGAGCATGACCGCGTTACGTTGCAATGTTATGCTCTCCGCCCGCCGCGACCAACAGCAGCCCCCGCGACTACGCACCCTGCGCTACTGCGGACTAAATACCAAACGAGGAGACCTCCATGTTTAAAATGATCGCTATGCTGGCAGCGACCGGCTTGTTTGTGTTCGTACCACCCGCCCACGCGCAGGGTTACCCATCCAAACCCATCCGCCTGATCGTACCGTTCTCCCCCGGCGGCGGCAGCGACATCAGCGCACGCACCATGACCGATGCGTTGGGACAGGCGCTGGGCACCACCATCGTTGTCGATAACCGTCCGGGCGCCGGCAGTGTGATCGGCGCAGACATCGCGAGTAAGTCGTCCCCTGACGGTTACACGCTGTTCCTGGGCAACATCAGCATGGCTTTCAATGCCGCATTGTTTAAAAAGCTGCCGTTCAATAGCATCCGCGATTTCACGCCCATTTCGCTGGCCACCGTCCAGCCCAACATTCTCGTCGTCCACCCTTCACTCCCGGCACAGAGTTTCAAGGAATTCGTCGCGCTGGCGCGCTCGCAGCCGGGGAAAATGAATTTTGGTTCTGCGGGCCTCGGTTCCGGCACGCACCTTGCGATGGAAATGCTGATGATGTCGCAAAAAATCAGCCTGGTGCACATCCCTTACAAAGGCACCGGCCCGGCGGTCGCCGCGCTGATCGGCAACCAGATCGGCATCTTTATGTCGACTTTTGCCTCAGCCCTGCCGCACGTGAAAAACAACCGGCTGCGCGCCCTTGCGGTGACAACAACCACGCGCGCACCCACTCTGCCTGACGTGCCTACCGTTGAGGAGTCGGGCGTGCCGGGATTCGAATACGCCACCTGGTACGGCATACTCACTCCCACCGGCACACCTAAACCGATCGTCGACAAGGTCAACAGATCCATCGTCGCCGTCTTGAGCACCCCGGAAATGAAACAACGCTACGCCAGGCAGGGCATGAAAGCGATCCCGAGCACCTCAGCGGAGTTCGTGAAAAAGCTCAAGGACGAAACAAACAAGTGGGGCAAGGTCGTACGCGAAGCCAAGATACCGCAGCAATGATGTAAGCGCACAGATTCCCAAGCCTGTTGCAAACGCGTCACTGTTGGGAAACCCCCTGTCAACAATAATCCAGGCAGGGCACTACAAAACAAGAAATGCACAACCAAAGGAGAATCGTCATGAAAATCATCAAACTGTTATCGATGTTGGCCGCTGCCTTCCTGGCAACCGCCGCAGCCGCGCAAACCGAACTCAAATTCGGACATGTTGGTGCACCAGGATCGCTGTTTGCTAAATCGGCAGATGAATTTGCCGCCAGAGCCAATGCGAAGCTTGGCAACAAGTACAAAGTCGTCGTTTTCGGCTCAAGTCAGCTGGGTGGCGACAAGGAATTGTTGCAAAAGGTCAAGCTCGGCACTGTCGACTTTGCGCTGCCGTCTTCCGTAATGTCGTCGGAAGTCGACATGTTCGGCATTTTTGAAATGCCGTATCTGGTCAAGGATCGCAAGCACATGGGTGCAATCGAGAAAGCCGTGTTCTGGCCGAATCTCGCACCCGCAGCTGAAAAGAAAGGGCTGAAAATCCTCGCCGTTTGGGAAAATGGCTATCGCCACATCACCAACAACAAGCGCCCGATCAATGTTCCGGCAGACCTGCAGGGTATCAAGCTGCGTACGCCCAAGGGCAAATGGCGGGTGAAAATGTTCCAGTCCTACGGCGCAAACCCCAGCCCAATGGCTTTTTCTGAAGTCTTCACCGCACTGCAAACCGGCGTGATGGACGGACAGGAAAACCCGTTCACCCAGATTTACAGCGGCAAATTCCAGGAAGTGCAGAAATACCTGTCGCTGACTGGGCACGTCTACACTCCAGCCTACATCACCGTCGGCACCAAAAAATGGGCCAGCCTCCCGGCAGACGTGCGCAAAACTCTTGAGGGTGTAGCCAAGGAAACCCAGGCCTTCGTTTACGCAACTGCAGAAAAAGATGAAACCGATCTGCTGCAGAAACTGAAAGCAGCCGGCATGCAGGTCAACGAAGCAGACAAGTCGGCATTTGTAAAAGCCAGTGCTGGAATTTATTCAGGGTTCGGCAAGGACGTTGCGGGATCCAAGGCGCTGATCGACAAAGCACTGAGTCTCGCCAATTAGAATCTTGCAGGCTTGCAGCATTTCAGCGCACGGAACGGGGGACGCCCCCCGTTCCTGCCGCTGATACAAAACCCCAGGTAAAACCATGATGCTCTTGCGCATACGCGCCGGTTTTGCGCGCTTACTGGAAACGATTGTGTTTCTGCTGATGGCTGTGCTTGCCATCGAAGTCATTATCGGCGTCGTGTTCCGCGCAATGGGCGAATCGCTGGTCTGGTACGACGAAATCGCCTCCATTCTGCTCGCGTGGCTGACTTACTACGGCGCGGCCCTCGCCGCGCACAAGCGTGCCCACATCGGCTTCTCGGGACTGGTGGATAGCTTGCGCCCCGCTTTACGCGTGCCTGCGGTGCTGTTCGCCGAAGCCTGTGTGCTCAGTTTTTTTGTGCTGCTGGCCTATGTCGGATGGTCGATCATGGACGTGCTGGCCACGGATTACCTGGTCAGCCTCCCGGAAGTATCCGTCATGTACATCCAGTCGGTGGTTCCCATTGGGGCCGTATTGTTCATCATCGCCGAAGTGCTCAATCTGCCGATCATCCTGGCCGAAGCCAGAAACCCCGAAGCCATTCGGCTTCAATCGCTTGAAGTAAATCCGTGATGAAACCGAAACACTTCGTTGTTATTCACTGCGTCGTCGATTTTTCGGTGAATTGCTGATGGCTATCCTGCTGCTGTTCCTCGGCGTGCTCACCCTCGTTCTACTGAACGTGCCTATTGCAGTGGCGCTGGGCATAGCGGCAGTAGTCGCCATGGTTGCCAGCCAGGGCGTGGATACGCTGCCCAATCTGCCCATCGTCATGTACAACGGTGCAACCAATTTCCCGCTGATTGCCATCCCGCTGTTCATATTGGCCGGCGCCGTCATGAATACATCCGGCATTTCGCGGCGGCTGCTGGCTTTCGCGTCGGCGTTATTCGGTTTCGTGCGCGGCGGACTGGCCATGGTCAACGTCGGTGCCTCGATGTTTTTTGCGGAAATCTCCGGTTCTGCGGTAGCCGATGTCGCCGCACTGGGATCAATATTGATTCCGGCGATGAAAAAACGCGGTTACCCGGCGCCCTTCGCCGCGGCCGTAACTTCATCCTCGGCTTCGCTCGCCATCATTATCCCGCCGTCCATACCAATGATTCTCTACGCGGTGATGTCCGGCAGTTCGGTGGTGCAGTTATTCGTTGCCGGCATCGTGCCGGGCATCATCGGTGGCTTTTTAATGATGGGACTTTGTTACTGGTTTGCGGTACGCCATGACTATCCCGTGGAAGAAGTGTTCCAGCTAAAACAGCTGTGGAAAACATTTAAGGATGCATCGCTGGCTTTTTTGCTGCCCATCATCATCCTTGGCGGCATTTTTGGCGGCGTGGTCACCGCCACCGAAGGTGCGGGACTGGCAGTAGTCGCCGCAATAGTCATCGCGCTGATTTATCATGAATTCGACTGGAAAATATTCAAAACCGCAGTCATTGATGGTGGTGTTCAGACTGCGGTGGTCATGCTGCTGGTTGCGTCCAGCGCACTCCTTGGCGTCTATCTGACTGAAGCGCAGGTGCCGCAAAAACTGGCTCTGGCAATCACCAGCTTCACCACAAATTCCTATGCGATCCTCGCACTGCTTAATGTCTTTTTCCTGGCGATTGGTCTGTTCCTGCATTCTGCAGCCGCCATTATTCTGGTGGTACCCATCGTGATGCCCGTAGTAGCCATCGCGGGTATCGATCCGGTGCATTTCGGAATTATAGTCACGCTCAACCTGGCAATCGGCCAACAGACCCCGCCCGTGGCCAGCGTGCTGATGACTGCCTGTTCGATCGCCAAAACCGACATCTGGGAAGTGACCAAGGTCAACGTTTATTTCATCGGAGTACTGCTGGGCGTATTGCTGATGGTCACGTATATTCCAGCCGTTTCGTTATCGTTGGTCAACTTGTTCTACCACTAAAGCCCGACAACGCCAGACTGGGGAAGTGAACATGGGTTTGTTGGATCGTATTGGCGTCGACGTCGGACGCCAGCTGCGCCTGGAAGACGCCATCGAATGGGCGGCAATGCATGGCGTGAAGCACATTGATATCCAACTGGATACCGACACCAACGCAATCACCACATTCGACGACCAACGCTGTGCGAACGTGCGCACGGCATTGGAGAAACATGGTGTACACCTTGCGCTGCATACCTTGTCTGCGGTCAATATCGCCGAATACTCGCCTTACGTCGGCGATGCCGTTGATGCCTACTTGCGCAGTTATGTCGATATCTTTCCCAGGCTCGGCGCGCAATGGATCGTGGTTCATGCCGGGTATCATTTCACTAAAGACAAGAACAGGCGCATGGTGGCCGGCAAGGAGCGGCTGAAACGCATTGCCGGCTATGCCGAAAAACATAAGGCATTGATTTTATTGGAAAATCTAAACAAGGAACCGGTTGATGCCGAAGTCCATTATCTCGC
Source organism: Betaproteobacteria bacterium (assembly GCA_032128415.1). Taxonomy (GTDB): domain Bacteria; phylum Pseudomonadota; class Gammaproteobacteria; order Burkholderiales; family SG8-41. The sequence continues at coordinate 19,050 of JAQBGW010000128.1, read as the reverse complement.
CCACACGGTCGAGGAATGGCAGTACTACTGGGATATCGCCTCGCCCGCGTTCAAGCTGTCGTTTACCGCCAACCATGCCCACCTGGTGCCGGAAGGCATCGCCGGTTTTGTGGCGGCACTGGACTTCACGCGCGTAGTCGAAGTACGCCTGGCGGACTGTTTCCGCAACGGGCACGAGGTGCATCTGCCGCCGGGCAAAGGCGATCTTGATTTCGGCGAGATGTTCAAATTGATAGAGAGCAAAGGATTCCGTGGCACCTACACCAACGCTTTCGGCACGCTGGATGACATGCTGGCGGCACGCCATACACTGGTCGCCCGGGCCGCCGCAGCAGGCGTGCGCACATGACTGACGCCATTGTCACCGGCCGTGACGGCGCCATCGCCACGGTCACCCTCAATCGCCCGGACAAGCTCAATGCACTGAACCGTGCGATGTGGGAAGAATTGGGCATCACCATGCGCCAACTCTCCGAAGACACCGCGTTACGCTGTGTCGTGCTGCGCGGCGCCGGCGGCAAGGCCTTTGCCGCGGGCGCCGACATCGCCGAATTCGCCACCGAGCGCGCCAATGCGCGACAAGCCAAACAATATGGCGAGCTGGTCCACGGCACCATGCAGGCCGTTGGGCAATGCCGTCATCCGACTGTTGCAATGATCGAAGGCGCCTGTGTCGGTGGCGGACTGGAGATTGCGGCGATGTGCGACATGCGCATCTGCGGCACTTCCAGCCGTTTCGGCATACCCATCAACAAGCTGGGCCTGACCATGGCTTACGGTGAACTCGCCGGATTGCTGGCGCTGGTCGGCCGTGCCGTCGCACTGGAAATTCTGCTCGAAGGCCGCGTGTTCGATGCCGAAGAAGCGTATCGCAAGCGGCTGGTCAATCGCGTGGTTGCCGATGATCAGGTTGCAGCCGAGAGTTACGCGCTGGCGCAGCGCATCGCCGACGGCGCGCCGCTGGTCGCACGCTGGCATAAACAATTCATCGAGCGCCTGACGGTGAACGCCGACATTGCGCCCGAAGAATGGGATAGCGGATTCGCGTGTTTTGACACCGACGATTACCGCACCGGTGTTAAAGCTTTTCTCAGCAAGGCCAAACCGAAATTTGAAGGCCACTGATGCGCTTCGGGTCGTTGTTGCTGTTGTGCCTGATCAGCCTGCCGTGTTTTGCGCAGGCCGACTACGCCCGTGAACAGCGCTGGGCCGATGAAATCACACCGTCCATTCTCGTCGGCGATCCGGTGCAGCTGGTGCTGCCCTCAGGCCGTAAATTCCTCGGAATTTACGCGCCCAATGCCAAGGCACAGGCCGGCATCATCGTCGTACACGGATCGGGGGTGCATCCGGACTGGGGCCTGATCAATCCGTTGCGCAGCCAACTCTCCGAACAGGGTTATGCCACGTTGTCCATACAAATGCCGGTGCTCGCGGCCGAAGCCCGCGGCAGCGACTACCCGCCGCTGTTTCCCGAAGCAGCCGAGCGTATCGCCGCTGCTGTGAATTATCTGCGCGGCAAAGACCACAAAAAAATCGCTATCGTCTCGCACAGCCTCGGTTCGCGGATGGCCAATGTTTACCTGAATCGGCCCGACGCACCCGCAATCAATGCCTGGGTATCGATCGGGATTTCCGGCGAATACTCGAATCCGCACATGTTCAAGATGCCGGTACTCGATCTCTACGGCGAGAGGGATCTGCCCGCGGTGCTCGACAGCGCCGCGAATCGCGCCGCCGCCATCCGGAGCGTGCGCGGCTCCGCGCAGGTCAGCATTGCCGGCGCCGACCATTTTTTCAACGGCATGGACAGCGAGCTGGTGCGCCATGTAAAACTGTATCTGGATCGCGCCACGCGCTGACTTTTTTTCTTTTTTCAGGACCTTACTGATGTCGATCGACCATGCTTCCGTAACCCTCACTGGCGGCAATTTCCAGTGGGATGACCCGCTGCTCATCGAAGCGCAACTGACCGACGAGGAGCGGATGATCCGCGACACCGCGCGCCAGTACGCGCAGGAAAAACTCGCGCCGCGCATCCGCGACTGGAACCGCAACGAAACCTTTGATCGCAAGGTGATGCTTGAAATGGGTGAACTCGGTTTTCTCGGCGCGCCGCTGCAGGGCTACGGCTGTGCCGGTATCGGCTATGTCGCCTACGGCCTGATCATGCGCGAACTCGAACGCGTCGATACCGCATTCCGTTCTGCCTGCAGCGTGCAAAGCGGTCTGGCGATGACGCCGATCTACGCTTACGGCACTGAAGAACAACGCCAGAAGTTTCTACCGAAAATGGTCACCGGCGAACTACTCGGCTGCTTCGGCCTGACCGAACCCGATCACGGCTCCGATCCCGGCAGCATGATCACCCGCGCCCGCAGCGCCGACGGCGGCTACCGGTTGAGCGGCACCAAACTGTGGATCACCCACGCACCCATCGCCGACATCATGATCATCTGGGCCAAGGACGATGGTGGCGTGATCCGCGGCTTCATCCTCGAGCGCGGTATGGAGGGGCTTTCCACGCGCAAGATCGAAGGCAAATTCTCGGTGCGCGCCTCACCCACCGGCGAGATCGTCATGGACAATGTGTTCGTGCCCGAAGCCAACCTGCTGCCGAATGCTTCGGGATTAAAAGGCCCGTTCGGCTGCCTGAACAATGCGCGCTTCACCATCTGCTGGGGGGCGCTCGGTGCGGCAGAAGCCTGCTGGCACACCGCACGGCAATACACCATGGACCGCAAACAGTTCGGCCGGCCGCTGGCGGCGAATCAGCTCATCCAGAAAAAACTTGCCGACATGCAATCCGAAATCGCCCTGGCCCTGCTCGCCTGCCTGCATATCAGCCGCTTGCGCGACGAGGGCAAAGCCACGCCGGAAATGGTGTCGCTGCTCAAACGCAATTCCACCGGCAAGTCACTGGAAATCGCCCGCACCGCGCGCGACATGCTTGGCGGCAACGGCATCTCCGACGAATACCCGGTGATCCGCCACATGATGAATCTGGAAACGGTGAATACGCTGGAAGGCACCCACGACATACACGCGCTGGTGCTGGGGCGGGCGCAGACGGGGATTTCTGCGTTTAATTAACGTTCCGGTTGTGACGCGCGAAACGCGTCGGTCACGAACCGGCGGTTAGACGGAAGCGTCCTTGAATGCGCGAAGCACGGCGTTTATCTTGGTTTGATATCCTGGGCCTTGCGCCCTGAACCATTCAAGAACATCGGCGTCCACGCGGAGTGAGATTGACGCCTTTCCGGAGACAGGCTTGAGGCCTCGGCGCACGATTCCACGCACGATATGATGCACCTCGATCTCGGGATGCTCGGCAGACAGCGTAATGTCCTTGTCCTTCGTGCGACGGACACGCGCCAAGTCGGTCTTAGAGGTTCTCGAAGAGGATTGCTGTTTCACGTCTTGTCGCCTTTCGGAATGAGATGATATGTATACGTTCCTTCGTCTCCGTGTGGACGATTGACACGGGGATTCCCTCGAACAGTCCAAGCGTCATGAGACGTTGCTCCTCGTAACGGAAGCGGTCATCCTCGTAGGTGAACGTAAGACCATTGAATACCTGTTCGGTGTCCACGAAGTCGAGGCCGTGATCTTTCAGGTTCCGATTGCGCTTCGTCTCGTCCCACGTAAATCGCATGAACTAGTGTATAGTCATTATGTATATACGTCAAGCGGCGCGACTTCTGCCGTCTAACTAGAAATAGAAGCCCTATAAGGCCGATGTAAATCGGCCTTTGATTTTTGCATTTCTCCAGTCTGCCTTAATAATCATCAGATTAACCACGTTTCATTGACGTGCCGCAACCTGGATCATTGCCAAATAATTTAAAATAATCAATAAAAACAACTGGTTACATTGAATATACGATGACTACCTAAAACTCGATGCCGATATTCACCGAGTGGAACTGCTGCTGCCCGCCGCCGCCCGCGGGCGTGGTGAATTCTTCGCTGCGCTTGATGCGCGTCAGCGACATGCGCACTTTGTCGATGCGCGCCGAAACGCCAGCGGTAATGTCGTACACCATGCTGCGGCTTTGCACGCTGGGCCCATCACGGAACAGCGAACCATCGAGAAAAATATTGTGGGCAATGGCGCGACCATCAACGCCGGCAAAAACAAACCATTCGTACGACTGGCGCGCGCGGCCGTCGTGTTCCTGCCGCGCATTTTTCAGCATCGCGCCGCCGGGCTCGATGCCGTCGGGGCCGAAGCCCGTCATGTTCCGCCCGACGCGCACGATGCCGCCGATGCGGGCGAAAGTCATGATGGTGCCAAGACTGGCGCCGATATGCGGCACGAACTGCACGCCGGTATTGTCACCGTAGCGCCGCTTGTGCAAATAGGCCAACAAAAAACCCGGCTCGCTGCGGATCTGATTGCCCCAGCCTTTGGGTTCCGGCGCATCGACGATGTGCTCATGCCAGAACGTCTGCACCTGCTTGCCCAGCGCCGGCGGGCCGACAAAGCCCAGATCAAATTCAACGGTATGCAAACGGTCATCTTTAACACTTTGCGCGACAGCGCCGATGTATGCCCACGCCGCCCACGGCCGGTCGTTGGGCTGTGGCGCGGCGATGCTGATGTCGCGCGGTGTGTAGAGGTTCTGGCCGATAAACAGGCCGAAGTGGTTGCTGGCACCATCGCTGATGGCGTCGAGCAGCGCGTTGGGCGGGCGCGTGAACAGGCCCATCACGCGGTCCGCCGGTACACCGCCGCCGATCTTGATGCCGTTGGTGTAGTACTGGTCGGAGCTGCCGAAAGAATCGTTTTCGATGAAGATCTGGATCTCGCTGCCGTGCAAATCCAGTGGCGGTTCCGTTGATGCCTCCGCAGCGCGCGCCGGCACTGCGGACCACAGCAGTCCTGCGATCGTCAGTGCCGTCAAAACATGCCGGGGCAAGCGCCCGCTGATTTGTATAATATCCTTATAAATCAACACGATATTTCTTCATCTTGCGCGGATCCAAAGTCATCCCGATACCCGGCCCTGCGGGCAATTGCAGGCAGCCGTTCTTGATCACCAGGTCTTCATTGGCGACGTGATCCCTGGCGTCGATAAAGCTGGAAAACTCGTGGGCATGTGGCGCCACGTAAATGCTGGCAAAGTGCGCGGCGGCCACGCAGCCGATCTGCATGTCGGCCTGGGTGCCGTTGTGCACCGGCGTGTAAAACAATTTTGCCAGCGCCAGCACCTGCCGCGATTGGCTGTAGCCGGTGCGCGCGCACTTGATGACCACCGAACGGATGCCACCGAGCTTCAATTCATGCAGTACATCGTCCGGCGTCATGCACGAATCGTCACCGGAGATCGGGATGCGGGGTGCGTTCGGCGCAGAAGCGCTTACCGGCGCCGTCGCGCGCGGGTATCGGTTCCTCGATCAACGCGACATTGACTTCTTCGAAGTACGGCGCGGTTTCCAGCAGATCCTGCGACGAGTAGCCCTGATTGCAGTCGATGGTGATCTCATGATCATCACCGACCAGCTTGCGCAGCGCGCGCAGCAGCGCGATGTCGCGCTTTTTATCGATGCCGCATTTAACCTTCCATGCCTTGAAACCATATTGCTTGATCATGCACTCGGCTTCGGCGAGCATTTCCTTGTTCGAGCCCAGCATCAGCCGGCGATTCACCGGCAAAGCTTTCGGCGTGCCGCCCAGCAGTTGGGCACAGGAAATGCCGAGATGTTTCGCCTGCGCATCGAAAATCGCCATGTCGATGGCTGATTTGGCGGCGGGGTTGCCGGCGTACTGGTCGAGCACCGCCCACACGCCTGTCAGGTCAAAGGCATCCACGCCTTTCAGCTTCGGCGCAAAATGATCCTGGATGATGGTGGCGATTGATTGCTGGGTTTCGCCGTAAATGGTCGGCCGCGGCGGCGCATCGGCAATGCCCTGGGTGCCGTCGGTCAGCGTGACGACGACGATGACATTGTCGATGTTCCTGATTTCGCCGCGCGCCCATTTGATCGGATGCAGCAGCGGCACCACCACCGGGATGGCTTCAATCTGACGGATGCGCAGTTCACCGCTGCGGGGCATGCCGGCTGCGGAGTTGGACACAGCGCTGCGCGCCGAAGGGGTTTCGGTTTTCATGATCATGTCCGGATTGGGTAAACGTGGATCCTGCCGCTGACAGCGGCAAGACTGTGACACGCATTGACCCCTCAAGTTTACTGGGGCATGACGCGGCGGGCAATGTCGCCGGTCGGCGACGTTGCCGCACGTGTAATTAGTACAAATCTAGTAGCTGGTCGGCCAGGTGCGCATCAGATGCTGACCGACGCCGCCACTCGTGCGCATGCGATGCACATCAAGCATGCGGATCAGCCAGTCGCGGGTGTCGCGTGGGTCGATGACATCCTGCGCGGTGTAAATCGCCGCCATGTCATAAGGCGAAGTGCCTTTGGACATTTTTGCGACGGCATTCTTGAATTTTTCCGGTTCTTTTTCGGGATCGACACCGAATACCACCTTGGCGCCGAAATCCGGTTTCATGAAACTGATCTCCGCGATCAGCCAACACGCCAGTTCATCGGTATTGCCACCGGCGCCCATGTTGGATACCGCCAGCCCATAACTCTTGCGCACGATCACCGAAATTTTCGGCACGGTCATCAGCGTCATCGCATTGAGCCAGTTCATGACTTTGCCGGTGACGCCCTGCTGTTCGCCTTCCATGCCGATCAGGAAACCCGGCTGGTCGACCAGCAGCACGATCGGGATGTTGAACGAATCGCACAACACAAAAAACGCCTGCACCTTCTGGCAAGCGTCGGCGTCGATCGCACCGCCCTTGAACAACGGGTTGTTGGCAATGATGCCCACTGACTTGCCGTCCAGCCGCGCCAGCGCGGTGACCAGGGTTTTGCCGAAACGCGCCTTCATTTCGAACATCGAGCCGCGGTCGACAATGCACTGGATCACCTTGCGCATGTCGTAAACCTGGTTGGTCGATTCGGGAATCAGCTTCATCACATCCCTGATCGCCTCGTCCGAACCTTCCGGCACCGGATATTCCGGTGGCGCTTCCATGTTGTTGGACGGCAGGTAGGACAGGAACTGCTTGATGGCATCAACGGCCTGTTCGTCGGTATCAACCACCTGGTCAACGATGCCACTGACATCGGCATGCACGCGCCAGCCACCCAGTTCCTCGCCGTCGCATTGTTTGCCGGTCGCCATCGAAATCAGCCGCGGGCTGGACACCGCCATGATCGCGCCTTTGCGCATCACGCAGAAATCCGCCATCGAGCCATACCACGCCGAGGAGCCGTAGCAATGGCCGAGCACCCCTGCCGCCCATGGTGCTTCGCGCATACGCAGGTATTCCTGCGGATCGTCCTTGGAGCCGATGGACGACGCCCCCATCACGTCGGGCATGCGCGCACCGGTGGATTCTCCGAGAAACACCAGCGGGATGCCGCGCTTTTTGGCGACACCCTTCATGTGTTTCAGCTTCTTGATGTTGATCTGCGCGCTGGACGCGCCTTTGACCGTAAAGTCGTTGGAAACTGCCGCAACTTCCCGACCGTTAATGCGACCGTAACCGGCAACCTTGCCGTCGGCTGGCGTGGTGGTCTTGTCTTCGGGGCGGCTCGACACCGCATGCAAACCGGATTCGCAGAACGAACCGGCGTCGAACAACCGGTCCATGCGCTCCCGCGCATTGAGCAGGCCCTGCGCCTTGCGCTCGGCAAGCTTCTCCGGCCCGCCCATCGCCAGCGCCCGCTGCTTGCGGGCATCGAGCTCCCTGATCAGTTCTTCAAACGCCATGGTAGATTCCGATCAATACGTCATAATCAAAGCTTGATCCCGAGATCGCGCACGAGCTTGCCCCATTTCGCCATGCCTTCGCGGATTGATTTCGCGATGTCCGCTGGCGTGCCACCGGACGGATCCAGCCCCTCGGCAGCATAGGCGGCCTTGATATCGGGCGCCGCGAAAGCTTTATTTATTTCCTGATTCAGGCGATTGATAATCGGTTTAGGTGTACCCGCCGGCGCGAGGATGCCGAACCAGCTGGCAGCGGAATAACCGGGCAATCCCGCCTGCGCTACGGTCGGCACATCCGGAAACAGCGCCGAACGTCTGGTTCCGGTCGCGGCCAGCGCGCGCAAACGCCCGGCATTGATGTGGATCCGGGCACTGGGAAACGGCGCGAACATCATTTGCACATGGCCGCCGACCACATCGTTCATGGCTGGGCCTGCGCCTTTGTATGGTATGTGGGTAATTTTGATTTTGGCGATCGATTTCAGCTGTTCGGCAAACAGGTGATTCCAGGTGCCATGGCCTGCCGAGGCGTAATTCAGCTTGCCCGGATTGGCTTTGGCATAAGCAATCAGCTCCTTGAGGCTTTTCACCGGTACCGACGGGTGCACGACGATCAGACCGGCCGGCTCCGAAATCAGAATGATCGGGTCAAAATCCTTGACCGGATCGTAAGGCAGTTTTTTGTAAAGACTGGGGCCGACCAGAATGTTGCCGAAGGATGCCATGACTATGGTGTAGCCATCGGGTGTGGATTTGGCCGCCATGTCGACGCCTATGGTACCGCCGGCGCCGGGACGATTGTCGACGATCACCTGCTGGCCCAGAGCCGCGGTGAGTTTATGACCGATCAGCCGTGCCTGCACGTCGGTATTGCCACCCGGTGCGAAGGGCACGATGAGGCGGATGGGTTTGTCCGGGTAATTTTGCGCTGCCGCCGCAGAACCGGATACTACGAGTGCGGCGCTGATGGCGATGATGAGTTTGTGCAACATGGTTTTTCCTCCTGTGTTGATGCGGCACAGCAGGTGCCGCAGATCATATGGATGTTTACGCGACCCGACCGGGGGGCGCATCAGGTTTTAATAGCTGGTCGGCCAGTTACGCAACAAATGCTCGCTGACCCCGTTTTTCATGCCTTTGCGATGGACTTGCAACGTGCGGATCAGCCACTCGCGGGTGTCGCGCGGATCCAGCACATGCTGCGCTTCGTACAGTTCGGCGAGACCCCACGCCGAGGTGTCGCGCTCGACTTCGGCTTTGAGTTTGGCAAATTTTTCCGGGTCGTCCTGCTGCTTGATGCCGTAGAGCACATTGACCGACACCGCCGGATCCATGAAACCCAGATCCGCGGTCGGCCAGATCGCCACGTCATCGGCGCCTTTGCCACCGGCCATGTTGATATAAGCCTGCCCGTAGTCCTTGCGCATGATCACCGTCAGCTTGGGTACGGTGACCTGACTCAGCGCGTTCATCCAGTTGATGACCTTGCCCGGCATGCCGCGGATTTCGCCTTCGACGCCGATCAGGAATCCCGGCACATCGACCAGGAACACCAGCGGCACGTTGAACGAATCGCACAGCACCATGAAGCTGATGACTTTCTGCACGGCATCGGCATCCAGCGCACCGCCCTTGAACAGCGGATTGTTGGCGATAAAGCCCACGCTCTTGCCGTCAAGGCGGGCGAGTACGGTGGATATCGATTTACCGAAACGCTCCTTCAGTTCGAAGCACGAATCTTTATCGGCAACCACGGCAATGATCTTGCGCACGTCATACACCTGGGTGCGCGATTCCGGCAGGATGTCGAATATTTTTTTGCCGGCCTCATCGGCACCGGCAGGCGCCGGAACTTCCGGCGGCGGCTGCAGATGGTGGCTGGGCAGATAGGAGAGAAACTTCTTGATCGCGTCCATCGCCTGCTGATCGGTGTCCACCGCCAGATCAGCCAGGCCCGACACACCCGTCAGCAATTTCCAGCCGCCGAGATCTTCGGCTTCGATCGGTTTGTTGATGGCAATCGAGGTCACTTTGGGGCTGGCAATGGCCATGATCGCGCCTTTGCGCATCACCACAAAATCCGACATGGCGGAATACCAGGTTGAAGAGCCGTAACACTGGCCGAGCAGCGCTGAACACCACGGCGATTCGCGCAGCCGCTGATACTCAGTGGCATCCTGCGCGATGATGGCACGTCCCGCCGCACCCATGCGATCCGGCATGCGCGCACCCGAAGATTCGCCCAACATCACCAGCGGCATGCCGCGTTTGGCCGCGATCTGTTTCACATGCTTGATCTTTTTCATGTTGATCACGGCGGAGGAGGCGCCCAACACCGTGAAGTCGTTCGACACCAGACCGATTTCCCGACCGGCAATTTTGGCGAAGCCCGTGATTTTGCCGTCGGCCGGCGTCTTGGCTTTGACCTCGGGGCGATTGCTGCGGGCAAAGCGGCCGGATTCGATGAACGATCCGGGGTCGATCAGGTAGTCGATGCGCTCGCGGGCGTTGAGGTGGCCCTCGGCCTTGCGCTTGGCGAGTTTTTCGGGCCCGCCCATGGCGAGCACTTCGTCGGTTTTCTGTTTGAGTTCGGCGATTTCTTTATCGAAGGCCACGGCGCTTCCTTGCAATAACGCGGCCGCCGCAGGAGCGGCGGCACAGAAGGGGGATTTTACGGCAGCAGCGGCTACGTTGTCAGCCGTGATGCCGGGTAGTGGACGCCTGCGCTTAGCCGACTTTCAGCAGATGGTTGGCGATGACCAATTGCTGGATCTGGCTGGTGCCTGCTAACAGATGAAATCGGATTTACCTGCGCGCGGCAGTCCTTTTTTTGGTTTTTTTGCGCGCCTTGGCAGCGGGGCCGTAGCCTTTATCGAAATGTGGTCCGGTCATGGTGCCGTCTACCGCCTTGCCGATGATGCCTTGCGACAGATCCTTGATCGCGATGAAAATCACATCCTTCGCCTTGGTCGAGACCAGTGTGTGCGGTGCGTTGGCCGGTATGTAAATCAGCGTACCGGCGGGCGCGACCACACGCTTGCCGTTGACGGAGCCTTTCAGCGTGCCCTGCACCACATAGTTCAACTGTTCGTTTTTGTGACTGTGCATGCGCGAGCCGGTACCGCGTGGCTTATGAATATAGCCGACGAGGATGCGCGCACCTTCGACCACGCCGCCGTGCGAAGTGGAGTAGCCCGTTCCAGCCGGCACTTTCTTCAGACTCGACAGACGGAATTGATATTTACCGTTGCCGGCGCGAACAGCGCCGACGGTTTTGGTCTTGGTGCTTTTTTTTGCTGCGGCCATACTCTGCTCCTCAAAATAGTTACGGTAGGTTTCAGGTGGGTTGGCCATGCTTTACCCGCCCTAGATGCTGTGGCGGGGGGCAGCGTATCGTATCCCGCCGTTCCCGCACAAGTTACGCCGACCTCAGACCATCACAAATAGTCGATCTTCTGCCAATCGCGCGGTGTAACGCTCACGACATTCTTGTTACAGCCCGGCCGGCGATCCGCATAGACGCGGCCTTCTTTCATCACGATCTGGATGTTTTTCTTGTCCTGGAAGACGCGAATGTTTTTCAGCGGATCGCCCTTGACGGCGATGATGTCGGCAAACTTGCCGACTTCGATGGTTCCCAAATCTTTATCCATCTTGATGGCGCGCGCGGCGTTGCGGGTGGCCGATAGAATTGCTTCCATGTTGGTCATACCGAGTTTGACGTAGACCTCCATCTCACGGGCATTAGTACCCATTTCAGGATCAAAACCCATATCCGTGCCAAGTGCGATATTGACCCCAGCCTTGTGCATTTTCTGGAAAGTCTCGAAACAATACGGCTGTAGCGCCTTCATTTTATTCAACACAAACTGCGAAGTGCCCTGATCCTTGCGCATTTCAATCGCGTGGTCGGTGCGATGCAGCAGTGTCGGAGTCATCCAGGTACCGGCTTCGGCAATCATGTCGATGGTTTCTTCATCATGAAACACCATGTGTTCAATGGTATCTGCACCGGCTTCGAGCGCCATGCGCTGGCCGTTAGGAGTAAAGCAATGCACCGCAGCCACTTTGTGAAACGCATGGGCTTCGTCAACAATGGCGTTCATCTCCTCCTGCGTCATGTTGCGGATGTCCGGTTCTTCCTTGTCGGTGCCGCCACCGCCGGTCGCGCAGGTTTTGACGATGTCGCAGCCGGCAAGCAGGTTGGTTCGGGCAAGTTTGCGCAGTTCCCACGGACCATCAGCTGTCTGGAAACCAAATCGTTGCGCCGCGCGCGGTTGAATCAGATCGAGATGTGAACCGGTGATGGTGGTAAAGCCGCCGATCAGCATGCGCGGGCCTTCAAGGATGCCGGCGTTGATTGAGTCACGCACCGCGCACAGATGCGCCGTGAGCAAACCCTTGCCGGAGTTCAGCCCCAGATCACGCAGCGTGGTAAAGCCCATGTCGAAACACAGTTGGGCGTGAAAGAGGCCATACATCTGTTGCAGCTCGTTGGTGATTTCCCACTGCGCGACACGATAGTTATGAAACGTCAGGCAGTTAAACATCATGGTGTGCAGATGCACGTCCATCAGGCCCGGCATCAGCGTGGCGGTGCCGCAGTTGATGACTTCGGCCTTGGGTGGAATCTTTACCTTGCCTTTGATGCCGACTTCCTTGATCCGTTTACCGTCAATGACAATGACCGGGTTCTTGATGGGCTTGCCGCCGTTGCCGTCAATCAGCATTCCACCGCTGATGACTTTGGTCGGACCCTTGGCTTCTTTAGGCTTGAAATCAAACATGGGTAAAGCTCTCCGGTGAATTCAGTGCAGGCTAACTGTGATGCTGGAAGTCATTGCGCGCAATACACGCTTACAACCAACACTCGTAAGGTAGCGTCGAAACTAATTAATCACTTCTGCAATGTCAAGATAAGTACAGTGGAAGATCAGGGCGTCTTGGTCATCGCAGTGACAAAGCGCGCATACGCCTGTGGATCGAGCATTTTTGCCGGCGCTGTCTGTGATGCGGACTGCCAACCAAGCACACCGAGTGTAGCCTCAATATCCGTACGCGCCATACCGCGGGTAATAAATACCAGACGTGAACGCCGCTCATCATCCGGCCAGCGCGCCAGGGTAATGGGCTCGTGAATGAGTGTTTGCACCGCATGCACAGCCACCGGTTGACCATCGATATTCAACAGGCCTTTCACACGCAGGAGTGCTGCACCCCGCAACGAGGCCACGGCGGTCAGCCAGGCGGTCAGCCCGGCGGCAGTGACGGGCGTATCGAGTGTGATGCTATAGGCGCGGATCGACGCGTCAGGTGTCGATTTGGCATGTGTCACCAGGCTGCGCTGATGTGCTTCAACGCGCGTAAACGCCTCCGCACCCAGCCATCGCTGAAAATCTGCAGCACGCGCTTCAGCTTCTATGCCGGCGCCGAAAAGATCGGCGGGTTGCACAGCACCGTGAACAATGTGACTGATGATCGCACCCGGATTCATTTCAGCCAGTCGGGCAGTCAGGGTATCCGGCTGCGCTTGCGGCAAATCGATTTTGGTAATCAGCAAGCGGTCCGCGATGGCAGCCTGTTTTACCGATTCCGGTTGGGATTCGAGTTGCGCGAGACCATTCACGCCGTCAACCAGCGTAATTACGCTATCGAGTACATAGGCTGGCGCAAGTCTGGCGTCGGTAACGATGGTTTGGACAATGGGCACAGGGTCAGCCAGACCCGTGGTTTCAATTAATACCCGATCGAAAGGCGGAACCTCGCCACGCACGCGCTGTTTATCGAGGTTGCGTAGCGTATCGACCAAGTCACCACGCAAGGTGCAACAGATACAGCCACTGTCCAGAATGACGGTGTTTTCGCTGGGCGTGGCTAGCAGCAAGTGATCGAGCCCGATCTCGCCGAATTCATTGATGATGACTGCCGCCCCGGCCATCGCCGGCTCCTGCAACAGGTGATTAAGCAGCGTGGTTTTCCCGCTGCCCAGAAATCCGGTGATGATGGAGACGGGCAGCCGCACAATAGTAGTATGCGCTAACTTATTATTTAACTTATTGATTTTATTGATAGTTTATGCGGGTTTAGCCTGCCGCTCCAGCTCTGCCGAGTACCGGCCCAAGCTGGCCAATCCGTTCATCCGCGCACGGTGTGCCAGCGCAGTCTGCGCCGCAACCACATTGGCTGCTGCGCCTTTCCAGGCTTTCAGTGCCGGCTGCTGCAGCGCGCGGCCATACGAAAACGACAGCGGCCACGGCAGCTTGCCTTTGAATTGCTGGTTCATCGAATTTAGATGCGCGGTTGCGATCTCATCGCTTTGTCCGCCGGAGAGAAATACGATGCCGGCGACTGCTGCAGGCACCGTACGCTTGAGTACCCGTACCGTCCGCGCGGCCACGTCGTCGACCGACGCCTGTTTCGCGCACTGCTTTCCTGAAATCACCATCGACGGTTTCAGCACCGAATGTTCGAGCACGACGCGGTTGAGATACAGCGCTTCATACAGAGCATTCAACGTCCATTCTGTAACTTCTTCACAACGCTCGATGCTGTGGTCACCATCCATCAGCACTTCGGGTTCAACGATGGGCACCAGCCCGGCGTCCTGACAGATGGCCGCATACCGCGCCAGCGCATGCACGTTGGCGGCAATGCAAGTTGAGCTCGGGATATCACGACCAATGTTGATCACCGAACGCCACTTGGCGAATTTGGCGCCGAGTTTGACGTAATCAGCGCAGCGCTTGGGCAGGTTGTCGAGACCTTCGGTGACCATTTCGCCAGGACACTGCGCCAGATCCTTGGCGCCAGTATCGACCTTGATGCCGGGCAGAATGCCGTTGGCGGACAGCAGATTAACAAACGTCGTGCCCTCGGCCGATTTCTGGCGCAGCGTCTCGTCGTACAGAATTACGCCGCTGATATGGTCACCCAGCCCCCGCGTCAAAAACAGCAGGTCGCGATAAGCGCGGCGGTTTTCCTCAGTGTTCTCGACATTGATGCTCTCAAAACGTTTACCAATGGTGCCAGTGCTTTCATCGGCGGCGAGTATGCCTTTGCCGGGCGCGGCAATTGCCTGGGCAATGGCGGCGAGATCGTTTGCTGACATGGTTGCTCCTGCTGGATAGGTCAGTGAAAAGTGTCGCGGAGTAGGGCGCTATTTTACACCCGGCAATCATTTTTTCCGGTGTTCGCCGACCTTCACGATTTTCATGGTGTTGGTGCCGCCAGCGCGACCAAACGGTTCGCCGATAGTCAGCACAATCAAATCATCGTGCTGTACGACGCCGCGTTCGAGTAATTCATTTTCTGCCATTTGCAGCGCTTTCTCCGGATTACGCGCACCTCTGAACCTGACTGGATGCACGCCGCGGAACAGCGTCACGCGGCGGCGGGTTTCAATGACCGAACTCATGGCGTAAATCGGCACTGCGGTGGACATCCGCGACATCATCAACGCGGTACGGCCGCTCTGGGTCAATGCGGCAATCGCCTTGATTGGCAGGCCGGCGGAAGTGAATGCCGTGGCGCGGGCAATGGCCTGCTCCACATCGGCCTGGCCGATGCCGCGCCGCCGCTCGTTTTGCGGCATGTCTTCTTTCTCGGCTTCAAGGCAGACACGCACCATTGCCGCAATGGTTTCCACGGGATATTGGCCTGCAGCAGTTTCAGCCGACAGCATGACGGCATCGGTGCCATCGAGCACGGCATTCGCCACATCGGAAACTTCGGCGCGGGTCGGGATCGGACTGGAAATCATCGACTCCATCATCTGCGTCGCGGTGATGGTCAGTTTTTGCTTCTCGCGTGCCATGCGGATCATTTTTTTCTGCAGTGCCGGCACGACGGCATCGCCCACCTCTACGGCGAGATCGCCGCGGGCCACCATGATGGCGTCGGAGGCATCGAGAATTTCCTCCAGCGCCGGGATGGCTTCGGCGCGCTCAATCTTGGATACGATCAGACCGTGCCCGCCGGCCTTGGTCAGCAGGTCGCGCGCCCAGCGCACGTCTGCGCCCGATCGCGGGAACGACACACCGAGAAAATCGGCCTTGAGTTCCGCGGCAAGTTTGATGTCCTGCTTGTCTTTTTCGGTCAGCGCCGGCGCAGTCAGTCCGCCGCCTTTACGGTTGATGCCCTTGTTGTTCGATAGCGGGCCGCCTTGCTCGACAACCGTCGAGATCCGTGGGCCGCGCACACTGACAACTCCGAGCACAATGCGTCCGTCATCCAGCAACAGCGTATCGCCGGTGCGCACGTCGTTGGGCAGGTTCTTGTAATCAAGTCCGACCACGTCCTGATCACCCAGCTTGCATTCGGCATCGAGAATGAATTTTGCGCCCTGTTTGAGCGTGATCTTGTTGTCCTTGAAACGACCGATGCGGATTTTCGGGCCTTGCAGATCGACCAGCACGCCAACCGCACGACCGGCCTTGCGCGCGAGGCTGCGTACCAGATTGACGCGGGCGCGGTGTTCGTCAGGGGTGCCGTGGGAGAAATTGATACGCACGACATCGAGACCTGCGGCGATCATCCGCGTCAGCGTTTTGGCGTCGCTCGACGCAGGTCCCAGTGTAGCCACAACTTTTGTTCGGCGAATCATGTGGAACCCCCTCTGTATAGACCTGCACGCTGCTCCAGCACTTCAACCGCCGGCAGCTTCCTGCCCTCGAGAAACTCGAGGAAAGCGCCGCCACCGGTGGAAATGTACGACACCTTATCCGCAATTTTATATTTGGCGATGGCCGCCAGCGTGTCACCGCCGCCGGCAATTGAAAATGCACTCGAAGCTGCAATGGCCTGAGCGATGGTTTTGGTGCCACCGGCGAACTGGTCATATTCGAACACGCCGACCGGGCCGTTCCAGACGATGGTGCCGGCTTTGGCAATCAGATCAGCAAATACGCGTGCAGTTTTGGCGCCTACGTCGAGGATCAGGTCATCCGGACGCACTGCCGTTGCAGCCACCGGGTTAGCGCGGGCCAGCGCCGACAGTTCGTCGGCAACCACGACATCCACAGGCAGCGGCACGGTGGCGCCGCGCGCTTTCATCATGTCGATAATGGCTTGCGCCTCACCGACCAGGTCCGGTTCGGCCAGCGATTTCCCGATATTCAGTCCTGCGGCCAGCATGAACGTATTGGCGATGCCGCCGCCGACGATCAGTTGATCGACTTTCGCTGCCAGCGATTTGAGGATGGTCAATTTGGTGGATACCTTGGCGCCGGCAACGATGGCCAGCAACGGCCGCGCCGGTTTTCCCAGCGCCTTGCCCAGCGCGTCGAGCTCGGCCGCCATCAGCGGCCCGGCGCAGGCCACTGGCGCGAACTTTGCGATGCCGTGGGTGGTGGCTTCGGCGCGGTGCGCGGTACCGAAGGCATCGTTGACAAAAACATCGCACAGCGCGGCCATCTTGCGCGCCAGCGTTTCGTCGTTGTTCTTTTCGCCTTTATTGACGCGGCAGTTCTCCAGCAGCACGACTTCGCCGGGCTTGACGGAAAAACTGCCATCGACCCAGTCCTGCACCAGGCGCACCGGCTGGCCGAGCACTTCGGACAGGCGCTGTGCGATCGGCGCCAACGAGTCTTCTGGTTTTAACGTGCCCTCGATCGGTCGGCCGAGGTGAGAAGTCACCATCACCGCTGCACCGGCGGCGAGCGCGTGTTTGATGCCGGGGAGGGTAGAGCGTATACGCGTGTCTTCGGTGATATTGCCGGCTTCGTCCTGCGGCACATTGAGATCGGCGCGGATGAATACGCGCTTGCCGGCGAGAGGAAGGTCGATCAATCGAAGGAACTTCAAAATTAAAACCTTTTAGTCGCAGAGCAAAACTAAGCAAGGAGAGAGGCGATCCGTCGAAGAAGCCTCAAGTCAACACCTTTTAGCCACAGAGAGCACAGAGAAAAACCAGGGTGGGGCCGGTTTGTTTTTGCTGTTCTCTGTGACCTCTGTGGCAAAGCTTTTGCAGTTTTTACTTTTTCGCGATGACCCGCACCATTTCCAGGATCTTGCTGGAGTAACCCCATTCATTGTCATACCAGGACACTACTTTGACGAAGGTGCTGTCGAGCGCGATGCCGGCTTCAGCATCGAACACCGAGGTGCAGGTTTCGTCGCGGAAGTCCGTCGATACCACCTTGTCTTCGGTGTATCCCAATACGCCCTTCATGGCACCGATCGACTGCGCCTTCATTTCTGCGCAGATTTCAGCGTACGTTGCGGGCTTGTTCAGCTCGACGGTGAGATCGACTACGGATACGTCAGAAGTCGGCACGCGAAACGCCATTCCGGTCAACTTCTTGTTGAGTTCCGGGATCACCACGCCGACGGCTTTGGCTGCACCGGTGGATGACGGAATGATGTTTTCCAGTATGCCGCGCCCACCGCGCCAGTCCTTGTTCGACGGGCCATCCACAGTTTTCTGCGTCGCAGTGGCAGCATGCACCGTGGTCATCAGCCCGCGCTTGATACCCCATTTGTCGTTCAGCACCTTGGCGACCGGGGCAAGACAGTTGGTGGTGCAGGAAGCGTTGGAAATGATGGCCTGGCCAGCGTAGGACCTGTCATTGACGCCAAACACAAACATCGGCGTATCGTCCTTGGAGGGCGCAGACATGATGACTTTTTTCGCACCCGCGGTCAGGTGTTTCTGCGCCGAAGCTTTATCGAGAAACAGGCCGGTGGCTTCGATGACGATGTCCGCGCCGATTTCATTCCATTTGAGTTCGGTAGGATCCTTGACTGCGGTCAGGCGGATTTTTTTGCCGTTGACCAGCAGCGTGTTGCCATCAACTCCGATATCACCCTTGAAACGGCCATGTACCGAATCATGGCGCAGCAGGTACGCCAGATAATCCGGCTCAAGCAGATCATTGATGCCGACGATTTCGATGTCAGGAAAATCCTGCACTGCAGCGCGGAATACCATGCGGCCGATGCGGCCAAATCCGTTGATGCCTACCTTGATTGCCATGACGCCCCCAGAAAAATCCGTTGGATTAATGCCTTACAGTACGCTGCGCACCGCTGTGGCAACGTTGTCGCTGGTAATGCCGAAAAACTTGAACAGCTCGCCCGCCGGCGCGGATTCGCCAAAGCGATCGATGCCGATCACCGCGCCTTCCAGCCCGACATATTTGCGCCAGTAATCGGTGACGCCGGCTTCGACCGCCACCCGCGGCACGCCCCGCAACAACACGCTGTCGCGATACGCGGCGTCTTCCCGGTCGAAGATCGAAGTGCAGGGCATGGATACC
>JAQBGW010000127.1:0-16908 GCA_032128415.1 Betaproteobacteria bacterium | reverse complement strand
GGGCGGCGAACTGGAACACGTGGACAGCGGCACGCTGGCGCAAGCGGTGCTGGAGCGGCGGGAGGTTTAACCTCTACTCGCCAGCGCGACAGGTCCCGCTGCAATCCGGATCAGCAACTACTCGGCGCGCAGGAAAAGATTTTCGCGGTCTGGGCGTGGGCTATGGGCCCCGACGTCGTAGTCGCCGAGAAAGCGACGCCCAGATGATCGCCCGATGGGCCCATAAATATCCCCGTCATGCCCAGAGTCGCCAAACTGGTTCCGCAGTTGGTGCCACTGCAAGTCCCGGTGGCGACCGTATCGATGAACGCGCCTTGCCCGGGTCTGAACTGTATGGCAGTAGTGGTAGTGCCCGGGAACGACCAAACGTCGGGCGAGAAAGAAAAGCTGCTGGCTCCAAACGCGACTGTCTGCGCCGTGAAATTTACCGTTAGAGAAGTAGAGAAGCTCCCGGTCTGGCCCAATTGGTTCGTTGGCGTTGTTCCTCCCACCATGGACATGCCGAAGGTTCCCGTCTTGGCGGCGACGACTTCGGGCGGCGTCAGCGGACCATAGAGGTAGTGGAACTGGTTGTTCGGGCTGAAGGTGGTCGAACTCGGTGTGTCGGTGAACGTGCCGCTGGTCCAGCGCCCCCAGTGGGCGTTGAGTGAGTTGGGCGCGGTTTCATCTATTACATTGATCGAACTGGAGCTGACGCTGGCAGTGACGGTGCCGGTGCCACCACCCGGCTCAGCATTAGAACCTGGCGGGACCGATAGACCGCTCAGCTTTTGTGTAGTACCGAGCGTGCTGCTGGCGCCGGCCGGCTCCGTAGTCAGATTGGCTGGAACCAGAAATGCGCCGCCATCACCGGGATCCGATGCGAAGGACGCATCAAAGAACGCGCCGACGATCGCTATGGAGGAGGAGGGCGTGGCCGATACCACCACAGGCGTGCCTTGCGGCCCCAGATCCTGCGTGGCTACGAATTGCAGTTGGGGTAGAGGCTCGGGCGTGGTGCTGGGGCGGCTTTCCGCTGCAGCACCGCCGCTGGTGGCCTGTTCCGTTCCGGAGCCTCCGGATTCGCCCTTGCCGCCACCCTGTTTGCGGCCCTCGAGCTTGTTGGAGACGAAGTCCGGCGCCACCAGCAATGGCTCTACGATGCTCTTGGCATCGGCGACATAGAAATTCTCATTGATGCCGAACGTTTTCTGATCGCGTTCGTTGGCGACCTCGATACGGTTGGTGCCGTGCGAGATGCCGTGGGTGCGCCCATAGAGGCCATCCTTGGCCAGCGAGCCGTCGCTGTTGCGGCAATCCCCCTGGCATAACGTCGCTGCATAGTCGGTGCCGCGGATACCGATGGTTGCGGTGATGGTGCTCAAACGATAGTTGGTGTTGTTGCGGCGACCGATCAGCCCGGTGACCGTACGCAGCCCCCCTTTGAGCAGGCTGAGAAAGCCGCGCTCACTACCGTCTTCCTTGCCGGAGAAGTGGAAGTTGTCTATCCGCAACTCGCTGGCTTCCTTCATTGAGACGATGCTCTCGTCCACAAAACGCACCTGCAGATTGCTCGCGGGCCCGGTGCGCAGCACATCCTTGTCCTGGATCATCGCGCCATATACGAGCCTGACAGGTTGATTGCCGCGGATCGCGACGGTATCTCCGGCGGCGAGCAGCACCCGGCCGACATCCGCAGCGTGCACAGCAGTGGTGAGTCCCAGTGCAGCGATGAGGGCAAAGCGTGGCAAAAGGCGTGTCATGAGGTTCCCCTTATCTGAGATCGTAGCGCAGCTTGAAGGTCAGCATGTCGCGCCGGTACGTATAAAGTTCCAGGTTCGATTCATTTTTGGACAGCAGCAACTCGGCGCGCAGGCTCAGGTCACGCGTGTAGGCGTAGCTGGCGACGGCATCGGCAGCGTAATAATTATCTTTGCGCGTGGTGGCCAGCAACGCGTCCTGTGCCGAGTAACTGCTTTTCTGGAAGGTGGTGCCGACGGACAGCGCCCATTTGGGAATCGGTGTAATGGCGAGCGCGATTCGTCCGCCGTACATTTCGCGACCGAGATCGGGCCGCCCCTCGGTATTGTGTTCTTTCCCGGTGTTGACGCTGAGCGTCAGCAGGGGCTGCCACTTGTCGATGAATGCCTTGCGGTAACCAATGCCGACGGCGTTGAAATCGGCATCGCGTAATCGGTTGTCGCCGGTGTATTTGAATTGCGCCGTCTGCACAAACGGGCTGATGGTCTGCAGCTCATCAATCTGGTGCAACCATTCTCCGGAGAGGCTGTTGACATCGCGGAAACGCTGGTAATCGACGGAAACCGAAGCGTGCGAAGCGGTCAGGCGGTAAAAATTCTTGTCTTTAAAGTAGGACACGCCACCGTTGACGGCAATATTCCCCTGGTCAAACGGTTGTGCTTCACTCGTGCTATTAAATTTCCCGTCCAACTGTCCGCCGGCAAAGACGGAAAAACCCGGGGAGACCGGATGGGAAACCTGGCCGCCGACGGCGAGCCAACTGAAATTGGAGTTGGTCTTTACGCCGGCCGGGCTGACGGCGACTCTGCCAAAAATGGGGAGATTTATATTGGCGCTGCTGACGCCACCGTTGACATTGCTGTCGTATCCGTAACCCACCTCTACAAACAGGCCGGCGGTGGTGCGGTAGGTGCTTTCGCGGGAGCGCAGCGCGTCCAGAAAGCGCTCGATATTGGCGACTACTGCTGCGGGCGGCTTGGTGCCTAGCACGCCATTAAATTCCTCGCGGGCGCGCTGGTCGTCTCCCATGACGAAATAGCCGCGGGCGAGTTCCAGTCTGGCGGCGTTATTTCCGGGAAAATTGACGACATAGCGTTCCAGCGCCAGCACGCCTTCGCCGGCATGACCGCTGTCGATGGCGGCGACGCCAAAGTGGAAATCGAAGGCAGGGTTGCCGAGTTCTTCCGGGTGTTTTTTGCCAAGCGCGTAAGCGCCGGCGGCGTTGCCCTTGTCGAGCAGGGCTTTGACCTCATCGGGCGGCGCGGCCAGCAGCGGCGTTGCGCAACACAGGAGGGCGGAAACCATTAACCACGATGGCCGGAATCGCATGAACGTTTTCCCCTGAGAATTCTTTTAGTATGCGGCAACCGGTCGATGGGCATGCCGCACTGCCGTTATACTACACGCCCTTCAGGATTGAAGAATCAAGACTTTAATGAAATCCCCGCCTCGAGATCCACAGGATCTATCGCAAAAGCTGCACAAAGTGCTGGCTGCAGCCGGATTCGGCTCGCGCCGGGCGATGGAGGAGCGTATCCGGGAGGGGGCTGTTACGGTCAACGGCAGGGTTGCCGGTATCGGCGACCGGGTGACGCCGGAGGATCGTATCAAGGTGGGCGACAAGATTCTGCGCTGGCCGCAGGATGGAAAATTGCCTCGGGTACTGCTGTATCACAAGCCGGAAGGCGAAATCGTCAGCAATGACGATCCGCAGGGTCGGCCGACGGTATTTGCCAAGCTGCCGCCGGCGCGTAACGCCAAATGGCTGGCGATCGGACGGCTCGACTTTAATACCAGCGGTCTGCTGATTTTTACGACATCAGGAGATCTGGCCAACCGCATGATGCATCCGCGGTTCGAGGTCGAGCGCGAGTATGCGGTGCGGGTGCTGGGTGAGATGACACCGGCCATTATGGATGCGCTGCGTGCGGGTGTGCAGCTGGAAGATGGTGAGGCCCGTTTCGAACGCCTGGAGGATGAGGGCGGCGAAGGTGCCAATCGCTGGTATCGCGTATTGCTCAGGGAGGGCCGCAATCGCGTGGTGCGGCGGCTGTTCGAATCGCAGGGGCTGACGGTCAGCCGCCTGATGCGGGTGCGTTTTGGCGCGGTGGTGTTGCCGCCGCGGTTGAAACGGGGTCAGTTCATCGAACTGACCGGCGAGGACGTCGAACAACTGCTGACGTGGTCGGCGGCGCCTGGGGAGCCTGCGACATTGCTTCCTTCTGCAGCAGCAGAACACAGTCGTCCCCGCCGCTCGTCTCCGCCCAGATAAACGGTAGCCGCGGAAAGGCACGCTCTACGCGCTGCCGGTTGTGTCCTACTTCCATCACCAGCCAGCCACGTGGTTCGAGGTGCGCTGACGCATCAAGAAGAATGCGGCGCACCAGATCGAGCCCGTCGCGGCCTCCTTGCAGCGCCAGCGCAGGTTCCTTGCGAAATTCGGCAGGCAGTTTGCGCATCACCGTTTCGCGCACATAAGGTGGATTGGTGAGTATCAGGTCGTAACGCTTGCCGCCGAGCTTCGAAAAAAGATCGGATTGCTGCAGATGAACGCGAGCGCTCAGGTGATGCCCGCAGACATTGCGGCGGGCGACGGTCAGCGCTGCGCGGGACAACTCAACGCCGGCAACCAGTGCACGGGGAAAGGTATGCGCTGCGACGATGGCGAGACAACCCGAGCCGGTGCACAGATCCAGTATCGCGCGCGGTGACGACCGCGTCGACAGCCAGGGATGCAGGCGGTCACGTAGCAATTCGGCGATGTATGAGCGTGGGACGATAACGCGCTCATCGACGTAGAAGCGGAATTCCCCGAGCCAGGCTTCGCGGGTCAGATAGGCGGCGGGGGTACGTTCGGCGATGCGGCGCCTGAATAATTCTTCCGCGCGCCGGCGGATGAGCGGCGCCACCGGCTCATCCAGCAATGACGTCAAGGTTTCGAACGGGCAGCGCAGGGCATGCACCATCAGCCATGCCGCCTCGTCGTCAGCGTTGAGTGTGCCGTGACCGTAAGCAAGGCGGGCGCTGCGGAAGCGCTGCGACGCGGCAGCAATCAATTGCCGGGGCGTGGCCGGCGTCGCAACTTTTGCAGTAACGCGACGCACCTAAAATATCATTAAAAACAATTAGTTATAGTTATCTATTAACCCAAAACATCAAGGTCGAGTTTGATACTCGACAGATCGTCGTTGGCGCCGCTGGTTGTGCCAGTACTGCTGTCGCCCGGCGGCGGAGTTTTCGGAATCTTGGTGTTGGTGGCATTGCTGATCAGCCAGTGCAGATTGGTCGGCGAGTCCGAGTTGGCCAGCGCCTCGTCCATGGTAATGCGTCCGGCCTGATACTGCTGGAACAGTGCCTGCTCAAAAGTCTGCGAGCCCGGCGACAGACTTTGTTCCATGGCGTCCTTGATCTGTCCCACTTCGCCAGCCTTGATCAATTCCTGGATGTGTTTGGTGTTGAGCAATACTTCCACGGCGGGAACGCGCTTGCCGTCGGTGGTTTTGACCAGTCGCTGCGAAATGATGCAACGGAGCGAGATGGCCAAATCGGCCTGCAGACTTTCGCGCGCTTCCCGCGGAAAGAAGCCGATGATGCGATTGAGCGCGTTGTAGCTGTTGTTGGCGTGCAGCGTGGACAGGCACAAATGGCCGGTCTGCGCGAACAGCAGCGAACTCTGCAGTGTTTCGCGGTCGCGGATTTCGCCGACCATCAACAGATCCGGGGCTTCGCGCATGGCACTGATCAACGCGTTCTCATAGGTGTGGGTATCGACGCGGACTTCACGCTGGTTGACGATGGATTTTTTGTGTTTGAAGATGAATTCAATCGGATCCTCGATGGTGAGGATGTGGCCGGTTTTTAGGCCATTGCGGAAGTCGATCATCGAGGCCATGGTGGTCGATTTGCCAGAACCGGTAGAGCCGACGATCAGAATCAGCCCGAGCTTTTCCATGATCACTTCTTTCAGGATCGGCGGCAGACCCAGGGACTCGAAGGCGGGGACATCCGGCTTGACGAAACGGATCACCATCGCCACGGTGTTTTTCTGGCGGAAGATATTGACACGGAAATTGCCGATGTCGCCGCCGCTCTGGGCGAAGTTCATCTCCTGCTTGGTTTCGAATTCCTTGATCTGTGGTTCGGACATCAGCTCATAAGAGATTTTCTTGATTTGTTCAGGATCAAGAATCTGGCTGTTGATCGGCATCACCGTACCGTTGATCTTGATTTGAATTGGAGCGCCGGCGGTGAAAAACATGTCCGATGCCTGCTTGCTGGCCATCAGTACTAACAGTGGTGTGATGAACATGATGCGTACCCCCTTATGCCCGATCAGGGCTTAGCTTAGCTTGGCTTGGCTTGGCTTGGCTGTGCTGCGCGATTGATGCATTTTGCCAAGTATCGCGTAACTTGCAAAGCCGGCGTTAATCATCGCCGCGCAGCAGATCGTTGATGCTGGTCTTGGCGCGCGTTTTGGCATCAACCTGTTTGACGATGACTGCGCAATACAGATTGTATTTGCCGTCGGACGAGGGCAGTGAACCGGACACTACCACTGATCCGGCGGGTACGCGTCCGTAGAGGACTTTCCCCGATGCGCGATCATAAATTTTGGTGCTCTGGCCGATAAATACTCCCATTGAAATCACCGAGCCTTCTTCGATGACTACGCCTTCGACGATTTCCGAGCGCGCACCGATAAAGCAATTGTCTTCGATGATGGTCGGATTGGCTTGCAGCGGCTCCAGTACGCCGCCGATGCCAACGCCGCCCGATAAATGCACGTTTTTGCCGATCTGCGCGCAGGAGCCGACAGTGGCCCAGGTATCGACCATGGTGCCTTCATCGACGTAGGCGCCGATGTTGACGAAAGACGGCATCAGGATGACATTTTTCGCGATGAATACGCCGCGCCGCGCTGCTGCCGGCGGCACCACGCGGAATCCACCGGCTTTAAATGCGGCCTCGTCATAACCGGCGAATTTCGACGCGACTTTGTCGAAATAACGGGTGTAACCGTCCTGCATCACGACGTTGTCCTGTAAGCGGAACGACAGCAGTACCGCTTTTTTCGCCCATTCGTTGGTCTGCCATTGACCGTTTTTCTTTTCCGCAACGCGCAGCGTGCCGGCGTCGAGCATGGCGATGGTGTCTTCTACCGCGCGGTGCACGTCGGCGGGTGCCGCTGCCGGTGTCAGGGATGCGCGGTTGTCCCAGGCTTGTTCAATAGTGGCTTGCAGCTTTTGCATGGTGATTTCCTGATAAGTCGATTCAAAGCGGTCAGATTAAAGTGATGCGGCGAAACGCCGCAGACGGTGCGCAGCCTCGGTGCATTCGGCGGCGGAAGCAACCAGCGCGATGCGTACCCGCCCGGCGCCGGGATTGACGCCGCGTGCCTCACGCGCAAGATAACTGCCGGGCAGCACGCTGACGCCTTCGGCGGCATGCAGCCGGCTGGTGAATTCAACATCCGCGATCGGCGTTTTCAGCCACAGGTAGAACGCTGCGTCGGGCCATTCTACCGGCAGCGCATCGCGAAGGATGGTAGTGACTGTTTCGAATTTCTGGCGGTACAGCTTGCGGTTTTCCACCACATGCGCCCCGTCGTTCCATGCCGCAATACTGGCGGCCTGCACCGGCGGGCTCATTGCGCCGCCTTGATAGGTGCGGTAGAGGTAGAATTTCTTGAGTATTGCCGCATCACCGGCGACAAAGCCGGAGCGCATGCCGGGCACGTTGGAGCGTTTGGACAGACTGGAGAAGACCACCAGATTGCGGAAATCGTGGCGTCCGAGCTGCGCGGCCGCAGCCAGTGCACCGAGCGGCGGACGCGCCTCGTCGAAATAAATTTCTGAATAACATTCGTCGGCGGCAATGATGCAGCGATAGCGGTCGGCATATTCAAACAGCCGCCGCCAGTCTGCCAGTCCCAATACCTTGCCCGTGGGATTGCCCGGCGAGCATACATACAGCAGTTGCGCACGTTGCCACACGGCATCCGGCAACTGAGCGGGATCGAATGCATACTGGTTGTCCGCCCGGGCGTGGACAAATTCAGGTTGCGCACCGGCAAGCAGCGCCGCACCTTCGTAGATTTGGTAGAACGGATTGGGGCAAATAACGACCGGATCGGGTCGGGTTGGGTCGATGATCGTCTGCGCGAAAGCAAACAGGGCTTCGCGGCTGCCGTTGACCGGCAGTACCTGTGTCAGTGGATCAGGAGCCGGGATGGCGTAACGACGGGCGATCCATTGTGCAATGGCACAGCGCAGCGCGTCGGTGCCCAGTGTCGCCGGGTAGCTGGCGAGGCCGTCCAGATTTGCAATCAATGCTTCGCGGATAAATGCCGGGGTCGGATGTTTCGGTTCGCCGATATGCAGGCTGACGGGCTTGATCGTTGCCGGTGGTTGATGGCTGGCGAGCAGGGCGGTCAGCCGTTGAAAGGGATAGCTTTGCAGCTTGTCTAGTCGCGGGTTCAAGCGGGATTTTCCGGATATCCAGGTAATTCGGGTTCAGCGTGTCGGCGCAGCAGGATCACCATCAGGCAAATCCGGCACGGCGGCGGTGCGGAAGCCGCGCTTGACGTGTTGCGCAGTGATGGTCGTAAAAATGCCGCCGCGCACGTAGAAGCGCGCCGTCAGATGCATCCATCGCGGGCGCGTTGCTGCGACCAGATCATCAAGGATGCGATTCGTTACTGCTTCGTGAAAAGCACCTTCATTGCGGAACGACCAGATGTAGAGTTTGAGGCTTTTGAGTTCGATGCAGCGCCGGTCGGGCACGTAATCGAGGATCAGGGTGGCAAAATCCGGCTGCCCGGTTTTCGGGCACAGGCACGTAAACTCCGGTATTTCCATGTGAATCCGGAAGTTGCGCGCCAGCGCCGGATTAGGAAAGGTGTCGAGTTTGCTGGAAGGTCGTATTGGCATGATCGGGAGGAATCAATTCAGTTAAAATGCGCGCTGAATTCTACGCGTTTGGCCCCAGTAATTAAACTTTTCGTGGCAGAACAGCACCTTGCGCCTCAAGCAAATCAATCTCGCCGGTTTTAAGTCCTTCGTCGATCCCACGCATATCCCCGTGCCCGGCCAATTGGTCGGCGTCGTCGGGCCCAACGGCTGCGGTAAATCCAACATCATTGACGCCGTGCGCTGGGTACTCGGCGAGACCTCTGCTAAACACCTGCGCGGGGCGACCATGCAGGACGTGCTGTTCAACGGCTCAGGCAACCGCAATCCGGCCAATCGCGCGAGTGTCGAACTGGTGTTCGACAACAGCCTGGGCAAGGCGGCAGGTCAGTGGTCGAGTTATGCCGAGATTTCGGTCAAGCGCATGCTGGAGCGCGACGGCGATTCGGCCTACTACATCAACAACATTCACGTGCGTCGTCGCGACATCGCCGATATCTTTCTCGGTACCGGTCTGGGCAGCCGCGCCTACGCCATTATCGAGCAGGGCATGATTTCGCGGGTCATTGAGGCCAAGCCCGAGGATTTGCGGGTGTTCCTGGAGGAAGCTGCCGGCGTGTCCAAATACCGCGAGCGCCGGCGCGAGACCGAGCTGCGATTGCGCGACACCCGCGAGAATCTGGCGCGTGTGGATGACATCCGCCTGGAGCTCGACAAACAGCTCACGCATTTGCAGGGACAGGCCGAGGTGGCGACCCGCTATCACGCACTACAAACCGAGGTGTCCGGTACGCAGCAACTGCTGTGGTTTGTGCGGCGCCAGGAGTCGGCGGTAACCCGCAACCGCCATGCGCGGGAAATCGAGCGTCTGGGCACAGAACTGGAAGCGGAAACCGCCAAACTACGCGATGCGGAGCGGCGGCTTGAGGAGTTGCGCAACCAGCACTACCGCGCCGGTGATGAAGTGCATGCGGCGCAGGGGGTGTTGTACGAAACCAATGCCGAAATTGCGCGCTTGGAACAGCAGATTACGCATATCCGTGAGAACCGCGGTCGCGTCGAGCAGCAAATTGGCAGTCTGAAAAACCAGATCGCTGCTGCAGAGTCCGGCCTGACGCTCTCCAGGACCAGCCTCGCCGAGTGGCAGGCGCAGCATACACAGGCAGAGTCCCGTGTGGCGGACTGCGAAACCGCTATTGCCGGAGAGCGCGCCAAGCTGCCGGTTGCCGAGGGCGCTTGGCGGGCGACCAGCACCCGCCGCGATGAATTGCAACAGGCGGTGGGTCGCGCCGAGCAATCGCGGCAGGTCGAGCAGACCAAACTGGATCATGCAACACGGGTGATCGATGGGCTGGCGCTGCGCAACGAGCGGCTGCATGAAGAGCTGAAAAGTCTGGAGAAACCGGATACGGGAGCACTGGATGCCCTGCGTGCGCGAATTGCCGACATTGAGACGGAGTTGAACGGCCGACGTGCGGCGCTGACCGATAAGGAACAGGCATTGCCACGGTTGGAGGCGAGGCTGGAGGAGCAGACTGCCGGACTCGACAATGCGGTGCAGGCCATGACGGCCATGTCAGCGCGTGTCGATGCGTTACGGCAGTTGCAGGACAAGCTCGCGCACGGCAGTGGCATGGACGAGTGGACTGCGGCGCGCGGTCTCGACGGTGAGGCGCGGCTGTGGCAGGGCATCGCCATAGCGCCAGGTTACGAAGATGCGCTGGAGGCCGTGCTGCGCGAGCGATTGAACGCAATCATGCTCGATGGTCTGGAAGCGTGCGCCAGTTGGTCCGGCAATGCGCCGCCGGGAAAATTCACGGTGGCGGAAGTCGGGTCCGCCAATGAAAGTGTGGTTGCTGCGCCCATGCCGGCGCGTGCGCAGCCATTGACGCAATTTGTGACTTGTCGTGATGCCAGGCTGGCGTCGGTTCTGGCCGACTGGCTGCATGGTGCGTTTGTAGTCGAGAGTCTGACGGCAGGGCTGGCGTTACGCGCACAGCTCGCGCCCGGTTCTGTGCTGGTGTCACGCGACGGCTATTTGTTTACCCGGCACAGCCTGACCTTCCATGCCCCGGATTCCGAATTGCACGGCGTTCTGTCACGCCAGCGCGAAATTGAGGCGCTTACCAGTGAGGCGTCGGGAAAGAAGGATGCGCTCGAGGCGTTACGCGCGGTTGTGGACGAGCAGACTGCGCGCATCGTCACGGAAAAAACCACGCTGAGTGCTTTGCGGGTGGAAGTAGCGACTGTGCAGCAGCAGCAGCATTCGCTACAGGTCGAAAGTGCGCGATTGACCGAACAGACGCAGCGCCTGACGCTGCGCGGTGAGCAGATTGCCGCCGAACTCGCCGAAATTGCCGAGCATATGCAGGCCGAGACCAAGCATCGTGAAGAAGCTGCTGCAAACCTGTCGCGTTTCGGCGAGGAAGCTGGGGGTCACGCGCGCGAACTGGAATTGGCGCTGGATCTATACCAGCGTGCACAATTGGTGCTCGACATGCAGCGTGAGAGCGTGCAGAAAGCCGACCGCGATCTTCAGGAAGCGGTATATCAGGCCAAAACTTCGCTGAACAAGATCGAGGAAATCGAGCGCAGTATTGCTGCGATGACCGGAAGTGTCGAGCGCTTGCGCGAGACGCTGATCGCCGAGCAGGAGTCATTGGCGCGGCTCGACGAGTCGACGTGGCAGAACCAGTTGCAGCAGTTGCTGACGGTACGCACCACGCGTGAGCAGGCGCTGGCCCAGGCCCGGGATGCGCTGGAGGCAACCGAAGCGCAATTGAAGGCGGTCGAGCAGGAGAGGATGGGTGCGGAACAGAAACTCAATCCATTGCGCGAGCGTATCGGTGAAGTACGGTTGAAGGAGCAGGAAGCGCGCATTAACGAAGAACAGTACGCGCAGCAGTTGACGGAAGCCGGCGCCGACGAGGCTGTGCTGGCGCAGCAGCTCGAGAAGGGCACGCGTTCCGGTTCGCTGCAGTCCGAGATCAACCGGATGAATGAGGAAATCAAGAGTCTCGGCGCCGTCAATCTTGCCGCGCTGGAGGAATTGGATGCGGCACGCGAGCGCAAGATATATCTCGATGCGCAGCATGCTGATCTGACGGCGGCGATGGCCACGCTGGAGGACGCCATACGCCGGATTGATCGCGAAACGCGTGAGCGCCTGCAGAGTACGTTTGACGAGGTCAACAAGCATTTTGCAAAAATGTTCCCGGCGTTGTTCGGCGGCGGTAATGCGAAGTTGCTGTTGACGGGCGAAGAGATTCTTGACTGCGGTGTGCAGGTCATTGCGCAGCCGCCGGGCAAGAAAAACAGTTCGATCCATTTGTTATCAGGTGGCGAAAAAGCGCTGACGGCGATGGCGCTGGTATTTTCGATATTCCAGCTCAATCCCGCGCCTTTCTGTATGCTGGACGAGGTCGATGCGCCGCTGGATGATCACAACACGGGCCGTTTCTGCGAACTCGTCAGGAAAATGTCCGAGCATTCACAATTCGTATTCATCAGTCACAACAAGATCACCATGGAAATCGCCAATCAGTTGCTGGGTATCACCATGCAGGAGCCGGGTGTTTCCCGGGTGGTGGCGGTGGACATTGACGAGGCGATGAAGCTGACAGAAGAGGCGGCCTGACCGGTGCCATCATGAGCGACCTGCAGATTGCCCTTGCCGCCATCGGCGTGCTTGTCGTCGCCACGGTTTACTTTCATAACTTCTGGCAGGAACGCAAGCTGCGGCAGCGTCTCGAACGTGCGTTTGAAGGTAAGCATACTGACGTGCTGCTCGATGCGTCCACCGGAGCGCAGACACGCGTCGAGCCGCGGTTGGGCGGCGATGATGACGCGGGAGCAGAGGGCAGGAGCGACAGCGCGACTGACAGCCAGAGGCAGGCGCAGGATGGGGCTGATGCCGTCATTGAATTCATTGCTGATATCGAACTGGCGGCTGCGGCAGGCGAGATGGCGTTGCGTGAATTGTTGTCGCGCATAGCAACATTCGGCAAGCCGGCACGCTTACTGGGATGGGATGCAGCCGACGGCTGGCGCGTGATCGGTCGCGATGGTCAAGGGGACTACCGCCGCTTGCAGGCGGCGCTGCAATTGGTCAATCGCAGTGGGCCGGTGCTTGCACATCAAATCAACGGATTTTGTGATGCACTTCGAGCCTGGGCGGTGCTGCATGGTGTCGAGGTGGTGATGGACGAAGCGGCACAGGCTGTTGAAGCTGCGCAGCAGCTGGATGCGGTGTGCGGCGAAGTCGATGTGGCGATTGGTTTGAATGTCGTTGCACAGTCGGGTGGGGTTTTTCCCGGTGAACAGATCGCTGCGGCCGCTGCGGCCGCCGGATTCGTGCTTGATACAGATGGGCTGTTTCATTGGCGCGATGTGAATGGCCGCACTCAATTCACGATTGAAAATCATGAGCCGGAAGGGTTTGCTGCGGATCGGCTGGCGACCTTGCAGACACCAGGGTTGACGCTATTGCTCGATGTGCCTCGTGTCGCCGCCGGCGAGGCTGCCTTTGACAGGATGGCGCAAGCCGGTCGGGAACTGGCTGAAGCGCTGGGTGGGTTCGTGGTCGATGACAATCGCGTGCCTTTGCAGGATGAGGGCATCGCACGCATCCGCGCCCAATTGCAGGGCATCCATGCGGCAATGGCAGCGCACGGAATTCCCGCTGGCAGCGAACGGGCGCAGCGGCTGTTTGAATGACGCAGCGCGCGTTGCGGGAGCGCATCGTACGCCTCCGTGAAGAAATCGAGTACCACAATCACCAGTATTACGTCCTCGATACACCGGAAATTTCTGACGCTGAGTACGACCGCCTGTTCAGCGAGCTGGAACAATTGGAGGCGGCGCATCCGGAACTGATTACAGCAGATTCGCCGACTGGACGCGTCGGCGCCGCCCCGCTGGCCGCTTTTGATTCGGTAACACATCGGCAGCCGATGCTGTCGCTCAACAATGCATTTGCCATCGAGGGGGTCGAGGCATTCGACCGCAGGGTGTGCGTGGCGCTGGGGCGCTCCGAGATTGAATACGCAGTCGGGCCCAAATTCGACGGGTTGGCCATCAGTCTGGTGTACGAGCATGGGTTGTTCGTTCGCGGTGCGACCCGCGGCGACGGTTATACCGGCGAAGAAGTTACCGCTAACTTGCGTACCATCCGTTCGATTCCATTGCGTTTGCCGGCGGGGTGTGGGGCGCCGTCGCTGCTGGAAGTCCGCGGCGAGGTGCTGATGCTGCATGCGGATTTTGGAAGTTTGAACCAGCGCCAACAGGCGCAGGGCGAGAAGGTGTTTGCGAATCCGCGCAATGCGGCCGCAGGGTCGTTGCGGCAACTCGATCCGCGCATCACAGCGGGCCGTAAGCTGACATTTTTTGCCTACGACGTGAGCGGCAGCGAAGATTGGGTGGCGCCGGAGAAACACTCACAACTTATTGACTTTATTGAAAAAAATGGATTTCGCGTGGCGCAGGAGCGTGCCGTGGTATGCGGTGTGGCAGGATTACTTGGGTATTACGAGCGAATAGGCGCTACGCGGGCGGACCTGGTTTACGACATCGATGGCGTGGTGTACAAGGTCAATAGTCTCGCCGCTCAGCAGCAACTGGGGTTTGTGGCACGCGCACCGCGATTTGCCATCGCCCATAAATTTCCGGCAGAGGAGGCAACCAGCGTGGTGCTCGGCATCGATGTGCAGGTTGGTCGCACGGGTGCGTTGACACCGGTTGCACGGTTGCAGCCGGTATTCGTCGGCGGCGTTAACGTCACCAATGCGACGCTGCATAACGAGGACGAGGTACAGCGCAAGGATGTGCATATCGGCGATACGGTGGTAGTACGGCGCGCGGGTGACGTCATCCCGGAAGTGGTGCGGGTGGCGACGCCGGGGCCGCGGCGCGCGACAGACCGGTTTGAAATGCCTGCGCTCTGCCCGGTGTGCGGCTCGCGCGTGGTACGCAGCGCAGACGAGGCCGTGGCGCGGTGCAGTGGCGGTTTGTACTGCAGCGCGCAGCGCAAGCAGGCGTTGCTGCATTTTGCGTCGCGCCGGGCGCTGGACATCGAGGGGCTGGGGGAGCGTCTGGTCGACCAACTGGTCGAGCAGAATCTGGTGCGCACGCCGGCGGATCTCTACGCACTGGATGAAGCGGCGCTGGCCGGGCTGGAGCGCATGGCGGAAAAATCGGCAACTAACGTGGTCGCGGCCATCCGCAAGAGCCGCGAAACGACGCTGGCACGATTGATTTACGCTCTGGGCATCCGTAACGTCGGCGAGAGTACAGCGCGTGATCTGGCGCGGCATTTTGGCACTATTGAGGCTATTGAGCAGGCGGATGCAGCAGCGCTGCAGCAAGTACCTGATGTCGGGCCGGTGGTGGCGCAAAGCCTGGCGGAGTTTTTCGCGGAGCCGCACAATCTGCAAGTGGTGCACAAGCTGGCGCAGGCCGGAGTACGTTACGCGCCAGCGGAACCGCAGCGCGCGGCCACCGGCGGAGTGGCTGGCAAGAGTTTTGTGCTCACTGGTGCATTGCCGGGTATGAGTCGGGAGTACGCCAAGGCGCTGATTGAAGCTGCCGGCGGACGTGTGGTGGGCAGTGTGTCAAAAAAAACGGATTATGTGGTTGCCGGCAGCGAGGCCGGCAGCAAGCTCGAGAAGGCGCGGACTCTGGGGGTCACGATCATCGATGAACAGCAACTGCAAGCCTTGCTGGTATCTTCAGGATGAGGGAGAAAGAATTTGAAACTGAAACGCGCATTAACATTAAAACGTGCACCCATACGCAAGGCGGTTTTCCCCGTGGCCGGTCTGGGCACGCGGTTTCTCCCGGCGACCAAGGCCAGCCCGAAGGAGATGCTGCCGGTTGTCGATAAGCCGCTCATTCAGTATGCGGTAGAGGAAGCCATTGCTGCCGGCATCACCGAGCTTATTTTCGTCACCGGTCGCGGAAAACGTGCCATTGAAGATCATTTCGATCAGGCCGTTGAGCTGGAATTCGCGCTGGAGCAGGCTGGACGAAAAAAATTACTTGCTGAGGTGCGCGGTATTCTTCCGCGCGGTGTGAACTGCTTATTCGTACGCCAGGCGCAGCCACTGGGTCTCGGACACGCGGTGTTGTGCGCGCAACCGGCTGTCGGCGACGAACCATTTGCCGTGCTGCTGGCGGACGATCTGATCAACGCCCGTATCCCGGTACTAGCTCAGATGGAGCGGCTGTATCGTCTCAAAGGTGCGGCAATACTGGCGGTGCAACGTGTTTCCAAGGCGGAAATTTCCCGCTATGGCGTGGTGGCTGTCCCGCCGCGCTCGCGTTCCCCGCACGTGATCAGCGGCATTGTGGAAAAACCTGCTGCTGCCCGCGCGCCTTCATTACTCGGCGTGGTCGGTCGTTACATTCTGACGCCAGCGATATTTGGCGAACTGTCGCGATCCGGCACTGGCGCAGGCGGGGAAATCCAGTTGACGGATGCTATTGCGCGTCTGCAGCATCACGAACCAGTTCTTGCCTATGAATTTACTGGGCGGCGTTACGATTGCGGCAGCAAGTTGGGCTATCTGGAGGCCAATGTCGAGCTGGGCTTGCAGCATCCGGAAATCGGGAAGGCGTTCAGGCGTTATCTCGCCGGGGGGAAGTTCGGACGGAAAAGTTCTGCCGACTGAGGATCATGAACGTAACCGTGTACCAATCCTGTTGAAATATACTGCCACGCAAGCGCAAGACCTGTTGGTCCGTGCCGAATTGCTGGTGACCCCTGCGCAAGTCTGCA
Organism: Betaproteobacteria bacterium; assembly: GCA_032128415.1. Taxonomy (GTDB): domain Bacteria; phylum Pseudomonadota; class Gammaproteobacteria; order Burkholderiales; family SG8-41. The sequence continues at coordinate 486 of JAQBGW010000127.1, read as the reverse complement.
CTGCGGTGGCGCGCGTCGCGGACGAGATCACTATGGCGTTGCGTGACCAGCAGCCGCTGGTGCTCGCGGTCATGCACGGCGGCATTGTGTTCGCGGGACATCTGCTGCCTCTGCTGCAGTTCCCGCTGGATTTCGACTATGTGGATGTCTCGCGCTACGGCAATGCCACCCAAGGCGGCGAACTGCAATGGCGCAAGGATGTGCTCCCCGCAGTGCATGGCCGTGTCGTCCTGCTGATTGACGACATACTCGATGAGGGGCGCACGCTGGCGGCAGTGCGCGAACGATTGTTGAAGCAAGGCGCGCAACGCGTGCTGATAGCTGTGTTTGCCGACAAAAAACTGCCTCGAACCAAACCGGTCGCGGCAGATTTTACCGGGGTGCAGGTGCCTGACCGCTATGTGTTCGGTTTTGGCATGGATGTCCATGGTCTGTGGCGCAATCTGCCCGCAGTGTATGCGCTCGACCCGGATAAACCGGTAGCAT
>JAQBGW010000126.1:0-9453 GCA_032128415.1 Betaproteobacteria bacterium | reverse complement strand
GCTTGCCGCTTCCCGAATATTGCTGTGCCGACGCGCACCAAGGTTGCGCCCTCGGCGATCGCTTCCTCCAGATCGTCGGACATGCCCATGGATAGCGTATCGACCGCAGCGTCTGCTGCCTGTAACGGCTGAAGCAGCTCGCGCAGGCGTGCGAATCGTGCCCGTCGCACGGCAGCATCGGTGGTGGGTTCGGGGATGGCCATCAGCCCGCGCAGCTTCAGGCGCGGCAGGGTGCGAATGATTGCGGCCAGAGCGCGTTCTGCGCCGGGCGACACACCGCTTTTGCTGGCTTCGCCGCTGACATTGACCTGAATCAGCACGTTGAGCGGGGGCAGGTGTGCGGGCCGCGCAGCGTTTAGTCGCCGTGCGATTTTTTCGCGCTCGATGCTATGTACCCAGGCAAAATGTTCGGCAATCAGCCGCGTTTTGTTGCTCTGGATCGGTCCGATGAAATGCCACTCGATATTGGGGTTGGCCAGTTCACGGGCCTTGTCTATCGCCTCCTGCACGAAATTCTCGCCGAAAGCGTGCTGTTCTGCACACCAGGCCTCATGGACCAGCGCTGCGCCAAGGGTCTTGCTGACGGCGAGTAAACAGATGTCCTCTGGCGGGCGATTCGCGGCCCCCGCAGCCCGCGCAATCCGGGCGCGTACAGCTTGCAAGTTCACAGCAATTGTGGCCATAATTTCAGAATACCCGGTTGCAGGCGTCGCAGTGCATTGTTATGTGCTGATTTACGTGCTGATGACGGTCTGACCCGCCTATCCCCGAAGGAATTATAAATGGACATTTCCGAACTGTTGGGTTTCGTAGTCAAGAATAAAGCCTCCGACCTGCATTTGTCCTCCGGGTTGCCGCCGATGATCCGGGTGCATGGCGACATCCGCCGCATCAACCTGCCGGCGCTGGAGCACAAGGACGTTCATGCCATGGTGTATGACATCATGAATGACGGCCAGCGCAAGTTTTATGAAGAAAACCTCGATTGCGATTTTTCCTTCGAGATTCCCAACCTCGCACGCTTCCGCGTCAATGCCTTTGTGCAGCAGCGCGGTGCGGGCGCGGTATTCCGGACGATACCGTCCAAGGTGTTGAGTCTGGAAGACCTCAAGGCACCCAAGGTGTTTGTCGAGATTGCCAATCAGCCGCGCGGTGTCGTGCTGGTCACGGGCCCAACGGGGTCGGGCAAGTCGACGACGCTGGCGGCGATCGTCAACCATATCAATGAAAACGAGCAGGGCCACATCCTGACGGTGGAAGACCCGATCGAATTTGTGCACGAATCGAAGAAGTGCCTGATCAACCAGCGCGAAGTAGGCCCCCATACGCTGTCGTTTGCCAACGCGCTGCGCTCTGCGTTGCGCGAAGACCCCGACATCATTCTGGTCGGTGAGATGCGCGATCTGGAAACCATCCGGCTGGCATTGACTGCTGCCGAAACGGGCCACTTGGTGTTTGGTACGCTGCATACCAGTTCGGCGGCTAAAACCATCGACCGGATCATCGACGTGTTTCCCGCGGAGGAAAAGGAAATGATGCGCTCGATGTTGTCGGAGTCGCTGCGCGCGGTAATCTCGCAGACGCTGCTCAAGACCAAGGACGGTACGGGACGCGCGGCGGCCCATGAGATCATGGTTGGCACACCCGCGATCCGCAACCTGATTCGCGAAAACAAGGTGGCGCAGATGTATTCGGCGATCCAGACCGGCGCACAACTGGGCATGCAGACGCTGGATCAGAATCTGCAGGATCTGGTGAAACGCAATATCGTTTCGGTTGATGAGGCACGTAGCAAAGCCATGAACAAGGATTCGTTCCACTAGAAGACGGCGGACGATTGCACGCGCAACACGAATAACGAAGGGAGAAACGCATGGAACGAGAACAGGCAGTCAAATTCATGCATGATCTGCTGCGGGCGATGGTCTCGAAAAAGGCCTCCGACTTGTTCATTACGGTGGGTTTTCCGCCGGCGATCAAGCTTGACGGCAAAATGACGCCGGTCGCACAGCAAACGCTGACGCCGCAGCACACCGCGGATCTGGCGCGCGGCATCATGAACGACAAGCAGGCTGGCGAGTTCGAGGCCACCAAGGAATGCAATTTCGCGGTCAGCCCCGGTAATATCGGCCGGTTCCGCGTTAATGCCTTCATGCAGATGGGCCGCGTCGGGATGGTGCTGCGAACCATTAACACTACGATTCCGAAGTTCGAGGATCTGAAACTACCGGCGGTGCTGAAAGACGTGGTGATGACCAAGCGCGGCCTGGTCATCATGGTCGGCGGCACGGGTTCGGGCAAATCGACGTCGCTGGCGGCAATGCTTGGCTATCGCAATGAAAACAGCTACGGCCACATCATCACCATCGAGGATCCGGTCGAATACGTGCATGAACACAATAACTGCGTGATTACGCAGCGTGAAGTCGGCGTTGATACCGATTCATGGAGTTCCGCGCTGAAAAACACGCTGCGTCAGGCGCCGGATGTGATCTTGATCGGCGAAATTCGCGACCGCGAAACCATGGACCATGCGATCGCATTTGCCGAGACGGGCCATCTGGCGATGGCCACACTGCATGCCAACAGCGCCAATCAGGCGCTCGACCGGATCATCAATTTCTTCCCGGAAGAGCGCAAGCAGCAGTTGTTGATGGATTTGTCGCTGAATATTCGCGCGCTCGTGGCGCAGCGGCTGATTCCGAAGAAGGACGGCAAAGGTCGTGCTGCAGCGGTGGAAATCCTGCTCAATTCACCACTGATTTCCGACATGATTTTCAAGGGCGAAGTGCATGAGATCAAAGGCATCATGGCCAAGTCCCGCGAGATGGGTATGCAGACTTTCGACCAGCATCTGTTTGATCTCTTCGAAGACGGTTCCATCAGCTACGAGGACGCGCTGCGCAATGCAGACTCAATGAATGAGCTGCGCCTGAATATCAAACTGAACGGCAAGGCCGCCAAGGACAAGGACACCATGACCGGTATCGAGCATCTGAACCTTGTCTGATCTGCACCTGTTGCGAAGGCAGCGACGCCGGCCCACGGGCCGGCGTTTCTTTTAGAGCGCCTAACAGTCAGGCGCTCTTGATGGATATTCCTTTCGATCTGCCGACCTGGGCGGCCTGTGCCGCCATCGTCGCCGGCTCGTACATCATTTTCGGCATTTCGGCGTTCGGCGCGGCGCTGTTCACCATTCCGCTGCTGTCGTTTTTCTTTCCACTGGATTTTGTGCTGCCGATGGCAGTGCTGCTCGATGTTTCAGCAGCGCTGGCGCTGGGCCGGCGCTTCTCACACGAGGCCGACAAGTCGGAATTGAAATGGCTGGCGCCGTTTTCACTGCTGGGCGCCGTCGCGGGCGTGACGCTGCTGGTGACGCTGCCGCACGATGTCACGATCATCGCGCTGAGCATATTTCTGCTGGGCTACGGTGTCTGGTCGCTGTACGAAGGCGTGCCTACGCGCATCATCAGCCAGCGCTGGGCGCCGGTGTCGGGTTTTGCCGGTGGGGCGATGGGCACACTGTTTGGCGTCGGCGCACCACCGTATGCCGTCTATCTGTCGCGGCGATTGATGGACAAGGGCGCGCTGCGCGCCACACTATCAAACATGGTGTTGTTGTCGGTCAGCATCCGTGCACTGGTATTCACCGTGAGCGGACTCATGCTCGCCGACCGGTTGATTGCCTTTGCACTGCTGCTGCCGTTTACGCTTGCTGGTCTGTGGGTGGGTAACCGCATTCACGGCCGTGTATCGCACGCGGCACTGCTGCGTTTTGTGGCGGTGTTGCTGGTGTTGCTGGGCGTATCGCTGCTGGTGCGTATATTGTTGTGAAACGCCTATTAATTCATAACCCTTTGTTTTAATTAATAAAATAGACATTTCATTGAGGGGCGCGGCATGATCGACTCTACACTCGGCGCTTACGACATCGCCGATCTGCGCGAACTGGCACGCCGGCGTTTACCCAAAGGCGTGTTCGAGTTTTTTGATCGCGGCAATGGCGACGAGGTGGCCATCGTCAACAACCGCGCTGCGTTCGAACGCATCAAGCTGAATCCACACATGCTGGTGGATACGTCCAAGCGCAGCCTCGCCACCACGCTCTACGGCAAAGCGCAGACCATGCCACTGGTGGTGGGCCCCACCGGCTCGGCGGGACTGGCCTGGTACGAGGGTGAGCTGGAGTTGGCGCGCGCGGCGAAAGCGGCAGGCATACCGTACACGCTGGCGACCGGCTCAATGACCTCGCTGGAACGCGTTGCTGCTGAAGCGGGTGGCAATTTGTGGTTCCAGGTTTACATGTGGCCCGACCGCGCGGCATCGCATGCGTTGATCGCGCGCGCGAAAGCGGCGGGTTACGAAGCGCTGGTGATCACCGTGGACACACCGGTAACACCGGGGCGTGAATACAACCTCAGAAACGGCATGACCGTACCGTTCCGTTTCACCCGCCGCAACGTCACCGACGTGGCGCTGCATCCGCGCTGGCTGGCCGGCGTGCTGCTCAAGTATCTGCTGACCACCGGCATGCCGCGCTATGAAAACTATCCGACCACGATGAAATCACGCATTACCGCGCTGCCCATGGGTCGCTCGATGATGGTGACCGATTCGCTGACCTGGGACGACCTGCGCGAAATCCGCAGGCTGTGGCCACATGCACTGATGGTGAAGGGCATATTGCGCGCCGAGGATGCGAAGCTCGCGGCGGACTGTGGTGCCGATGGCGTCATCGTTTCCAATCACGGCGGGCGCGCCGTGGACAGCTCCCGCGCGCCGATCGAAATCCTGCCCGAGGTCGTCGCTGCCATCAGCGGTCGCGCCACCGTGATCGTCGACAGCGGTTTTCGCCGCGGCACCGACGTGGTCAAGGCGCTGGCGCTGGGGGCGAATGCGGTGATGATCGGCCGCGCCACGCTCTACGGCACGGCAGTGGCGGGTGAGGCGGGGGCTGCGCGCGCGATTGAAATCTATCGCGATGAGATCGACCGGCTGCTGGCGCTGATCGGCTGTCCGGATCTTAGTGCGCTGGATGCGAGCTACCTCGTGCGCTAAATCGTGTCGCGCTCCAGGCTGACCGGCCGTTGCTTATTGCGGTTAATCACCTGTTCCCCGATCCGATCCAGTGGACTCCTGACGCCCCGTCCGCCCTTGTTCATGACATGGGTGTAGATCATGGTGGTCTCGACACTCTGGTGGCCCAGCAGTTCCTGCACCGTACGGATATCGTAACCGCCTTCAAGCAGGTGGGTGGCGAAGGAGTGGCGCAGGGTGTGGCAGCTGACATGCTTGGTGATACCAGCCGCCCGCGCAGCCTGCTTCACCGAGCGGATCAGATAGTTTTCATAAACATGATGGCGCCGGATCTCGCCGCTCGACTTGTCAACCGACAGCTTGTACGACGGAAAAACAAACTTCCAGCCCCAGTCACGCGCAGCCCGCGGATATTTTACGGACAGCGCATCCGGCAGTTCGACGCCACCATAGCCCGCAGCAAAGTCCCTGTCGTGGAGTGCCCGCACCCGGACGAGGTGCTGTTGCAGGGGCTCGATAACGGTGGCAGGCAACATCGTGACGCGATCCCTGGCACCCTTGCCATCGCGCACGATGATCTGCCCGTAACCAAAATCGATATCTTTCACCCGCAGCTTCAGGCATTCGCGCAGCCGGAGGCCTGCGCCGTACAGCATGCCGGCCATGATCCATCTGGCACCTTCCAACTGATCCAGAATCCGCGTTACTTCAGCGCGGGTGAGGACCGTCGGCGTACGGGCCGGGCGTTTCGCGCGGTCCACGCCATCCAGCCAGGTTAGCGGCTGGCCCATGACCTCCCGATACAGAAACAACAGCGCGGACAATGCCTGATTTTGCGTCGCGGCAGCCACATGGCGATCGCGTGCGAGATGGTTGAGAAACACGGTAACCTCGGCCTCACCCAGTTCGACCGGATGGCGCTTGCCGTGAAAATAGACAAAGCGCTTGATCCAGTGGACATAGCTTTCCTCGGTGCGTGGGCTGTAATGCTTGCGCCGGATCGCATCCCGCACCTGCTGCAGCAGCCGTGGTTTGGGCGCAGCCATCCCTGGACTATCTTTATCCGCCGCCATAGATCCCCCTGCTTAGGTCGACTGGTAGACAACCCGGTCGACGCGTCGGAAGGGTTGAGGATGGCGTAACGCTGGCATATTATGGGCGCCAGCCTCGTGCAAAACGTCAACTAAAAATGTCACCTAAATTTGGCAACTAAAAATGTCAACTACTTCACGTTATGTGCCATTCGTCGTCGGCAAGTGATTGTGGCAAGATAGCGATAACTTGGAGACTCAAACTATGTCCACAGTCAAGGAAGAACTTACCCGCCTGATCCAAGGGCAGCCCGAAGACAGTTCTCGCGAGGAAATCGTGCGCGAACTTGCCTTTCACGTCATGGTCGAGCGCGGTCTCGCCGAATCGGACGCGAAGCGCACAATCTCAAATGAGCAGATGGCGCGCCGCATCCGCGCATGGCAGCAATAGCGTGGACCGATGAAGCACGGCGCTGGCTCGAAGACATCTTCGAGTACATCGCAGCCGACAATCCACACGCGGCCTCCCGCACCGTCCAGGAAATCTACGAGAAGGCGCAAGTCCTCGCCAGATTCCCCGAGATTGGACACCGCTATGTTGCTTCCCCCCGAAACGTCCGAGTCCTGCTATACGGGCATTACCGAATCGCCTACCTCGTAAAAGACGATGAAAACATCGACATCCTCGGAGTCTTTCACGGGTCGCTCGACATCACGAAATATGAGTTGTAATGGCACTTAACTGCCGGTTCGTGAGCGACGCGAAATCGGCGCTACGCGCCGATGTCTGCGCGCCACAACCGGAACGTTAGAGGTCGCCATAACCGTATCCATTTAGCCATACAATAATATGGCTTTTTACCCATATCTATGCCAGCCTTCTTCCATGGCAAAGACCCGGTTCGAGTGGGATACGAAAAAGGATCAGGAAAACCATGGCAAACACGGCGTTGCGTTCGGCATGGCGCAGTTCGCTTTCGCCGACCCGAAGCGCGTGATAGCCGAAGATTTTTCGCATAGTTCAAATGAAAAGCGGCACTTTTGCTTTGGCCTTGTGGAAGATGGCGACCTTACAGTCAGATTCGTATATCGCGACGATGTAATCCGTATTTTCGGGGCAGGTTATTGGCGAAAATGAAAACAAGTTTATGAGCGCGAAAATCAAATACACAAACGAGCCCCTCGGAAAGATTAAAATCGTTCCCGATTTTCTCCCTCTTCCGGAAGACTTGGTCTTTCGGGATGACGGAGTCAAGGTAACGCTTGCCCTAAGCAAACGCAGCGTCGACTTCTTCAAGAGTCAGGCGCTGAAGCACAATACCCAGTATCAGCGAATGATCCGGCGGCTTCTCGATTCCTACGCGGAGCATCACGCGCAACCTCTAACTTCGCGCTCAAGCGGACGCGGCCAAAAACGCCGCGCCGTTTAGCTCCACGTTAGACGCCACTGGTGTCGCATGCGCATCTGGACTCTCCACCCCAAATATTTGGATCCCCAGGGCTTAGTCGCTTTATGGCGCGAAGCGCTTTTAGCTCGTGCAGTTCTTCGCGGTCAGACCGTAGGCTATCGCCATCACCCACAACTTTTTCGATTCCAGTCACACGCCGCTCCGAGATCAGCGATCAACGCCTACCTCAGTTCCGTGTTCGCTGAAGCTGAGTCACGTGGATACTCCTTCAATCGCCGAAAAGTTGGTCCGGTGCGGTCGAACGCCAAGATTGAAAGCACCGCGGGTCAGCTTCACTACGAGTGGCAGCATCTGATGGGCAAGTTGAGCGTGCGCAGCCCGTCACTCTATCGAAGGTGGCGCAGTGTGGCCTCGCCGGAATCACACCCATTGTTCAGTATTAAGCGTGGGGCGATTGAGTTGTGGGAGCACCAGCGTATTGGTGTCTAATTCCAGGTGCTGCGGACGGACAATCAGCATCGCTCGAGTACAAACGGCTACGCCGGCCCGCCGCAGACCAATACGCTAAGCCCCCTCTTTAGTCTTCCGCATACTCCCCGCCACCAGCTCATATTTGAACAACCGGCATTCCAGCGCGCCGTTGAACAACGGCATGCGCCGTGATGCCTGCAGGCGCATCAGTTTGGTGAGACGCAGGTCAGCAGTCAGGATATAGGCGGTCCAGCCGCTGTAGCGTTGTTTCAGAATGTCGCCGAGCTTCGGGTACCACACGGCAAGTTCGTCGAGTTCTTCGAGGCGCACGCCGTACGGCGGATTGGTGATCAACAGGCCTGCAGGCGCCGGCGGTTTGGAGTCTTCGAAACTGCATTGTTTCAGCGCGATATTATTTTGCAGACCCAGTGCCGCCACATTCTCGCGCGCCTGCGCGATGGCATCGCCACTGCGGTCATATCCATAACATGTTGTTTTTATTGATTTATTTTCACGTGCGGTGACTTGCTGGCGGAGTGATTCCCAGGCGTTGCGGTCGAAGTTGCGCAGTTTTTCGAAGCCGAATTTGCGATTCAGTCCCGGCGCGCGGTGCATGGCCATGAGCATGGCTTCGATCAGAAAGGTGCCACTGCCGCACATCGGATCGAGCAGCACCTGATCCGGGGTCCAGCCGGCGAGTCGCAATATGCCCGCAGCGAGGTTCTCGCGCAGCGGCGCTTCACCGGTCGCCGTGCGCCAGCCGCGTTTGAACAGCGCCTCACCCGAGGTATCGAGATAAAACGTGGCCTCGTCGCGGGTGAGAAATACATGGATGCGGATGTCGGGCTGGCGGGTATCGACATTGGGTCGATCGCCTTCGGCGTCACGCAGCACGTCACAGACGGCATCCTTGACGCGCAACGTGACGAAGTCGAGGCTTTGCAGCGGACTTTTGATGGCTGCAGTATCGACGCGGATGGTTTGATGCGGGCCAAACCATTGCGACCAGCGCAGCTTGCGGGCGGCATCGTAGATGTCGTTTTCGACACGGTAGCGGCAATGACTGATGCGCCACAGCACGCGGCTGGCGATACGGCTTTCGAGATTGATCCGGTAACACAAGGCATAAGGGCCGCGGAAACCGACCCCGCCATCAACCGGGCGCACCTCTGTGGCCGAGAGCTCAGTCAGTTCTGTGGCGAGCACGGCTTCCAGGCCGCGCGGACAGGTGGCGAAAAAAGTTTCCATGTCAGGGTTGCTGCAGCGAGAGATCGACATAGACTTCGAATTCAATGCGCTGCCAGGGGTTGCGCGCCGCCTTCAGCTGCACGATGCGGGCTCTGACGGGCGCGCCGTGATCCATCTGCCGTGCAACATCGCTGTTCTCGCGACGCGGCACATAGCCCAGCATTTCTCCGCGCCACTCGACGCGTACGGCGTTGGTATCGTGCGTATTTGCCGGTTCACGCACCAGGGTCAGACCATCGCCGACGCGCATCATCTCC